>JBBQJY010000004.1:0-46636 GCA_038326365.1 Candidatus Curtissbacteria bacterium | reverse complement strand
CCCCTGGCTCGCGCCCAAATTATGAGAAGCATGTTTGTGTCCGGATTTGTTGTAGTTCTTATAATGGCTTTAGGTTTTGGTGCTGCAGCCGCTATAATATTTTTGGGAAAATGATTCATCTTAAGAGCTCAGAATTAATATTTAAGATTTAAAATGTTACTACTGCCGACTGAAATTATTAGTTATAGCGCACTTGGTTTGTCTGCCGTTTGTGTAGTTTTGCTAATTCTCATTTATCTAAAAATTAAAAATACTTATCACGACGAGGAGAAATTTTTAGCTTCGGATAAAAATTTTCGCAGCGATTTATCTAATAAAATTGAAGAGTTGGCTCTTGCCAAGATTGAAGAAATAACTCGAGCCTCAAGTTCAAATATTGAAGGCGAAGTTAAGAAATTTGCCTTGGCGATGGCCAAGCTGACTCAAGAGAAAAGTTTGGAGATTAGTAATTTTATCCAGAAACAAGAAGAAGAGCAGGTAAAAGAGAGCCAATTTTTTGTAGCAAATTCCCTGGCTCGAGTTGAGCATGAAATTGACGAGTATAGAAAAAATAAACTGGAAAAAATTGACTCAGAGATTCGCCAGATTGTTTTTTCGGCGGCTCGCGAGGTAATTGGGCGGGCAATCAGCCTTTCTGAGCATGAAGATTTAGTAAGTAAAGCACTCGAGCGAGCCAAAAAGGATCGAGTATTTGGATGATAAAAAAAGAACTCCCTAAATCAACTGTTGTTGCACCTGCTCTTATCAAAAAGGCTGATATGGCGAGCGCCTTTAAACCATTTGAGAGTATTATCTTCGATACTCGAGCTTTGCTGCGAATATTAGACGATTTGGCCCTTATTGAACGCTCTCTTTTTCGTGCGAAGGAGGGCTTTATTTCGCAAAAAGCTCGAGATTTTACGACTAGCAGCACGCTTTTGTTGTTTGATGAAATTGAAAAAATGGGAGCGGAGCCCACAGGCGACAAAAATCAGCTAAATTTTCTGCATGATCTAATTGAATACTTGAAACGTTTACCTCAGGTTAAGGTAACTTTGGCTTTTTCTCCAACAAATAATTTTATTGAGAAAATTTCCACCCAGATAAGCAATTTACTTGGGAAGAAAGCGATACTTGATGTTTTGGTCGACGAGTATATAGTTGGCGGGGCTGTTTTTGAGTTTGAAGGAAGAATATCGCGACAAACATTGGACATACAGCTCGAAAGTGTTTTGAAAAAGTTTGTTAACTAATTAGGTATGAAAGATTTTGAATCATACTTTAAAGAAACTGGGGAGATTGGCTATGTGCAGTCGATTATTTCTTCTATTTTCTACGTTAATGGTCTTCCAAATGTGCGGATTAACGAGCTTGTAGTTACGGAAAATGGGATGGTTGGGATTGTAAACGCTGTCTTGCCGGAACTGGTTGAAGTCATGATCTTTGAAGGTAGAGACATCATTCATGATATGAAAGTTGTGCGCACAAATGAGTATTTTCAAGTACCAGTTTCAGATAGTTTTTTGGGTAGAATCATTGATCCGTTTGGAGTTAGCCAAGATCATTTGGGGTTAATTGACTCCAAACTCTTCAAATATAGAAATGTAGATCCACCAGCTCCTGGAATTACTCGTCGGGCGAGGGTTAAGCGATCTTTGGTGACCGGAGTTATGTCCGTTGACATGCTTTACCCACTCGGCCATGGGCAGAGACAGCTAATTTTGGGAGATCCAAAAACCGGAAAAACGACTTTTGCTCTGCAGGCTGTTGTTAATCAGGTGCGAGAGGGAAAAATTTGCATTTTTGTTTCGGTGGGCAAAAAAAAGTCTGACACCAAATTTGTTGAGGAATATTTAAAATCGATGGGAGTTTTTGACAAAGTCATAATGATTGCAGCTTCCAGTTCTGACCCAGCCCCCATGGTTTATTTGGCTCCTTTTTCGGCTATGTCAATTGCCGAGCACTTTCGAGACGCCGGACAAGATGTACTGGTTGTTTTCGACGACCTGACAATGCATGCGAAGTTTTATCGAGAAATATCACTACTTTCTCGGAGGCCACCCGGTCGACAGTCTTACCCCGGAGATATTTTCCATATGCATGCACGTTTGGTGGAAAGGGCAGGAAATATTCGTTTAGACAATGGTCAGGAGGCAAGCATTACGCTTTTGCCAATTGCAGAAACGTTAGATGGCGATCTTTCCGGCTACATACAAACAAATTTGATGGCTATGACCGACGGGCACATTTTTTTTGATTCGGCGGAGCTAAAAAAAGGACGACATCCAGCTGTTTCGTTCACACTTTCGGTTTCCCGCGTCGGTAACCAAACTAAATCGCCGCTTGAGAGGGAAATTAATTTTGAGATTATTCGGAGAATTACCCAAGCAAGGCGGGCAGAGGAGCTTGGCCGATTTGGTGTAGAGCTTACACCGCTGACTATGCAGTACATCAAAAACAGCGCCAAACTCGATATAATTTTTAATCAGGACGCCAATATTATATATACTAGGAACTTGCAAATAATCATAATCGGACTCTATATTGCCGATTTCTGGGCACAAAAAGAAGGGAAAATAATTGAGGGGGAAGTTGCAAAACTGTTTGAGTTGGCAAACGGAAATAAAATCGATAAATTTATTCTTTCTCTTGAGGGATGTAAAACCCTTGATCAATTAAAAAATCTGATCACGGTTAACATGACATATTTTGAAAAAGTGTTGGGAAGGCCGGCTGAGAAGCTAGTTATAGCACCCAGTTTAGGTGCTGCGGACAAATCTGTGGTAGACATTTTGAATTCCCAAAACTCTCAGAAATCCAAGCCTACTCCGACAACAAGCTAAGATTCTCCTTTTTTATTAAGTTAGGGTATATTAGATATTAAACCGTGAATTCCAAACTGCTTTTGAAAAAACTCGAAGAATCACTAGAGAACATTTCCTCTATAACTCGTGTTTTTGAACACACTGCGGCACGAAAGATGGACGTTAACAGAGAGGAAATGTCTAAGCTTGGCAATTATCTGCGCGAAGCCCAAGAAACTTATAGCTCCGCAAAAGTAGCTGCAGTTTCTGGCAAAAAAAATAAAGATTTGCTGCTTTCGGCGGCATATAGGGTGCCTAAAAAAAAGAAAGTTTTAATTCTGGTTTCTTCTGAGAGTAAGTATTGGGGAAATTTGATTAATTCTTTGGTCAAGCTCTTTATTGCTGAGTTCAGGCAGGGTGGGGCCGATGCAATTGTTGTCGGAGAAGTAGGTAAGGATCTACTAGCTAAAGCAGGCTTCAATGCGCCAAATGCGGTTTATTTTGATTTTAGTGACGATAAACCCGACTGGAACATAATTACTAGGGTTAATGAGCAGATCGTTCAGTACGCTGAAATCGTAATTTACTATGGACAATATAAAAGTATCTTAACAACAGAACTTAAACGAGAGGATATTTCTAAAAATGTGGTAGTTGCAAATGTAACCCAGGTTAAAAAGTATGACTTTGAGCCTCGCGAAAATAATGCCTTGGCCCTTTTGGAGAAGCAAATTATAGCCAGTAACTTTTTGCAGAAACTTTATGAGACTGGGCTTACGAAAAACGCTGTAGCAGTTAAGATTTTTGAAATTGGTGCAATCGCTGAGCGGATTAACCTTGCATATTCTCAGCTGGCAAAATTTAAATTGAGACTAAATAAGGATGTTAATAATAGAAAACAAACCCAACTTTATGGAGCACGAGGGCTGTGGGGCAATGCCGGGATTTTTACAGTTGGAGGTAGATAGATTCAAATGCCAAATTTAAGATTTAAAACACAAAGGAGGTCAAGAAATGGCAGATGAGAGCAATGGAGTGATAACCGGTATCGTAGGTGACCTGGTAGAAGTGTCGTTTGCAGCCGGAAAACCTTCCCGTCATGAACTATTAACTTTAGCTGAGGATAATACCGTTCGCCTTGAAGTTTATGGTTCGAGTGCTACAGATACGGTCTATTGCATCTCATTTACAGACCCCACCAAGCTTTACCGGGGAGCCAAAGTTTTGCGTCTTTTTGACACAATTAATATTCCCGTGGGCAGCGAACTTTTAGGCCGTGTGATTGATGTTTTTGGCACTGCTCAAGACGGTAAGGGAGAAATAAAGTCCCAGAAAATGAAATCTATTTATGGTAATGGGCCAAACTATCAATCGGCAAAAGTTAGCAGAGAAATTTTAGAGACAGGAATCAAGGTGGTGGACTTTTTCACGCCCTTTTTGAAGGGTGGAAAGATAGGTATCTTTGGGGGTGCAGGAGTGGGTAAAACCATTATTTTGACAGAACTCATGCACAATGTTTCGATCTTTCACAAAGGTATCAATATTTTTGCTGGGATCGGGGAGCGTATTCGAGAAGCAAAAGAAATGCTTGAGAATCTAACCGAAAATAATGTTTTGCCCAACGTAGCCTTAGTGTTTGGGCAAATGAATGAGCGTCCGGCTGTGCGATTTAGAACAGGATATGCCGCCGCGTCTTTGGCGGAGTACTTTCGCGACGAGGAAGACCGCGATGTTTTATTCTTTGTAGACAATGCTTACCGCTTTATTCAGGCGGGAAATGAGCTCTCAACGCTTCTGAACACTATTCCTTCAGAGGATGGGTATCAACCGACCCTGACCAGTGATATCGGAATTTTTCAGGAGCGACTGGTGTCATCTGGGAATGGCTCTATAACTACAGTGGAGGCAGTTTATGTGCCCGCTGATGATTTTACAGACAGCGGTGTGCAATCTTTAACTCCTTACTTTGATTCACAAATAATTTTGTCAAGAAGCGTTGCCGAAGAAGGCAGAAGGCCAGCAGTTGATATTCTTGCTTCATCCTCCGGGCTTATGAATCCAAATTTTATTGGTCGGGAGCACTACGAAGCTTATCTTGAATCGGTAAAGATCCTTTCGAAGTTTAATTTTTTGGATAAGATAGTATCGATTGCCGGTGAGCAGGAATTGTCGCCTGAGGACAGAATTATTTATCGAAGGTCTCGAATGCTTCTAAATTACATGACGCAAAATGCTTTCATGGTTACCAACCAAACTTCTAGAGCTGGCGCATACGTAAAGCGCGCCGATACTGTTCGTGATGTGCAGTCTATTCTTTCGGGTCGATTGGATGAATGGGATCCAGCGAAGTTAATGTATATGGGTTCGATAGGAGATTTGGAATAAAATGGAAGTAGCAGCTAGGCAAAATTTGATTTATTTGGCTATATTTCCCCCTAACTACAAAAGTTACTTAAATTACCTAGGCTATGTGCGTAGTGTATCTTCTGTTAATGAGCGTGGGCCTTTTGACATATTGCCTATGCACGAGAATTTTGTGACCGTGGCTACGGGAAACATTACAGCTGTTGATGAAAACGGAAGACCTTTGGAGTTTAACGTTCAAAAAGGGGTTGTTGATGTTTCAAATAATATTGTTAAAGTGTTCGTGGATTATTAGCACTGAACAGTTGACTCTGCGTAAATAATAACCTATAATACATAATAATGAGCCAATTCGAGCGAAACGAAAGTCTTGATACATCTAACCGTTTATCTCATCCGGCAAACAATGATAATCCGGTAGAGCAAAGCTTACTCAGGGCTCATGCTCTAAGCAAACAGCAAGCTGCAAGATCGAGAAGAAACTCAATGCGTGCTGCAGGTTTGGCAGGCTTTTTCGGATCTGCTGCGCTTTTAGTAAGTTTGGCTTTAAATAACAGACTCCAATCGCCAACAGAAGAACAAGTTGTCGCCAAGACAGCCCTTACGAATTTACCTGAAGATTGTTTAGCCCATGATTTGGTGGTAATCGAGGATGGTGCCAAAATGAGAGATAAACCCAACTCATCGGCTGAAATCGATGCAGACCCCGGTTCCCTTATTGGGAATTTGTCAAAGGGAGTAACAATACCTCGAGCTGCGGTTGTCAATGGCAATGATCCTTCTAAGCCCATGTCCGCAGATAGTACCCGTGAATGGTTTACTTTTGAAAATCCGAAAGACTCTAAAACCGCCGTATTTTCTAGCTCTACAAACTTCGACCGAACAAAATTTCCCGACAAAGCTTGTTATATAGACTTAAAGAAGTAAGTTTGATTATTTAACTGGGTCGCATTAAAATTCTATTAATGCGTGATCATGCCTGGCTTGAGGATCAGCTACAAATTCTTCTCAAAAAATATTTTTCAAACGTTGAAATTACTAATCCAATTGGAGTTAAGTGGGGTAGAAACGCCAAATTTCGTTTTGGATCTATAAGGCTGGTTAGTTATAGAAGTATCAAAAAGCCCCAGGAGGGGGTAATTAATCGTTTGATCAGAATTGGTGATCGGCCTCAAAAAAGCTTAATTACTATTACTTCTATGTTTCAAGATGATTCCGTTCCTGTTGGAGTTGTGCAATACACCCTGGCGCATGAGCTGTGCCATTACGCTCATGGCTTTTCGAGTATGAATAGGCGAATGTTTAAGTTTCCGCATCATGGGGGTGTTATTAATCAAGAGTTAAAAGAAAGAAACGCGCAAGATTTGATTCCAATTTATAAAAAGTGGCTGGCAGGATATCGCAAACAAATATTGGCTGGCAGACAAAGATTTTGAGTGATAGTAAAAAGACCTATAAAACAATTTATAGCTTTGGAATTTCAAATAGCATATTAACCAAAAAAGGAAAGACCTACTAAAACCTCTTTTTGTAAATTTGTTATTATAGAAAAATGCAAGACGAAACTCAGCCTAAAAAACAATTTAAGCCATTGCCGCCAATCTTATTCTCTTTTGAAATTTTGCTTGTTGAATGCGCAGTAGTAGTTGGGGTCTTTATATTGCTGGTGACAGTCGGTTATGCGGGTCGTCTGGTTAATAAGGACGCTTGGAAACTTAGCGGAGAAGTAGTGGGGGGAGCGGTTGTTTTTAATTTCGACCCTGCCATGAATGGCTACAGTTCGGTAGTTATTAGGAGTGAGCAAACGGGGGATGTGGCTTTCAATACAGGTTGGCTGGATGTGGGCACAAAAACTTTTACGTGGAGTGGTTATCCGGCTAATTACAAGGCCTTTATATATTATAACGGAAAACAAGTTTCCAATTATGTTAAATTTAAATTATGAACGTTAAACGAAGATATTACTTGATTCTCCACGTTTTGGTAATTGCCTTTTTATTGATGGTTGTTTTAATTGTTGCCAAAAACCTTTTTGGGGGAGATAAAACCGTCGAATTGAAAAACATGCCTTCGACGACAGGTACTCAATAAATTCCTTGACAGTTATCATCTTTTGGCAGTAGGCTGAATATATAGCCTGCCAATGAAACATCTTCGTTACGAAACGTTGAGGAACTTTTCTCCTCTTTTTTCATTTGAACTCGTTTTAGTCGAATCAATTGTCGTAATTGCAATTTTTTGTTTAGTTGTCCGTTTGGTTGTGGGTGGTACTCAAGCTAGGGCCGCTGGCTGGACATTGTCGGGTTCTCAGTCCGGGTCTCACATTACTTTTAACTTTAACCCTGCTGGAAATAGCAACTTTGCACTTGTTGTTTTGAATACTGACACAAACACAGTTGCGTACGATTCTGGAGCAATTGCCAATGGTGTTTCTTCTATATCTTGGGAGGGTGCGCCAGCAAATTATTCGGCTGTTTTGTTAGCATTTGGATATACAGAAATTTCGAACCGAGTTTACTTTACGATCCCATGGCTTCTCAACAATCCGACAGTAAACCTCGATTCGGCCACTTTTACTTTTGGAACATCAAATGGATCGATTGGTTTAGTTGCTAAAAATCAACAAACGGGAAAAGTTTACGACAGTGGTGCTATTCCCAATGGGCAAAATACTTACACATTTGGCAATTTGGACGCAGGAACTTATCGTGCGGTAGTTATATTTGGGCTGGCCGAAATATCAAACCCAGTTACTTTTACCGCAAGCAAAAAGCCCGTAGTTTTATCTGCGACACCAAGTTGTAACACGGATCCAGAACCTAATAATGTCATGGTGCACTTTACTTGGTTGCCTTCGCAGGGAAACTTTAGTTCAAACTTTATAGAAATAACCTACTCGAAAGATTTCAGCCAACCTGGTACAATCCAGACCATTCCAATATCTACAAGTGCTTCGAGTTATGACCTGAAAGGTTTTATAAATGGTAAATCGTATTTATGGAGAATTAGGGGTACAACGAGCGATGGACGAACATACCTTGCGCTTGCTCAATCATTTGGAACGACAGTCGCCTGCGCCCCTTCCGTGCCAGCTTTGGACATACCGACGCCAACTGGTGTTTCTGCCTTGCCAACTTGCGTCAATCAGGGGCAAAAGTTTGGCGGAGAATTAGCTTTTAACTGGACAACAAGTGCAGGAGCAACAAGTTATACGGCAAGGTTAACATTTGATCATGCGACCAATGGCGACTACGCAATTAAAGTAGTTCCTCAAAACTTCGCTAGCGGTACCGCTTCGTGGAATAGTGGAAATAATCCTAACGTCGCATGGGTTAACAATGGTAATTTGTTTCTGGATGCCGGAGTAACATATTACTTGGCTGTTAGTGCCTCTGGTGCAAATTCCATTGGCAAGTATGACCTAGTAGGAAAGAGTTTTAAGATTGGGCCAGTTCCAATCTGCGGAACAAATTCAGGCGGCTCTGTGCCAACACCTACGGGAGTAGTGGGGTTGCCAAACTGTCTCAATACGGGCCAGAGGTTTGGTGGCGACATTGCCTTCAACTGGACAGTTTCGACTGGCGCTTCCAGTTACACAGCAAGACTAACTTATGATCACCCAACAAATGGAGATTACGCAATAAAGACCAGTCTTCAAAACAGTGTGAGCGGAACCGGTTTATGGAATAACGGTAATAATTCTAGAGTAACTTGGGTCTCCAACGGCAATTTATCAATGGGTGCCAATACTACCTATTACTTAGCTGTAAGTGCGACCACCAACGGGGTGAGCAGTGGATACGATTTGCTGGGCAAAAGCTTGAAAATTGGACCCGTTCCTACCTGTGCTATTGCTACAGCGGACACAGATCATGACGGATTTACAGACAGCGTTGAAACCTATATTGGTACAGATCCAAACCGTGCTTGTGGGCCGGGTGCATGGCCGCCAGATGTTAATGATGACGGAGTTGTTAACCAAACAGATTTGGACCTTGCTGCTGCCCACTTTAATCCCTCAAATTATGCAAAACGATACGACATGAATGCTAGCGGTACTATCACCTCAACCGACCTCGGCATTATTGCCAAATACCAAGGTAAAAAATGTGGAACTGCGGCTTTCAATTTGAATAACAATTTTGGTCAAGTAGCCGGTGCTTCTACTCCAAGTAATTTAAGGTGGGGAACTGACCATTGCTCAGACAGGCCAACTGGCGATGTAGTTTTCTCATGGCAAGGTCAGGGAGATTATTGGATAGACTTTTCTTGGGATAATTTCCAAACATGGAACAATAAATTTGTCAAAAACGATACAAAAACTAGTGGTTATGGTTTTACAAAGGGTTTCTACACAATATTTCCAGGCAGGCAATATCAGTGGAGGCTTTGGAATGGTTCTCAGCACTTTCTGCCAACAGATCCTTCAATGTCCAATTTTTACGTAGCCGCATGTAGTAATGGTGTTGGAGCTGTCCAAGCGGAAATTCGAGATTATGTTTTTGGCGTGGGGGTTAATGTTTTTGAAGATTTGCCTCCGGGGAACGGAAGTCATGCTTTGGTAAGTACTGAGTTAGCACCTTTCTTATATGGTTTGGCAGGCTGTGAAAGCACCTGGAATCCATATGCAGTTAATTACACTGAGAACCCACCTGATTACGGTTTGTATCAATATAAACCAGGTAGTTGGGTTTCAGCAGTTGGTGAGGCTGGTTTGCCAGCGAATACGGATATTTATTCGGCTTTTAGTCAGGTCACCGCAGTAATTTCCCAAATCCGCAACAGCGATCCTAATGACCCTTATAATCCAACGACGGGACGTCTGACTGCAATGAATAAGTGGCCAAACTGCTCATGGATTTGGCATCAAGATAAATATCAAGTAAACTATTAATAATGAGGAAATTTTTTCGAGGAGATACAGCTGAACATATCGTTTTTCTGCATGTTTTGGCGTTTGTTCTGCTCTTGATTTTGATTGCTATTTTTTTGGTCAAAAAGCAAGGGCCGGTTGACACCCGAATTAAACAAGTTGGGCCACAAACAAATTTAAAAGGAACAATAGGTACTTTTCCAACCCCGGAGCCTACGGCTAACGCTAGGTCTCGCTAGGTAAGTCCACAAGTCCATGTTCTTGGTTAAACTGATTGTATCTTCTTTGCCATGGTGCAAGAGTGGACTCGTCTTTGGAATTCCCATTTGCGATATTAAATTCGTTCATCTTTTCTAAGTAAGGTCTAACAGAGGTGGAAACTTGGCCATAGATATCATTCTTGATGATTTCAGGAAATTTTTCGGAATCTGCAAGATCTTTTAGAAATTCGAAGCTATTCGGCACATATATTTGTTTCTCAAAAGATTGTGTTGAGAGCCAATCTTTTAGTTCACCGTATGAGTACTGTTCATTGGCAACAAGTTGGATATAAAATTGCATCGATTTAAACCAATCACTTTGATATCTCCCAAAGATTAAGGCCTGAGGAGGATTTTGTACTCCCCAGATAGTATTTTCAGGTGAGAAAACGCCCTTTTCTAGGTAAAAGTAAAACTTTTTGGCGGCAAATTTACCTATTTCGGAACTATTGAGAATTTGATCTACTTGTTGAGAATTGGCATATACAAATTCCTGTAAGGATTGATATTGGTTCGCTGATCTTTCTGCTGCTAGTTGGTTTATGAGTTCCATGGTTGGTTTAAGATCCTCGTCAAATGGGCTAAAAGTTGGCTCCTCTTTGGGTTGTTCTGGTATTTGGCTCTGGCCAGGCTGCGGTGGTGCTTCTCTAGTTGCAAATTTTCGTCCGGTTATCCATACGGCGTTTGCGTATGTGTCGCTGCCCAAGGATCTCTGATCTAGGGTAGAATCAGCCCTGGGGATTGTTATCGCTTTCACTTTATCCGCCAATATTTTTTCGACAGAGGGGTAATCGCGTCCCCAGGTGGGATCTGTTAGTGCCTGCTCGCGCAAATCCATAAGAATTTTTATCTGTTCTGGAGTGTAGTATTTTTTGAAAAATTCCAGATTATTTTTGACGTCTAGAACGTGGCCTATTTCGTGGGCGATTTCGTACTTTTCTGTTTCCAAACTTACATGATCACGACCCACATAAATTTTGCCTTTCGCTGGTTCTGCATGTTCGGCAAAACCTTTTGTGATTACAGCTGTTAGCGCGTCTGGCAGTGGGGCCATACTGGCCACGTCTTTTATGGCTTGTACATCGACGTCAATAGACTTGCCTCTATTTGAAATATTGCTGTCGATACTGGAATCAATTTGGATATCTACCGATCCTGGATGAATTGACGTAGCTTCTTGTGGTGTTTTTGAGGCTAATTCGGTGTTTACAGAGGTAGGTGTCAGGTCGTGGCTGATTTTTTGCTCCGCACTTTTGCAGCCGGCACCGATTGCCGCAAGAGCCATAGAAACAGATGTAACCTTAAAGGCTTTCTTAAAATCGAAATTGAAATTAAACTTTGGAATTTGATCTTTGACTCTTAGCTTGGCAGAAGGATCACTTTCTGGATTTCGAGGCATCATGTTTATTGTAGCAGA
The DNA here is from genome assembly GCA_038326365.1 of Candidatus Curtissbacteria bacterium. Lineage (GTDB taxonomy): Bacteria > Patescibacteriota > Microgenomatia > Curtissbacterales > GWA2-41-24 > JBBQJY01. Next base: position 34,939 of record JBBQJY010000004.1, on the reverse strand, counting down.
GCTTTTTAGTTGACCGAACTGCAATTAAATTATAATCTTAAATTAGTGGAACTAGTTAAAAGGATTTCGATTTTTGTTGGCCTGATTGTACTTTTTGTAGGTTGTTTTGCGCTGGTTAATATAAGTAGTCAATATGGAGATAACAAAACAGGAGATTTGGGTGTTTATTTTGGCCTGAAGAAGGTAAAAACTGTGCCGATTGCATCTAGACCAGTTCAGGGCATCGAGGTTCCTCCAGGAGAACTGCAAAGAATAGGTAAAGAAAATCCACCGTCTGAAGCTTCTCCAACAGATTCGAACCCAACTAGTTTTTCGAGCCGAGGTGATTCTGGTGGGGTAAACTTAAGCTCACCTAGTCCAACTCCCGCAAACTACAATTCAAATGGCGGTATTCACCAAGCTCCGTTGGGTACTTTTTAGCACTCACGGATTTTTACACACTAAGTTCCTAACCAAAGAGTTCGTTTTATCTTAGATTGATTAAAATTTTGTATTATTATTAAATAGTATTGTGAATAAGTACAACAGTTTTCGACTAGCCAGCGAACCAGATTTATATCAAGTATTTTCTATTCGAAAACGTAAGCACTTGGTTGTCGTTGCTTTGTTTTCTATTCCTATAACCAGTTTTTTAATTGCAATCATTATAGTCAGATTCTTTCAATAGGTTGACAAGGAATATTGCTGCCATGCATACTTGAATTGTGAGCGCTTTCAAACACAAACGGGGAATTATTCCACTAATTGCTATTATTTTGGTACTTATTGTAAGTGGATTAATAGCCTTTGCAATAACAAGAAATTATAAGAAACCAGCGAGTGCAAGCCAGCTGCCTACGAATCCAATTGGAGACATACATGTTGACAAGACAACTGGACCAAACAACGGATCATTTAAATTTACGGCCACTGGTGTCATTGGTTCAAGTGGGGCACAAATTGACAATGTACGATATTATCTTTTGAACCCGACACTTGCCCCTGGCAATAATTGGGGAGACCCAAGCTGGTGCTCCAGCGGCACTCCTTGCAACCAGCAAACAACTGGTGGATTTATTACATATGACCTCTCGCAATCTTCAAACGCTAATAATTATTTTGAAATAAACTGGGATTCAAAAACGCTTTCATCAGGTTCTACCCAATACTCAAGAGCTCTTAGCCCTACCAATATTCCTGCTGGAGTTTATACGGTCGGGATTCGAGTTGAGGATGTTACTGGTCATGTAAATGGGGGAGCTAGCACACTGAAAATCACGATTACAGATGGTCTACACCCTAATGCAAGTTGTACCTTCAGTCCTAGTGCCGTTTTCATTGGGGAGAAAGTCACAATAAACGCAATCGGAACCTCTGGCCCAATAGTGCTTTGGGCTGGACCACTGACTTCAACTTCATTTAACGTTGGAAATCTGGCATCAGAGGGTTCAGTGCAAGTGACAATTCCCACAAATGTTCCATTCATTCTTCCCACCAGCGCTCCTAATCCACCTGCAGCTACAAATGGATACTTCAAAGTTGGCAATACTACATGTTCAGGAATACTTATGATTAAATCATTAACTGGAGCCTGTAACTTTGATGTAAATCGTGACAATATTGTTGACCAGCTAGATGTGAATGCTGCTGCATCCCACTTCGGACCCGCTTTGCCTATTGGCAGTAGCCCTTATGATGTTAATAGAAATGGCTATGTCAACTCAACAGATTTGCAGCAGATATCGATACATAAAGGTCAGTCCTGTAGTGTATAAGAATTGACAAGGTTCAGCAAATCTCATTAAAGTTAAGTTAGAGTGTAAAAAAGGTACTTGCTGCCCAAGTGAGAATAATCGATAAAGCTTCCGCACGATTCCCAGATATAAAAAGATTGCCTGTTGGGCGTGAACATCTTTTTGAACCAGTGGATTTGCACAACAATAGGCATGTCACGCTGGTCATTCTTTTTGTAGGCCTAGCGGTTTCTGTAAACTTGCTCGTTTTTTCGTTTTTAGTTCAAACTAAAGATGCTGTTCAAGCTTCCAATGCTTCCACGATTGTTGCGGGAAAAGGTATTAAGATTTCAAATAATGAAATCATGGTAAAGTTTGCCACCAGGGACACAAATAAAATCAAATCAATTGCTTCAAAGCGAGCATTTACTGGTTCCCGAATAAAATCCTTTGAAAAAGTGGTGCCCTCAGCTTCAGCGGATTCTGAAATTGGCAAATGGTACAAAGTGACTTTGGATGTAACTCCACGCAAGGTCCCTGCTCGAGTCCGTGGTGGAAAAGTTGAAAGTGAAGGCACAGATGCTGTGCCTATCGTAGCTGCTGTAAATGATTTAAAAACTGATGCTGAAATTGCTGATGCTGAACCTAACCTAGTTGTACAATCTTCAATTGCGCCTAATGATTCTTATTATAATTCTAGCGGTTTATTCGCTGGGTACCCCGATATGTGGGGCCTTAAGCGAATAAATCCTGAACCAGCTTGGGATAAAACTGTGGGTGGTGGTCCGGTTGTTGCCGTTATCGATACTGGAGTTAACAAAAATCACGAAGATATTCACGACAATATTTGGACAAATCCTGCAGAAATTGCTGGAAACGGAAAGGATGACGATGGCAATGGGTATGTTGATGATACGTGGGGTTGGGATTTTGTAAACAATGACAATGATCCAGTTGATGATACTGGCCACGGAAGCTTCACAAGCGGTGTTATTTTGGCAAAAGGAAACAATTCCGCAGGTGTTGTAGGGGTTGACTGGACAGGTAAAATAATGGCTATCAAAGCACTTGATTCAAATGGAGCAGGCAGTGGTGATAAGCTAGCTGCTGCGCTTGTTTATGCTGCCAATCGCGGTGCCAAGATTTCTAACAATAGCTGGAATGGGGGACCTAGTCAGTTGATTGCTGACGCAATTACTTACGAAGTCAACCATGGAATGATTGTTGTTATGGCTGCCGGGAATGATAATGCTGATATGGGACAAACAATAGCTGCGCAAAAAGAAATTTTAACAGTTTCAGCAACCGATAAATCAGACAATAAAGCCAGCTTTTCGGCTTTTGGTGATCAGATTGATGTTGCCGCTCCGGGTGTGGATATTGTTGGTATTTACAGCGCGGGTGGCTATGCCCTTGGTTCGGGTACTTCTTTTTCGGCCCCGTTTGTTTCTGGGGAAGCCGCACTTATTTGGGCGAAAAATCCCAGTTGGAGTCGAGATGAAGTTATAGCTGATATTCGAAATTCAGCAGACAAAATAGCCGGTCGTGAATTCGATAGAAATTTTGGTTATGGACGAATCAATGTTGGAAATGCACTGCTAACTGCTCAAGCTCCTCCTGTTGCCAAGATTACTTCCCCGGGTTTCGGAGCAGGTTTTGTCGTAGGTAATTATAAAATCGACGGAATTGCCACGGCTTCTGCTGGGTTTGCCTCATATAAAATTTCTGTTGGCCTTGGTTCGGAGTCTACGTCTTTTGCTGATATTGTTATAGGCACGTCTGCGGTTTCCGGAAACCTGGGTAATTTAGACACATCTACCCTGGCTAGCGGTAAATATACCATCAGACTAGAAGTTGTAGACAAAAAGGGTGCAATTTCTGTTGATCGGGATGTGGTAAACATAGTAAATCCAAACCCCGTCTTAGCTTCGCCGATTCCTAGTCCTACGCCGACAGTCACGCCCAGCTCGAGTATTAATTGCATCTATGATGTTAATCATGATGGCGTTGTAAATTCCACAGATTTACAGCAAGCTGCCGCTCATTTTGGACTTGTGCCTGCAAATAGCCCATATGACGTTAATAAGAATGGTATTGTAAATTCTACAGATCTCCAGCAAATAGCAATCCATATGGGACAACGCTGCCCGTAAGCATGTCAGTTTGACAAGGCCAGAGGTAGCGGACTAAAGTTAAGTTAGAGAGTAAAAAAGTTACTTGCTGCCCCCGTGAACCAGATTTTAGATAAAGCTTCAGCTCGTTTTCCCGGTATTCGCAATTTACCCCTTGGCCACGAACATCTTTTTGAACCTGTGGACCTTCACAACAATAGACACGTAACGTTAAGTTTGCTCTTTATTGTTTTAGTTGTTTCTGTAAACATTCTGATTTTTACAGTTGTTCATCCTTTAGGAAAAAAGGCATCGGCGGCAACCACGACCCAAACTGCAGTGCCTTATGTTCCATATCAAATGAAGGTTCTTTCCCTAAGATATTTTCCAGTTGATTCAAGTCAAGCCTCGGGTTCTGCTCAGCTTCTGGATGCAACTACGTCTGCCGTGCCTGCTGGAACCACAGTAGATTCTATGCGTGCAAGAGTTGACGATCTGCGAAACCAGATGATTGGTGCTCTCACTGAAGCGACAAAGTATCATGGATATAAAGACTCAAATGCAGTTTCTGCGCTGCAATATTCGATTTTAGACGAGAAGGAATTCTTGAAACCGATTCCCAAATCAACGCAGTTTGTTCCGACTGCAGACCATTTTAAAGTTTTGAACGGAACAGATTCTACAATTGGCATCAACAACATTTGCGATTATGTCGAGAATAAGGGAGTGAAAGAAGTATGGATTTGGATGTATCACACATATGATGCAACGCACACCAACGGTGTTGCGCCGGCTGAATCTAATATGGCTCCGAAAACTGGCGGCCAATTCGGCACACCTGGTTATCAAGATCTTTCAAATTCTGACCAGGTTGACGATTTGCCCCGATGTGCAAAAACATACTCAGTTTTTGATTTGAATTACAATCGAGGAACATCACTGCATGGTTTTGGTCATCATCTTGAGCGTGTAATGACTTATGCAGATCCAGATCTCTGGAAAAAATTTACGACGCCAGACGCAACACTTGGGCATTGCGGGCTCGTTCACTGGCCACCTAATGAAAGAATTGGCGACCACAATAATGAATACATTTATAATTCAACAACTGAAGTTTGGTCTGATTGCCAAAATTGGCGGCCGGAAGGTGGTCAGGGAGAAAATGTTAGCTGTGTGAGTTGGATTGCGGCTTGTGCCAGTGTGCAGAATGCAGAATTTATTGAGCAAAAGGAACACATTTGGTGGATGCAAAATATTCCTGGTGTAAACAATGGTTTAAGCGTTGCTGGAATACCAATGCGCAGTTGGTGGGATGTTGTAGGCGATTTTGATAATTTTCCCTCAAAGCCAGTTGTTGGTGGACTTTCTGGCGTGTCCAAAGACCCAAATACAATCACCTTAACAGCAAATGCAAGCGATCCTGCAGCAATTACCAGAGTAGAATTTTTTGTAAATGGTGTCCTCAAGAGTAGTGTTACAAATGCGCCTTATACCATTGATATTGCTAAATCCGGTATCCCTTTTGGTAACAATTCCTTCTACGTAATTGCATATTCAACGAATCCTGCTTTTGGTAATTCAACTACTAGCACCCAGGTCTCTTTTAATAACGATCTTCGTCGTGAACCTATAATTTCTGTTATTTCTCCTAGGCCTAACGAAGTTTTAAAATCTAACAAAGTAACATTTCACTTTGATTTGGCCAATATAGATCGAGTTAATATTGATGTGGAAGGTATGAATCCTTACAGTGGGCAAATAGCAAGTTTTGACCTCACACCAACAAACAGTTCGTACACAGTGTCTCTTGCCGATGGATCTTATTATTTAAATATTATTTCCAAGCTAAATGGGGCGTTATATCCGGATGTCAGTGCAAATCACATTGGAGAATATAGATTTGTAGTTTCTGCAGACACAGATCTAGATGGATTTACAGATTCCCAAGAGAATACAATAGGAACCGATCCGCAGGTAGCTTGTGGTGTGACCGCACAGGGCAAAGGCGCGTGGCCTCCAGATGCGAATAACGATAAAACAATTAATTCGACTGACTTGTTTTTAATTAGTCAGCACTATGGACCTAAAACCAGCCCAAACTATGTTGCTCGATACGATGTTAATGCTGATGGAACAATTAACTCATTGGATTACCAAATTATAGCTTCCAGGTTTGGAAAAAAATGCACGGATACTTCAGTCCATCCGATTCTTGCAGAAAGCGTGCCCGCGCAAAGGACTTGCAATATTCCTGATTTAATACCTGGGGCAATTTTCCCTGGAGGATTTTTTACCAAAAATGACGCGTATTTGATGGACGCAAACAATAAGACATATTTTTTATATGGTGATGAAAAAATTCCTGTATTTCCTGTTGGACAATATACAGCGATCAATAGTTTTTCAGACTGGGTTTGTGACAGGAAAATAAATGTATTGAGCGACACAACTCCAATTCCAGGCCCAAATCCCTCAAGTTGTGTTGTAAGTATAGATAATACGCATTATTTAAATATAGGTATTACTAATTGGCGACCTGATTTAAGTGACGAAACCACTAGTCTGTATGACGGCGCTCAAGATCGGTGGTATTTGAGTCTCTTAACTGCTCCAAATATTGGGATTAATGTCCCAGCTTATATAACTGGGAGATTGACGGTGAGGTATTTTGATCCTTTAATCGATCAATATATTGCCTGCACGCCCCAATTGACTTTTTAATCTTATTAACTTATTTGACAAGCTTACTTTAAATTTCTAAAGTTAAAGTAGGAAGTTAAAAAGTTACTTACTGACTGTGAATAAAATATTAGAACTGTTTAAAAACCCGACCGATCCTCAGAAATCCTCATTTCAGATGCTTTTTCTTGTCATTTTTATGTGCGGTTTGATTTTGCCTTCGTTGGCGATTATTGCCGTGGTCGGTGGAAGTAAGACTCAGAGTAGGGCATCTAGCCCCCTCACGGGTTTTAGCGAGCAGCTAATTGCGGGTAGTTTGACTCAGGCAACTGCTATGGAGTTTGCACCCGATGGAAGGTTGTTTGTGCTGGAGCAAAACGGTAATGTGAGGATTATTAAGAATGGTGCCCTTCTTTCAACACCATTTTTGCATTTTACAGATGTAAATTCTTGTTTGGAGCGTGGAGTATTGGGTATAACATTTGACCCTAATTTTGCCTCTAATCGTTTTGTTTATATTTATCATACTGTAAACGCACCTAGCGTTCACAATCAGATAACGAGAGTTGCTGCTTCTGTGGCAAATGGTGACGTGGCAGATACTTCAACCAGCGTTAATATTTTGGACTTGGATGGTCTTTCCAGCGAGTGTAACCATAACGGTGGAGGTGTCCACTTCGGTCGAGATGGAAAGCTCTATGTGGGAGTAGGAGAAAACCACAATAGCGCGAATGCCCAAAGTGTTACTAATAGGTTGGGCAAAATACTAAGAATAAACTCTGATGGATCTATTCCAGCTGACAATCCGTCATCTTTTGTTACCTCGGGAGGCACAAAATCGCCAACAGGCCTAAACCGGGCAATTTATGCCTTGGGATTTCGAAATCCCTTCACTTTCGATGTGAATCGTGTCAATGGAGATGTTTTTGTAAACGATGTGGGGGAATCTACTTGGGAGGAAATAGACAAATTGCAAGCAGGAGGAAATTACGGTTGGGGTTGGGGATGCGAAGGAAATTGTTCAAACTCGAACACAATTAACCCAATTCATGCGTATGATCATTCAAGCAGTAATTGTGCCATTACGGGTGGAACCTTTTATCAACCGAGTGTTGTGCAATTTCCGTCAAGCTACGTGGGTCAGTATTTATTTGCGGATTATTGTGGGGGAACCATCAAAAGTATGAATAACGATGGCTCTGGTGTCAAAACTTTGACCAGTTTGATCGGCAGCCCGGTGGACGTTAAGGTTGGGCCTGATGGCGCGCTTTATTATTTAGCAAGAATTAGCAACAGTGGTGCAGTCGGGCAAGTATATAAAATATTGTATAACCAAACCGGACACCCGACCCCGGACCCAACTTCTACCAATATTTGGTGCGAAGGTGAGAGCGCAAATCCGCTTACTGCGCCACTTGTTAAAGATGGGCAATCCACCTACATTTATCTAAATGCTGCAAGTGTAACTGGTACAACAACACCACCGACAAATACGGGTTACGCGGAATATACATTTAATGTACCAGTTGCTAGTAAGTACAATTTTTGGGCAAAGGTAAACTACCCGGACACTGGGAGCAATTCATTTTGGGTGGGTTTTGATGACAACGCGCCCATAGATAAATTTGGCAATGATAACTTTTTCGGAGCCTGGCATTGGATCAACTACACAAACGGAGATACGACTCCGGTAAATATTGCTGTTAATTTATCTGCCGGAAACCATAAAGTTAAGCTTTGGGGCCGAGAGCAAAATGCAAAACTCGATAGGTGGATTTTATCTACCGATTCGTTATTTGCCCCTCAAGATTCTTACATAGGTCCGGTTCAAAATTGTGCAGCAGCGGTTGTTAATCCGCCAACTGCAACAATTGTCACACCGCCAGGAGGAGCAACATTTAAAAGCGGCGATACAATTAGTTATTCGGGAGCTGGTAAAGACTCTAAAGGGGTTGACTTGCCTGCTTCTGCATTTCGATGGGATTTTGAGCTAAGGCACATGACGCATGGTCACCCGAACGTTGCACCAAGTGTAACGGGGGCAAAAAGTGGATCGATTGTTGCCAATTATGCTGTCACAAGTCGGGAAGTGTCCGACCAAATTTTTTATAGAATTCATCTTTTTGTGACAGATCCAGCAACTAGTCTAACGACAGAGACTATACGCGACGTATTGCCTCTTAAGACGACGGTAACACTTGGGGCTAACCCTGCTGGGGCAATTGTAAGGTTTAATACCGATGTCAATTTGGGGGACGCTCAGAGTGCACCACACCAATGGGTGAGTGTTGTTAATTATCCACACGTAATTTCTGTTGACTCTCCGCAAGTTGTGAATGGTTCGAATTACAATTTTGGAGGCTGGTCAGACGGAGGAGCCATTCAACACACGATAAATCCTGCTGCTGGTAGTCCAACTTATACTGCGACTTTGGGAATTGTTCAGCCGCAAACGGGTGTTTGGCATGCGGACTATTACAATTCTCGGGATTTAAGCGGTAATGTGGTGGCGACGTCAGACGCATTGCCAAAAATAAACTTCAATTGGCCGGCAAGTCCAGCCACTGGAGTGAATGCTGACAATTTTTCGGTTCGCTGGAAAGGCCAATTTGATTTTAACGGTGGTAAATATCGGCTGAATGCTACTGCGGACGATGGGGTTCGAGTTTTTATCGATGGAAGCGCGGTTAACTTTGTTGATCGAAATCTGCAAAGAGTTGAATCTTGGCGGGATCAAGGAGCCACTACTTACAATAGTTTTGTTAGACCGACTGCCGGAGTTCATAATGTAGTAGTTGAATATTATGACAGCGTAGGCGGAGCGTTGGCACAGGTCAATTGGGTGCTTGCTGACAGCTGTTACGATATGACAGGCGACGGTTTAGTAGATGATGTTGATTTGAATATTGCTTCCAACCACTTTGGAGCCTTAGGGGACACACCGTGGAATGTGGTGCCAGTTCCAGTAATTCCAGACAGATCCCAAGTGAACAGCGCAGACCTCCTCAAGATTGCGCAACAAAAAGGCAGAACCTGCTCATAATTCACTTTTATCAATGAGAAAATACGTTGTTAATTCTAAGGCAAATCCTTTTCGTGCTCTTTTAGCGCTATCTTTTTTAGCTGCAGGATTAGCAATACCTCTAGCCGGTATGGTGCTTTTTGCGGTTATTAATCTTGGGCATCCCAAAGTTCGAGCTGCAAGTTTTGTTAAATACACTGCGTTGGGTGATTCCATTACACAAGGATATGGCGTGGTCGCCTCTGACAACTGGGTAACAAAATACAATAGTTTTATAACTCAAGATCTCAGTAGCGCCTCAACTGTTGATAATTTGGGTATATTTGGAATAGGAGCAATTCACGTTCTTAATAAATTAAATACTGACAATACTTTTCGCTCGTCAGTTGCAAATGCCGACGTTATTACACTTGAAATTGGCGTAAATGATTGGATCTACGGCCGGGGTACTTGTTTGGGTTCTGGGCGGGACAGCTGTTTTCAAGGTATTGTTGCCGATTTTAGAAGTAACTTTAGTGCCACCGTTGCTAAAATAATGGAACTCAATAACAAGCCCACAACTGTAATTAGAATGATGGATATGTATAATCCTTTCGTTTCGGGAGATACAGCAAGCGGTAACTTCGCTTTTTTTGAAAATTATCTCGACCAGATGAACAATATCATTTATGAAAGGGGAAGCACGCTAGGAATTCCAGTAGCTCAGGTCCATGATGCATTCAATGGAAATTTAGGTACTATTGACCCAATTGCCTCGGGGCGTATAAAACCGGCGCCGGATGGAGTACATCCAACTCCAAATGGCCATACGGTTATCGCAAACTTATTTCGTGCTCTTGGCTATGTGCCTACAGCTCAAGTCCCAACTGGCTCGTTTAATGCGCAATACTTTAATAATGCAGATTTCACAAATTATGTACTTTCGGAAAATGTTCCTAAGGTTATACTTCCATCTGCCAGCCCGTTGCCAAGTGGTGTAGATCCAGCTTCGTTTTCGGTAATATTTCGCGGTAAATTTAACTTTATGGCAGACAAATGGAGATTTAATTCAAATGCAGTGTTTGATGGAGGCGACAAAGTAAAGATTTTTGTCGACAATAATTTAGTTGTAGATAGTTCGGCAACTGTAGTCGCTGTTGGCAGCGGGTTGGTCACTCTTAGCGCTGGACTTCATGATATTCGCGTTGAGTATTCTCATCAGACAGGAACGCGTAACTTAAGTGTTAATTTTGTTAAAGCAAATGCTTGTTTTGATATGGACGGAAACAACACGGTTAATGCAAGTGACATTCTTGTTGTTTCGAAGCACTTTGGGAGTGGAAACAGCTCATATGCCGCTTATGATGTTAGCCCTGCTGCCAATGGAGTGGTTACAATCAACTCGGCTGACCTATTAAATATGGCTCAACACTTTGGTCGGTGTACTGTTGGTTCGTTTTTACCTTAACGTTTTGTATTTATTTGACTTCTAGTCTATTCGGCGTATAATTCGTGGCAATTCAATGGGGCCTGATAGAAAAAAATTGGTTTTGGGTGCAGTTGCGCTTGTATCTTCTGTCGGTTTTGTTGCATGCGGTGAGGGTCAAGCTAAAACTCCAACCAGCGCCCCCACTGCTTCGGAAACTCCTTTGTTAGATCCTCAACTCAAACGAGATATTAAAGCAAATTGTGTGCCGGGAATTGACGCTCCTTCACTGAGTCTTGATGATCTTTTGACAGTTAAAGCGGACAAATCAAACTACGTTAATTTCTTTTCGGATGCCAAATTTAAGTTTAGGGAGACAACAAAAGTGCTAGACCTGAATGTTGATTCCAAGAATTATTTAAAGCTTTGTGAGATAGACAAAAACGAAGGAAAGGTTCGAGTTGGTGTTAATTTGGAAGCGAGAAGTGCCGATGGCCAAGTGACTGTTCTTGATTCTTACGGCAATCTGGTCGATTTTTTAACAGACAATGGCAAAAAACCCTTAACTGCGTCTGCTGCAAGGGCATTAGTGTTTGTTAACTCTACAACCAGTTCATATGTACAAATTGAGGTAGAGGGGGCAAAACCGCCCGATAATGACAGCACAGCTTATATTCGCGTAGAGCGCAGAGCCGGAAGTGAATGTGAGCAGGCAATCGAGGCTATCGATAGACTGACAGGTGCAATTCGCGATCTTGGAAGCGATCGGGCTAATCTTTTGAACGGAACATGTATCGTTCGGCAAATAACAACATCCACCCCTGGCCCAAGCTTTACACCAAACCAATGAGGAATTGGGCATTAAAAGTTGTGCCCAAACATTTTTTGCGAACAGTATTGGCATTTTTGTTATGTTTTTCGACTCTTTTCTCTTTTTTAAATTACATTCCCAAAGAAGTTTTTGCGGCAAACACTGATGAATTGGCGGCTTTGACTGATGCTGTCAATACTATAAATGCGAACTTCGCGAATGTATCGGGTTCAGCAAAGGCTTCAAAGGTCAATGATTTAAAAACTATTGCTCACACACGTCGGGCAAAAATTAAAGATCTTATGGTTAATAAACCGGAAGAGGTGTCGAAATATTTAATTGATAATCCGGCTGATTTTCCTCAGGAGGTTCAGGTTGAGCTTGAGAAAAAAGTTGATGCCAATGGGGTTTTGCGGGCAATTCACACAGATTACAAAAACAAAGCCTCAATTCAAACTTATTATCTTTTTGCAGATGGTGATATGAGCAAACCGCCGGCTTTTCAACTTTCGGCAGATACAGTTGACGTAAGCCCTAACCGTTTGGGCGGCCAAGTCACAATATCGGGTTATAGCATAGACAATCAGTTATGGTACCAAGCTGCAAGCAACGCAGCGCTTGCTCTGGGAGGATCAACAGTTACGAACCAGGCGGCAACGAGTGGTGATAGGAAAGTGGGTTTCTATTATGTGACTTTTGCAGACAATAGAAACAAAAATTATTCGGACAGTGATCTTGACAATTTCATTAATAACAAGTTCAAGAATTATATTTCTGATTCTTCTAGTGGAAGACTGAATATAATTCCAACGATTCATTCTGCCAACAACGACCCTGTTTTTAATCTGCCAGTTAATAAAACTTGTGAGTTGACCGGGATTTATCCTCAACAAGATGGAAGACTTGTAAATGCAGTATATGATGCTGCCCGCAGCAAGGGGATTAATCCTGACGACGATGTTGATAGGATTATTATTTTAGACTCGACCGTTAGCTGTGGTGATTTAACTGGGCAAAGTGCAAATGGTCCTGGTTGGGCTTTTTCTGTAGGAACTGGGGCAATTGCTCATGAATTTGGCCACAACATCTGGCTTGGACATGCAGGAACTTGGGATTGTGGGCCGACTGTTGTGCAATTTGACTGCATATCTTCAACTTACGACAACTTCACAGACACTATGGGAAACCACGGAGTATTGGATGACAATGATTATGGAGGTTATGCCAAGAATTATCTTGGCTGGTTAGGCGGTGGGGAAATCATCGATCTTGATGCAAATCGCAATGGGGGCACATTTACCCTTTCCCAGCTTGAGCGTCGGGGTGATGGCACGCCGAGAGTTTTGAGAATAAAAACCTTCAATGGTGGTCCGGCTTATTATATTCAATATCGTAAAAAGGGTAACAATAGAAGCTTAGACGGGCCAACTGTTGAGCTTGCGTCAGGAAGTTCAGGAGCACTGAAGCCAACAAAGCTTTTGGATACGACACCGGATTCGGCAATTGGACCTGCGGACTTTAATGACAGTTTTATTCACGATGGTCAGGAGTTTAACGATCCATTTAATGGGATTGTTGTTAAATCAGTTGCTCGTGACTTTGCAACAGTTACCCTCCAGGTCAGTTTTTATCAAGGCTCCGCTTCGGGCGGGAGTATCAACGTTGATTGGAATCGGCCAAATGGCTACTTGTCTGTGGCCGGCCAAAAGAAGGACGTGTCCTGGCATCCTATCACCTACACCATGTCTCACAGATGCGTGACTGGTTTTGGTTGCGATCCCACAATTTGGACAGATGAGCCGGCGACGACTAGTCACAATGGCAGTTTTACTGTAGCCAAAGCCAGCCTTGGCTATACTTATGAATATAAAGTTATTCTTTTGACGAAAGACGATAACGATTCAAACGCACTTAATTTTTATCCTTGGGTAGACTCAACTACGATTTCTAATGAATGTGGAGGCCAAGATAGTTGTACTCAGGCGGTTTTTTGGGATGTGACAAACTATCGTGCTACTTTGTGGGATGGGAATGTTCCTGCATGCACCAACAGATTGTTGCCAGAGGTTTCGCAATGTTCTGACGCAATTGCGATTGCTGCGGCTAACTCGGATGGATCTCTCAATACCTCACTTAGGTTTCGGGGCCTTCCTGTCGGTAGAAATTTTAATGCTAAGGTTCATGTAAACGATAAATCGGGGACATTGCATCTTCTTGAGAACATTGGAAACGTTAATCAATCTGATCCATATTATTTTTCCTGCACAGGTAGTAATGGCTGTTCCGTGCCAATACTTTCTTTCAACGGGGGGGAACCAATTTTGGACTCAGTTAAATATAACGATCAAAACGGTAGGCCGATTATTGGACCTGAGGTAAGTTTGGCAAAAGGAGATGGTAGTTTTGGTAAGGATAATTGGAGCTGGAATTACTATTTGGAAGTTTTTCCTCTGAACTTGAACACTTGTTCTGATGCGGGCAGTTTGTGTCAGAGATATGCTGTTGGTCCGACACAGGATAGTAGCTTTTCCAGACAGTTTGTCGGTTTATCCCCGGGTACAGACTATAAAGTAAGGGTATGTGTAGTTGATTGTAATAATACTGGCGGCTATAGCGTAATTTCTGATAGTACTATGACGTCGTCTGCTGTGGGTCCAATCTTTTTTCCAAGTGATCCGTTTGATTCAAGTACAAACAACAAATTCACCGGCCTATATTTCGACAATACTGATTTTACAAACCGCAAACTTGTCAGATCGGACCCAGTTATTAAATTTAACTGGGGCACGGGCTCTCCAGATCCAGGCATTTTGCCTGATAAGTTTTCTGTTCGATGGGATGGAACTTTTGACTTTAATCAAGTAGTTTACAGGTTTGCAACAACCAGTGATAGCTCTGTGAAAGTTTATGTTGACGGGGTTTTGCTTATCGATTCCGCGTCTGGGCTTGCTCTTGCTGATTTAGCGATGAACCAAGGTATACACTCGCTACGAGTGGATTACGTCCACAAAACTGGTCAGTCGAACGTATACTTTCGATTTGCGCCAGCTTATAGTTGCGCCGACGTAGATGTAAATGGAGTAATTAATTCAAATGATCTTATGTTAGTCAGTAGTCACTTTGGAGTTAAAGGGACTACCCCTTGGGATTTAGATGGGAATAAGATTGTTAATTCTTCAGATCTTTTTAAGGTAGCCCAGAATTTTGGCAAAAAGTGTAACTAGATCCTGCTAGCAGTTAGCAGTTGAAATAAAAGTCTGCTTGTACTTCACCCTATAGCTATTTTTATTGACAGTGGGATGCTCTATTTAAGATAATAAATTTAGCTGCCCAATGAAGATAGTTTCCCACCCACATAGACTTGCTGCAGTCTCATTCGTTCTAGTCTTGTTCGCTCTCATACCTTTAAGCATTTTTGTAGTTTTTGGTGTTATTTTTACTCGTAGTACTAAGAGTCATGCGGAAGCACCAGCTACCGTGCCCTATCCTATGAAAGTGCTCTCGATAAGATACTTCCCGATAGATTCAAACCAGGCTTCAGGATCCGCTCAATTGATGGATGCGACTACCTCGGCAGTTCCGGCGGGAACGACTGTAGACCAAATGCGTAGCCGGGTTGACGATTTAAGAAACCAGACAATAAACGCATTGAAAGCGGCCACGAGATATCATGGCTATAAGGATGCTAACGCAATTTCATCGTTGAATTATTCAATTGAAGATGAGAAAGAGTTTTTAAAACCCATACCCAAATCTGCAATCTACAGGCCTACTGCCGATCACTTTAAAATGTTGGCTGGCAATGAACCTGACATAGGTATAACAAACATTTGCGATTATGTTGAAAACAGGGGAGTGAAAGAGGTATGGGTTTGGATGTATCACACTTATGATATTTATCATCCGGACGGAGTCTCTCCGGTGGAATCTAATATGGCTCCAAAAAGTGGAGGAGCTTTTGGTTCACCAGGCTACAGCGATGTTTCAAATAGCGACCATGTGGACGATTTGCCGAGATGTGCAAAGAGCTATGTAGTCTACGACTTTAACTATAATCGAGGTATTACACTTCACACATTTGGACACCAAATCGAATCTGTGATGACTGCCCAGGACAGAAACCTAATTGGGATTTTTATACAGCCATACGGGTTGTCGAATCTTAAGAACCATTGCGGCAATGTGCACTGGCCACCGAACACATCAACGGAATACGATTATTCTGAATTAGCTTCTGTGCAATCTGACTGCCAAAATTGGAAACCAGATGGTTCAGGACAACCTGAGTTAATTAATTGTCACACCTGGGCTGGTCAGGATTGTTCAGCTGGAAACAACATCGACTTAGCTGAACAAAAAGAGCACATATGGTGGATGCAAAATATTCCTGGATTCCAAAATGGTCTTGTTTACGGCGGCAAACAGCTTCAAAGTTTTTGGGATTTATATGCGAATTTTGATAACCAACCGTTACCCCCACAAGTGTCAGTCGACCCACTGCCATCACAATCACTGTCGGGCACAACTTCTGCCTCAGCAAATGCTGTTTATTCTCTTGGCATTGAAAAAGTAGAATTTTATTTGGATTTGGATCCCGTGCCATTTTCGACTTTGATAAACGCCCCTTATACAGTGCAAATTGACACAACACAACTTTTCAATGGCGGTCATAAATTGCGTGTTAAAGCATACGGAAAAGGCAATTACCTTGGCAATACAGCCATAAGCTCTGATGTTCACTTTGATGTAAGCAACTCAGACAATCAAGCACCGGCTATCGTCGCGATCTCACCAAAACTTGGAGAGAAGATTTTGGATAATAATGTGACGATAACTGTTGAAGCTTCGGATAATGTTGGTATCGGAACTGTCTATTTATCCGTGGACTACAATATTTACACATTGCATAAAGCTCCGTTCAGCATCACTTTAAATTTGGAGAATGGGACTCATCACTATAGTGCTCAGGCAGCAGATTTGGCCGGGAACCTTTCGGAACCACTAAACGGGTGGGAATTGTATTTTAATGTTGACGGAAATTTTGATAGTGATAAGGATGGGTTTTCTGATCGCCTTGAAAAATTTATGGGCACCGATCCATTTTTGGCTTGTGGTGTAAATAGTCAAGGTCAAAGTGGTTGGCCTCCTGATATTGACAATAATAAGACAATTAATTCTACGGATCTATTAAGGGAGTCAGTTCATTCAGGGACAAATACAACAATTGCTTATGATAAGCGATTTGATATGGATGGGAACGGTATCCTTAATGCGACTGACTTGAACAAGATTGCTAGTTTATACGGTAAAAAATGTTTACAATCTTCGCCTGTTCCGGCGCCGGATACAAAAACTATACCCTTAATCAATTGTACATATTCTCTATCAGGAAAATTTTTAACTATCACAACTTCATCACCGATTGCTGATATTTTTGTTATGGATAGCAACGAAAATATTTATCCTTTAGGAGAAATAGGAATAGTTGCTTCGCCAACAAAATGGGATAAATCATTTATAAAAAGTGGCACTTATACTGTCTTGGTAGACAGATTTGGTAATCCAGGAAAATGTGATACCCCCCTTACTTTATAATCAGGCTAAACTTGGTTTTTATTAATAAAATCAACAAATTAGATCAACTCTTCAGATATCTTGCAAGAATCTACGAATTTTGGGGCGTGTTCTGTTGGTAGTTTCTTCCATGGACTCACTTGACTTTAATTGCTATTCAAATACATACTTAAGATACTAGCAAATGCCGACAAAACCCTATAAATTTTTTGACAGGCCGGAGAAGCTACTCATCATCTTCATATTTTTTGTACCTTTGATTTTGGGGTTGGTTATTTTTTCTGTTATTTTATCAGCAACTAGCCGTTTACCTCGTGCTTACACGCCCAGCTGTGGACACGGCGTTGATACAAATAAATTCGACATTAACCACAACGGAATTATTAATTCGACAGATTTAAACTTCATAAGAAAAGCTACAGAACCCGGAGCAGCTTATAACTCTGCGTATGACTTTAATAATGATGGAGTGGTTAACGATGCTGACCTCAACTTAGCTTCTACCTACTTTGGGGCAGTTTGCACTGTAAATGCTTCAAGTGGAACGCCCACACCTACGTCGAGTCCAACACCCACACCTGCTGACAATAACAACAATAATAATAACAATAACCAGCCGACACCCACTCCTACTCCAGCCACGACATCCACAGGTGGTAGCTCTGGCACAGGTGGGACTACTACAACAAAAAAGACTTTACCGCTTAAATATTATGGTAACTCGGGTTTAGCACCGGTTGAGACACCAATAGGTCACCCGACTGATCAAGTGGGTACTCCTCCCAGCGAGGATAACGCCTCTACGTATAATCCCAATGGTGAGCTTGCTCAACTACCGCCAAACTCTTCACCAGCAGAGGACGTTTCTCTTAATTCATCCGCACAGTCCAGCGTGATTTGGTTTTGGGTAATATTTCTAATTGGGATATTATTGGTCAGCGCATTCATAATCTTTATTATCCTCAAGCGCAAAAAGAGCGATAAAGAAGTTTCAGCCTATGATGACCATGGAGTAAATGGTCTTTAATCCCTAATTCGTTTATACTTTCCATATGAATATTCGCAAGAATCTGAAAGCAGATATTGCACTTGCTGTGGATCAGCAAACTGAACACGCTACTGTCCAGCTTTCGCGTCCATCGGACCCTAAAAATGGTGATTACTCTACAAATATCGCCATGCAAATTAGCCACAAGTTTAAGCAATCGCCGATGGAGGCTGCTAAAAAAATAACCGATAATATGCAAAAACTTCCCTACATTGAAAAACTAGAGGTTAAAGAGCCTGGCTTTATCAACCTCTTCGTTAAAGAGACAGTTTGGCAAGAAACAGTAAAAGAAGTACTCAAAGAGGGGGAAAAGTTTGGGTCTAATGGTTTGGGATCGGGAAGGAGCGCTCGAGTAGAATTTGTGAGTGCAAATCCCACGGGGCCTTTGCATTTTGGCAATGCTCGAGGTGGACCAATTGGAGACACTCTAGCTTCAGTTTTGACATTCTGCGGTTATGAGGTTATTCGAGAGTACTTTCACAATGATATTGGTGTTCAGGTCGATAAATTGGGGGAATCGATAGTGAACGTCTCCCAGGGGCGCGCACTAGAAGAGCAAGAGTACAAAGGTGAGTATATTCGGGATTTAGCAGCAGAGATTGGTAATGACGGCGATTCGTATGAAGTTGGGAAAAAAGCTGTTGGTTTACTTCTTGCACAGGCTTTGAAAACATGCAAAAAAATGGGAATTGAATTTGACCAGATTTATAAAGAAAGCGAATTTCTTAATGGCGGAGATACGAAGCAAGAAATCGATCATTTGACAGAAAAAGGTTTTATAAAGGAAAAAGATGGGGCGTTATGGTTTGCTCCGAGTGATGAATTTTTAAAAGACAGGGAAACCGTGGTTGTTAAGTCCAACGGCAGCTTTACTTATTTTGCTAACGATATTGCCTACCACGATGAGAAGTTTAAGAACAAATCAGCCTTAGTTATCGATATTTTTGGGTCTAATCATCATGGCCACGTACCTCGGCTGCAAGCGGCAATAAGCGCACTTGGTTATGACGTATCTCGCTTCCACATTATTTTATATCAGTGGGTTAGATTCAAGCGCGGCGGGGAAGTAGTGAAGATGAGCAAGCGGGCAGGTACTTTTATTACTGCGGAAGAAGTATTGGACGAGATTGGTCGCGATGCTGTACGTTTTTTTATCCTAATGCATGATGCTAATTCCCCGATTGATTTTGACCTTGATTTGGCGCGCGACAAGTCTAGCAAAAACCCTGTTTATTATGTGCAGTATGCGCACGCCAGAATTGCAAGTATTTTGGCCAAATCCGAGGTTGGAGGCAGGAAATCCGAAGCAAATTGTAATTTATTATCAACAAACTATGAAGTGAACTTGATTAAGCAGATATCGTACTTGCCGGAGTTAGTTGAGGATATTTCAATGTCATTGAATCCCCATCATTTAACTTCATACGCGGTCAGTCTTGCGGATGCTTTCCATAAGTTTTATGAAAATTGTCAGGTAATTGGGGAAGAAAAAAGTTTAATGGAAGCAAGAGTTGCCCTGCTTAATGCTACAAAAACTGCGCTTGCCAATACACTGGCTCTTCTTGGCGTTTCTGCCCCTCAGAATATGTAATTAGATTTTAGATAATAGTAATATGAAAAAGATTTTTATTCTCCTTTTTTTAATTTCGATTGCGGTTTTTGTGTGGTATGGTTTTCGGCCAGTTTCGGATTGGCTTGGGTTCGGGCTGATCAAGCCAAAAGTAGAATCGGCAAAAGTACAAAAGCACGAGATATTGAATGTCGGACTTTTGGCAGATAGTGAGGACGACAATAATAATCTACAAAAAGCAGTAGATGGAATTCGCCTACGGAATGTTAATTTTGCAGTTTTTCTTGGAGATCTAACTCAGTTGGGGGAAACAAAAAAATTGGAAGCAGTAAAGGCGATTATGGATAAATCCGGCCTCAAATATTACGTGACTGCTGGAGACCATGATTTATGGGCAGCTAGAAATGACAAGCAGGAAGCTTTAAGTTATGTTTCACAATTTTTTGGAAAAACTACTCAGGTAGTTAAGTCTAATAAAGTAATTTTTACGATCCTGGATAATAGTGATATTTACAAAGGTATAAGCGACGATGACTGGTTTCTTTTGAAAAATTCGATTAGAGATGATGCGAAGTTGCATCTAGTTTTTGCCCACAAAACACCATTTCACCCGCAAAGTGCTCACATAATGGGAGAAGACACGCCGAGTATTGCAGATCAGGCAAGGCAGCTTTTGGCGCAATTGGAAGCTGATCGAGTTGATGGACTCATTGTGGGTGATCTTCACTTTTTTGCCCAGTTCAATTCGCCGAAGGGGATGAAGATTGTGACAATTGGAGCAGTTGAGGCAGATCGCAATTTTCAAGGACCGAGATATGCGATTCTGAGAGTTTACGACGATTATTCGTGGGATGTTGAAGACGTGCCAATAAATCAGTCGATTTGGGGAAATTCCTGTGGTATTATAGTGCCCAAGCCGTAAAGGCTTGTTTTTTTAACATATGAGTGTAGCTGATTTTGAAAAAATTACTTTAGATAATGGCCTTCGTGTCGTTCTTTCTCCTCTGGACTCTGTTCTTTCTACAACTGCAATAGTTTTGTGTGGAGCAGGCTCTCGTTACGAGACAAAAAAAACCAACGGCATATCGCATTTTTTGGAACACATGTTTTTTAAGGGAACAAAAAAGCGGCCAACGGCTTCTGACATTAGTCATGCTCTGGACGAGATTGGTGCTGACTACAACGCATTTACCGGCAAAGAGGAAACCGCATATCACATTAAAAGTGCTTCTAAACATTTGCCCTTGGCAATCGACATGTTGGCCGATATGCTTTGGAACAGTAAATTCGATGAGGCGGAGATTGAAAAGGAGAGAGGGGTCATTATCGAGGAACTCAATATGTACGAAGACACCCCAATGCGTCGGGTTGCAGAGATTTACGAAAACCTTTTGTGGGGAGATCAGCCCCTAGGATGGGATATTGGTGGAAGTAAGACGGTCATTGGCAAAATCACCAAAGCGGACTTTGAGACCTATATAAAGGCCCGATATAGCCCAAATAATATTGTGGTTGCCCTTGCTGGAAATTTTGACAGAGACCAGGCACTTGAGGATATAAAAAAGAATTTTGGCCTTAAGCCTTTCGCCGAAGTCGGGGGATTTATGCCAGTTGTAGAAAATCAAGACAAGCCAGCCTTGAGGGTTACTTATAAGAAGACGGACCAAGCTCATTTGGTTGTTGGATTTCGAGGGCTACAGATGGGCCATCCGGATAGGTATGCCGCAGCGCTTTTGGGCACGGTTTTGGGTGGGGGAATGTCATCCAGAATGTTTGTAAATGTGCGCGAAAAGCGCGGGCTTTGCTATTACATTCGTGCTGATCATGAGTCGTATTTAGATACAGGCACGCTGGCTGCCTCTGCCGGAGTGGACCTTAAAAGAATAGACGAAGCAATTAAGGTAATTTTGGGTGAATTTGCAGAAATTGCTGAAAATCCCGTTACAGAGAAAGAACTCAGAAAGGCCAAAGAATATATAAAAGGGAAACTAATTTTAAGTTGGGAAGATTCTCGTACGGTTGCGATTTCTTATGGAAGCGACGAACTCTTGGAAGGCAGAGTTAGGAATTTGGACGAATATTTAAAGAAAATAGAAGAAGTTACGGCAGATGAAGTACACAAGCTGTCACAATTTATTGTTGCACAAAAAAAATTGAACCTTGCCGTCATAGGCCCATTTAAAGATGAAGCCAGATTTGCAAAACTGCTGAAAGTATAAAATGACGATCGAAGCAATCGAGGGTGTTTTGGGTTTAGAAGTTAATGCTAGTAGGAAGATTGAATTAAGAGAATCTCCTCAAGAAATTGTTGCAAAAATAGTTATTGCTGCTATGGAGAGTGTTAAAAGCGGCGAAATAAAAGGTACAGGTAGGGAAACGTACAGAAGGAGTAATCAATGCCTGTATAGGGTAAGAAATGATAGAGTGTTTATTGATCCTCCCGATGATGATTTTTCGAAGGGTTTGTTTATAGCTGTTATCAACCGGGACAAGAATATAAGCATCGACCAGCGGCTGAAGTGTGCATATCTGCCTCGGGATCCCAACTTGGTTCAACTTAGCCATGTTGAGGTGCTCTCACAAGATTTTGATTTACACGAGTTAAGGTCTCTTGCTCACACTTTTACTTACGGACCTTTTGTCACAAAAGGCCAGTATGATAAAGCCTTTTCGGACTTCCAAAACGATCTGATTAAGGCTAATAGTTGACTATTGACTATGATGAAGGGAGTACCCAAAATATAACAATGCAAAGAACGTTAGTACTTTTGAAGCCAGATGCCCTGCAGCGCGGTTTGGTTGGCGAAATTATCCACAGATTTGAGAGAAAAGGATTAAAAATTGTAGGTTTAAAGATGCTCAAAGTTTCGGCTGCGATGTTAGAAGAACACTACGCACACCACAAAGATAAGCCATTTTTTGCTTCACTTAAAAGTTTCATGATGAGTTCGCCTTTGATCGGAATAGTTTTAGAGGGTAAGGATGCTATATTGGTTATTTCTAAAATGGCTGGAAAAACAAATGGACGAGAAGCAGAATATGGAACTATTCGGGGAGATTTTTCAATTTCGCAATCAAACAATATTGTGCACGCTTCTGATAGTGAAGAGGCTGCTGCCGAAGAGATTCACCGATTTTTTGACGAGGCTGATCTTCACGATTGGGATTTAAGTAGTTCTTCATTCATCTACGGCGAAGACGAAATTTAAACAGTTCGATATCCCAGATTGACAAACTTATAGTTAAGTGTTATAGTCTACAATCTAAATTATTGCCCCTCTGATTTATACCTAAAAAGTATAAATGTTTGCAAAGAGTTTAAAATATATTTTGCCTATAGTCGCAAGTTTTGCGATTTCTGCTTCCGTGGTTTCAAATATATTTGCACAGGAAGCCACACAGAGCGCTTCAAATAACCCAGAATTTCCAAGTTGCAAAAATCAGTCAGAATCAGGCGATAAATCACATTACACCGACGGTCTTCACTGGATAGTTGGTGGTAGATTGTTAAATGGTCGCGATGATGTTTATTCTCTTGGAGAAGGAAACTATATGCAGTGTTTTTGTCCACCCAGCGAAGAAAATGTAGTTGGGGACGAAGGAATACAAACAAATTGGCAGTCTGCGCATACTGTCGATAAGCCTACTGACAAATCTGGATTTTATTTAGCCTGGGGGCCTGATTTTGGACTCGACGGTTCTTGGTATTGGGCAAGCGGAGCAGACAAGAAATCTGCGACGGAAGCGAACTTTGATTGTAATCCTGGGGCAACGGTTAGCCCCACACCTGATGTTACAGCTAGTCCTGCAGCTGGTGGTAGCGGTGGGTCTAGCAGTTCGTCAAATAATCCATCTACAAGTGGAGGCGCAGCAGTATTGGGCACAACAAATACTCCAACCAGTCTTGCAAATACTGGAAAGATAAACAACGATCTATTTATTTTGCTTGGAGCTCCTATGATACTATTCGGAATATGGCAACTAAGAAAAACAAAAAGCTTAAAGCCAAGAGTAAAGGGTCTTTAAAGCAAGCTAAGTCTAAAGCAAATTTTCAGTTAATTATTTCCATAATCTTAATTGTTTTTGGATGCAGTTTAGTGTTCATTGCTAGCTGGCAGAATTTTAATTATTCGCTGCTCAAAAAGCCGCAAATTGATAAGCAAGCAAACTTGTTGACTGCTAAAGAAAAAGCTCATAGTCCAGTTTTAATCATAATTCCAAGTATAAATAAAACACTGCCAGTTGAGGATGGAACTTACACTAAAGGCAGGTGGACTGTTTCGCAAAACGGTGTTTCTTTCTATAAAGAATCAGCATTACCCGGTACTCGGGGCAACACCGTTCTTTATGGTCACGACAGAAAAGATGTTTTGGGAGATATTTACGGAATTCGTTCGGGAGATCAAATCCAAGTAAGGATGGATAATAGCGACGTTGTTAATTACGTCGTTTATGAAACCAAAACAATTAAGCCGACGGATGTTTCGATTTTGAATCAAACAAATGAACCGCGCCTGACCCTATATACGTGTGCTGGTTTTTTGGATACAGCAAGGTTCGTTGTCTTGGCACATCTTATTTAGCTTTTCTTACAGAGCTATTACTTGACAAATATTTCCTCGGGGCATATATTCACGAAGGTTTCCTTAGCTTAGCAATTTACCTGCCCGACAGTTGATTATGAATCAAAACCAGTCGGACTCCGACTACTCGACACAGAAAATTACACCTCAGTTAATATCGCAAATTGTAGATGCCTTGCGCAATAAGGCTTATGGTTCGATAGAGATATATGTAGAAAATTACAATGTTGTACAGATTACTCAGAGGACAATCACCAAACTGAAAAAGCATGAGACCAAGAATATTTCAATAACCATAAGAAGGCCGGATAGACTTCCAGTTGTAGGTGCCAGCGCCCAAAGACAGTCAGAGTAGATAAGGTTTTAGATTTAAGATGTTTTGGGATAAATTATAAATATGAAAAAAATACTGCCAATAATGTTTCTTCTTGCGACCATTTTCCCAACTACATCATTGGTGGCTGAGCTCGCAGTTTCTAAAAGCAGTTCTTTTTCATCGAGCGATCGAGACTTTTCTGGGGGAGAGACCATTTATGTAAATATAGAGACATCAAGTGATGCACCAAATCGGGCATTGAACATTCGAGACAATAATTATAATTTGATCAATACTTACTCTCTTAACAAAAACGGAAACAGTTTTACTTCATCTTTGCCAGCTCCCAGTGGTGACGGCCTTTATTCTTTAGAGGCGCATATTTGGGGAAGTGGATCGGATGTTACATCTGTCAAAACGATAAAAGTTGGTAATGCCAATAATGGCAGCGTCAACGTAACTGTGCACAGCAGTGTGAATGGTTCCAGCAGTACTAATACGACTACGAATTCAGAAAGTAAGACAGAGCAAAAGCAAGATTCGAGTGTGGCGAGAACAGGAGATCGAACAAGTCCTTCGCCTGAAGAATTTTTCGCGAGTCCTTCGCCTGAAGTTAAAATTGATAAAGCGCAAAAAAATACTAAAATTGGGTCAGTCTGGGTTTGGTCAATGCTTGTTGATGTATTTTCTTTTATCTGGCCATTCTAGATTCTTTTTTAAAGAATATAGGTCGAAATCTTTGTTATCTATTGATATATTAGGTTATAAATTGAACATGTCATTTGAGACTATTGACAAAAAAACTATAGTGTTTATAATAACCAAACTTACTGCTCAGTTTAATTCTGCCCGAACTTAAAATGGTAGATTCTAGTTCGGAAAAAGCAACAATTAGTATAACTTTGCCCTCATGGATCCTTTCTGCGGTAAAGCTCGTAGATTATGGTGCAAAAGGTGTTGTTGAAGGAGTCAAAACCGTTGAAGAAAATGTTAAAAAGCCTTTCGTAGACAATCCATTTAAAGATAAAAAAATGCCTAATTTGAATTTCTCTAAAAATGCTCAACCATTTAAGAATTTTTTTGCTTCTCATAAAAAAGCAGCGCTAGTTGTTCTTGCTGTTTTAATTTTGACTGGTGGAGTTTTTGTTGGTGCAAAAAAGCTTGCACATAAATCATTTGCCCAAGGCGGAGCAGCGCAAACTACTCCAGCCCAAAACGGACCCAAGGTAGAGATCAATAGAAACTTTGATGTTCCAATAAAAACCCAAGACGGCAAAGATTCAGGAGAAGTGCTTAAGGTTACAATTACGACTGTTGAAAAGTCAGACAAAATTTTAATTCAAGGCAAGCCTGCTTCTGCAACCAACGGCAAAACTTTTTTGATCATCATTATTGACGTTCAAAATGATACGAAAAAACAACTGACAGTCAAACCAGTTGATTTGGTTAGATTGCTTGGAGCCGACGGCAAGTCTTATGCGGCTGATGTCTACAATAATAACGTTTCTTCTGAACCGATCTCTGTTTTAAAGACGAAAATAGGATACATAATCGACACCGGACAAAAGGACTTTAAGTTATTAATAGGGGAAGTTCGCGACAAACAAGAGCCCATTCAAGTAAGTTTCTAAAATTTGCTTGATTGACAAAGTGAAAATTTGTCTGTTAGACTTTTGTCAAATTCAAACAGCAGGCAAAGTTTAGTTGCTTTTTGCTTGATAGGTATTTAAATTTAATAAAACCGACCGCAAACGGAGGTTTGTTTCTTAGAAAGTTATCTAAGAGATGAACCTCCGTTTTTTGTTCTGCAAAAGCAGGACTAGCCGAGCAGACTTGCTCTGTTTGAGCACAAAAAAGACAAAAAGCGGAAATTTAAAATTGAGAGGAGGTGAAACAAACAAAATGACTAAACTCACAATTAAAATAGCAACGGCTGTTTCATCAGCAGCATTAGTTGTATCTTCACTTGCAACTCCATTATTAGCAACAACGGTTGAAGTTTCAGGGAACGGCGCTGATAGTTCTAGTACTAGCAATGTCACCCAGAACACGACCACCACAGTAAATCAAACAAATGACGCTAACATTCACAATAATGTTGACGTTAAGAGTAATACTGGTGGCAATGATGCTAAGAAGAATACAGGAGGAGACACTTCTATAAAGACTGGTGATTCAAGCTCAAACGTGACGGTTAACAATACAGCTAACCAAAACGTAGCAAACGTTCAAGGATGTTGTCCAAAAAACATTGATGTAAAAATCGCTGGAAACGGCGCTGATTCTAACAATGATGCAACTGTTAAGACAGATAACAAAGTTAATCTGAATCAAGACAACACTGCAAACATTGACAATTACGTCAAGAACAATTCCAACACGGGTGATAATGAAGCAAACAAAAACACCGGTGGGGACGTTTCAATTAAAACAGGTGCTTCAGACGCAACGGTTAAAGTTTCTAATAATGCAAACGCTAACTGGGCTGCTGTAACTCCTGGAGCAAACGGAGGAGGTTCACTTTCCGTTTTGATTTCTGGTAATGGAGCTGGCAGCGACAATGGTGCTGCAGTAACACTCAACACAAACAAAGATATTGATCAAGACAACTTGGCAAATATCTCAAACAATGTTGATGTTAAATCCAACACTGGAGATAACGATGCTAAGAAGAACACAGGTGGTAACACATCAGTTGAAACTGGTGACGCTACTGCTAAGGTGAATGTTTCTACTCTTGCAAACTTCAACGCTGCAAACATAGAAGGATGTGGATGTGTTAGTGATCTCATGGTTAAGGTAGCCGGAAACGGTGCAGACAGCAGCAATGATGCTGTTGTAAATCTTGATTCCATGGAAGCTATCGCTCAAGACAACACTTTCTCTTGTGGAAATAGCGAATGGGGTATCTTAAGTTGGAACAAATCTAATGGCGACTGTGCTGGAGTAAAAGTTGATCTTAATAGCGGTAATAACGATGTTAAATCAAACACAAATCACAATGGTGACCCAAGTGTCACTACTGGCGATGCTAGCTCAGACGTAACTGTAGATAATACAGCTAACAAGAATGTTGTTGGAGGGGAAATTTCCTTCCCAACAATGAGTTCTTCTAGCAACTCATCGTTGTTGTTAATGCTTTTGGCTATGTTTAGCTAATCGCAGATTCCTAGATTTCTTGGAGGGTTTATTACTTTTTGAATCCACCAGGAACCAAAAAGAGGATAAGCTCCTCCAAGAATGAAGGGAATAGAGAATAAATATTAGACATTTGTTAGGAGGCACAAGAAAAAAATGAAGAAAATACAAAAAATATTACAGGTAACTTTTTTAAGCCTATTGCTTTTGGTTAACACCAATATTGTTGCAGTGTATGCAGTCGATGCGCAGAAGGTGCCTGAAGACGCAAAAACCGTAGACCAAGTGCAGGCTCAGCAACAATCTCAAAGTTCACCTGCTCCTGAAGCGTCAAAAGCTCCGGAAGCAAGTCCAGCACCTGAAGCTTCACCTGCTCCTGAAGCGTCTGGTGCGCCAGAGGCATCCCCAAGACCCCATCGACCTCATAATTCTCCTAGCCCTGAGCCCACACCTACTTCATCACAAAGTACTGACACTGGAGCTGGCGTTAATCCGAACACGCAAGCTGGTGGAAATGTAGGGGACACAAGTGTTGGGACAGGTGATGCAAACACCAATGGAACGATTGCAAATAACGTAAATTCAAATCAAGTTAACACGTCAAATTGTGGTGCATGTGCAGGTGGAGGATCAGGTTCAAGCGCTAATTCAGGTAATGGCGCTGGCTCAAATAATGGAGCAACAGTTTCAAATAACTACACAACGGGAGTGGCAGTAAAGAACACGGCGGATGTTGGCAACACTGCTAATTTTGAGTCGGACAGTGGACACAACGATTCTTCTAAAAACGTTGGCACTACGGATATTATGACTGGTGACGCAAATACAGTTGCTACTGTAATCACTAATGCAAACACGACGGCCTTGGGCATTTACCAATTTGATGTAAATGGTAACCAAAACGGTGACATAGTGTTAGGTGAACCATTGGCAAATTGTGTTAATTGTGCAACTGGTGCAGGATCTAGTGCTCAAAACAAGGGTAACGGGGCTGAGTCGACCAATAGTGCAAATGTGACTAGCAATAGCACTACAAACACAACAGTCGACAATCTCGGCAACATTGTAAATAACATTGATGTTCTGGCAGACAGTGGCCACAACACAGCTTCTAAAAATGTAGGTGACACAAGTATTAGTTCGGGAGACGCGAATGTGGTTGCCAATGTTGTCAATTCACTGAACACGGTCGTGGATGGGGTTTTAAATACTGTTAACATATTTGGCAATTTGGTCGGAGACATTGTTCAGCCAGCAAGCGCCTCCTCTGCATCTGGTTCACCATGTTCTAGCTGTGCTTGCGGAACAAGTGCGAGCGCTGCAAACACTGGAAACGGTGCAGATTCTGCAAATTCGACAAATACAACTACAAACAATACCAACAATACGACTCAAGATAATAAAGCGGTTGTGAACAATAACGTAAATACTGCTGGAACGACTGGCGGAAATGAGACAAACTTCAATACTGGCGGAAACAATATAGTTGAAACAGGAAATGTAAAGATGGAAACAAATGTTGTTAATGTTGCCAATGTAAATGTTTCCAATGGAAGCTGTGCGCCAGTTTATATGGTATTTATTAATGATCCTTCTGGAAAATGGAAAGGTCAGATCGCTGGAGCTGCGCCAGGAACTTATTACTATACAAGTGATGGCTCGTTCTACTTTGTTGACACCAATGGGCAACTACAGTCTGTAAACACTGGAAACGGTGCAGACTCGACAAACACAGCAGCTTCTACAACTAATAACACTAATAATACGACTCAGACTAACAACGGAACGATAACAAACAATATAAATGTGACTGCCAACACAGGCAAGAATGACGCAAGTAAGAATACCGGAGGAGACACTAAAATCAAGACGGGGAACGCAAATGTAATTACCAATGTTGTTAACTTCATAAATAGTAACTTTAACGGTAGAAAAGTTGTAATGACTTTGGTCAACGTCTTCGGTTCTTGGCTTGGGAACTTTATACCAGCAGGGCAGAGTAAACAGGCCCACGACAATGGCGGAGGATCAAATTCAAATGCAAGTTCAAGCTCAAGTAGCTCTAATTCTTCAGCCTCAACAAATGGAGGAGCGACTGTTGAAGTTGGAGGTCAAACGCTTGCCAATAGGATTTCTAAGAGCGCGCAATCATTGGTAGCTGGTGTTTCAACTCAGAACATTGGTAGCAGTGACAATGGGGCGAATCAAACTGAAGTTATTAAAACTTACAGAACAACCGACTTTGGGAAAAGCGGATTGCCGGTACCACTTCAGATCATGATGATTATGGTTCCGCTAGCACTTGGCACATTTCTTCTTAAAAGGCGACTTGCTGCAATTCAGACTCAAAAATAGATTTTTTCGATTCATTCTGTTATTTTTTGCTACTTTTTGACCCAGTTGACTAATCTTTGCTGATATTCTAATTTAATAATTCAGAATTAGGACAAATAATTCTTCAGCTTATTATGAATTCTGCCCATCTTCTGGCACCCAGTGTTGTATATTTTCTAAGTTGTAATATTTATAGTCAAATAACGATGAAGGGAGGTGATTATAGTGAAAGCAATTTATAAAGTTGGAACAGGACTAGCCTCGGCTCTTGTTGTTGCCAGTGTGATGGCACCAGCAATTTTTGCAGAAAGTTCCGGTACGGTAGATATTACTGGCAACGGTGCAAATTCAAAGAACAAGGTAACAGTCACAAGTACATGTACAAACACTATTTCTCAGGTCAATGACACCACAATAGATGTGAATGCAGATATAAGTGCCAAAACAGGTGGTAATACTGCGAGTAAAAACACTGGTGGAGATGTGACTATCGATACTGGCAGCGCAACTGCAGCGTTGATTGTTAATATTTCTGGTTCAACCAATGACGCAACTGTTCCGAGCTGCTGCATCTGCCAAACTGGTCTAGATGTAGACATAAGTGGTAATGGTTCAGGTACAAAAAACAAAGTCAAGAACACAAGCACAACTGTACAAACTGTTGGTCAAGCCAACAATACATCAGTAGGTGTTAACGCAAAATTGAAGGCCAAAACTGGTAAAAATAAAACTAATAAAAATACTGGTAGTGGAGCCGCAATAACAACTGGAGACGCAAGTTCCTCAGCAAATGTTACTGTAACAGCACCTTCTAACACACTTTGATATAAAAAAGTGTTATATCAAATAAAAATAGCCCTGCCCAAGAGTGGGGCTTTTTTATTGGGATTTAAGTTGCAGTTTGATTAGCAAATTGAGAAGTGTGTAAACTTAGTTGTAGTGGGAATTAAACAGAAGATCAGTAGACTTCACTATCACGTATTGCCACATGTTCACGCAGACGGGGAACAGCATCATGCTCATGGCTTGTCGGTTTTTGCACTGTTTTTGTATCTGCAGATTTTTGTTGCAGCAACAGCAGGGTTTTATGTAATTAAGCTTAAAGCACCCCAAATTTTAGGAACAATAACTTTTTCTGCAGATCAAATAATTTCTTTAACAAACCAGAGGCGGGCAGAGAATGGTTTGCCAGTTTTAACTTTCAATTCCTTTTTGGCGAATGCAGCTTCTGCCAAAGCTAGTAATATGTTTTCAGAAAACTACTGGGCGCATAATTCACCGAGCGGCAAAACTCCGTGGAGTTTCATAACTGCCGCTGGATATAAGTATATTTACGCAGGTGAAAACTTAGCTCGGGATTTTAATGACGCCAGCAGTGTTGTTACTGCCTGGATGAATTCACCTTCTCATAAAAGTAATTTGCTTGATAAAAATTTTAAAGAAATTGGAGTGGCAGTTGTTTCGGGTAATTTAACTGGAACAGAGGGAATTTTGGTTGTTCAGGAATTTGGATCGGGAGCGGGAGGGGTTCAAAATAGTTCTGCTTTGGCCCAAGCCCTACCTACGCCAAGCCCTGCATCCGTTGTAAAATCTTCCCCAAGCATAGCGCCCAAGAGTTTTGTTAGCCATTCTAATGCGTCGCCGAGTACGCTTATTGTTGCTTCTCCTTCCCCCAGTCCAGAACCATCTATTTCACCCTTACCAAACCCTGCTGTGGCAGCTGGTGGCGTTGCTATAACTCAGGGAGCTGGTAATACCAACCCGACGAGCGCGGCGGTCTTAGGAGGTAAGCAATTTTCGGTGAGTAAAGCAATCTCATTTGGCTTAGTTGGCTTTGTATTTTTACTCTTCGTTGTTGAGATTATATTCGTAGCCCGAGAGGAAAAGCTCAAATTAAGAAGTGGCGTCTTGGTTCATTTAGGAATTTTAGCTTTTGTGCTTTTGGTCATTTGGTATGCTGTCTCGGGAGCGATTCTATGAGAGACACGATAAATAAGTTTAGTAAGTTTGATATTGTAGGACATGTATTTTTGTACGCAGGACTTGTCGTGGGTGCTTTTGGTGTATTTTTTTCTCGATATGACACAACTAAGCAGTTTTTTGTGTTGGTGCTACTTATTATTTTCTACCTAGTTTGGGGATTCGCTTATCACTATTTAAAGGGTGATATTCACCGCAAGCTTGTTATGGAGTATTTGATGATAGCTACAATTGGAATAGCGGCAGGATTTTTAGTTTTGATGAGTTAAGGATTGATGACGCAGTAATTTCTACCCTGCGGGTTAGACGCGAAACCATCAGGTGTGCAGGTCGTTGTGGTTTGTATATTATTCTTATTATCTTTGTCGTTAATGTTTTCCAAAGAGGCACTCAAGATGTAAGTACCTGTTGAAGGTCTAGCATAGTAATAATCTTTGGCGGGGGAGTTACTGTCCTTTATCGCGGGATCTTTAGGCAGAGGACTCATATAAGTGTTTGAATTACAGGTAAAAATATCCCCCCACTTAAAGCCATCAGTTATGGCAGAGCATGCGGGACGTCCTCCATGACCTGCAGAATCTAGTCTGCTTTCAGGGTATTTGCCGTTTTGCTGAAAGTATATTTCGAGAGTGGTTTGAATAGCTTTGAGATCACTTTTCCGTTTGTTGTCCCGACCTTTTTCTTGGGCATTCGTATATGAGACGGTTGCAACAGCGATCAAGATTGCAATTATCGAGATAACTACGAGGAGTTCGATGAGAGTGAATGCGGATTTTAGATGATGGATTTTGGATCTATGCTGGCTAGCAAATGACATATCTTTATTGTTGATCGTTGATATCTGCTTGTCAATCGGTTGAGCCTCATTTTGACATCGCAATGAGGAGAAATCGAATCCTCTAGTGTGAATTGACAAATGACCTTGGAAGTAGTATATTTAGCGAACTTTTATGAACAAATGGGTATCAAAAGCCGCACTTGTTACGTTTATAGCAATCTTCGGGTTTACATTAGTTGTAAGACAAGTGTTTGCTTCAACAAAAGTTACACCATCTAACCTTGGCATATGGTCATATCAAGTAAGCAACACTGGTAGTGTTGTTTTTGACAATACGGCAAAAGTGGGTTTAGGCAGTGTAAGATTGTTCAGTGGTTCACAAGGAAATTCTTTCGCGGCTATCACTAGTACGAACTTTGTTGGTACTGATTTAAACCAGATCACCAAATTTGATTTTTCCACTTTTGGGAAGACTGGCACGCCAAATTCTCCAAAAGTTGATCTAGATATAAACACTCAATGCGGTCCAGATAGATTAACATTTAAACCTGAAAATCAGAATGCTGGAGCTCAGCAAAATGTTTGGCAGGATTGGGTTGGACTAAACGGGGTTTGGGCGTCATCGCTTTTCCCAAACTCGTTTAACTCAGGTACGATTTCACAATATTCAGCTTTTATTCAACAGCCGCAAGCTTGTAACAGTTCAAATGCAACGATTATTAATCGCCCCGACAGTTCGGGCGGTTTAAGGTTTGATATAGGACCAGGAAGTTCTAGTGATGTATTTGATGGAAATGTCGATAATTTTACAATCGGAATATCGGGTTCGGATACGACTTACGACTTTGATCCCGATTCAGCTACAAACACGATGAGTCAGCAATATTATAGTGATACTAATTTCCAAACACCTCAAGGAAGCCCATCCGCTTTACCCGGTAATGTATTGAATAAGAATTGGGGAACAAATCCACCAGCATCGGGGGTAGGGCCAGACAATTGGTCGGCGAGGTGGGAAGGAACTTATGATTTTATAAGCCAAGTATACAGATTAACCGCAAATTCAAATGGAACCGATAGTGTTAAAATCTACGTGGACGGAAACATAATCTTGAATAAACCTGGGGCTGGAGCCGCACAGGCATTATTTGATGCTAGAAACTCTGTTGGTGTTCACACGGTGCGTATTGATTACGTCCATAATACAGGTTCAGCCAGAGTTGCTGCAAATTTCTGGGATAGAACAAAGTGTTACGACATGGATGCAAATAACGTTATTAATTCAACCGACTTGCAGCAGGATTCATTTCATTTTGGAGCCACGGGTATGAGTCCTTGGGACATGCCAGACAGTCAAGGTAATTTTAATAACAATGTAAACGCAACAGATCTGTTGAATCTCTCGCAAAAGTTCGGTAAGACATGCGGGCCAAACTTCTAACTTTTTCTTAAATAAAGCTGATATAATTTTAGGCTAGCGGGGTGTAGCTCAGCTGGTAGAGCGCGTCGTTCGGGACGGCGAGGCCGTCGGTTCGAATCCGACCACCCCGACTTGATTTGACTCTATTTATGCAGACGCGTTAAGCTATAAGTAAGCCTGCAATGAAATCTAAAGATTCTAGCTCACAGACACCAAACCAAAAAGACAATAAAGGGTCTAAGCATCAAACTTTTTCTGCTTTTTTAAGTGATCCTATGATTGCAGGAGCCTTGCTCGTTTTTGCTTTTATTGCACTAGTTTTTTCTTTGCATGATTTTCTGAATGCGAAAGGATTTTGATGGAAGCGAAAATTCTTAGACCTTGGACATTGCTCATTCAAGGGCTGATATTAGTTTTTTCGCTTTGTCTCACCTATTTTGTCTTTGTGTATTACCCAG
>JBBQJY010000003.1:0-52665 GCA_038326365.1 Candidatus Curtissbacteria bacterium | reverse complement strand
AGGCCATGTGCGGTTGCTAAACCTGCGCCCTTAGTTAAGTCAGTTTTGACAATTGCACCATCGTTTGGTCCATCATAATTAACTCCACCAAATGGGTGGAGTGCATTCGTACCCTGAACGTTGTGATCGTACATTCTAATTATTGGTTCTTTTGAGGCGACATTGAGATTTGCCAGAACTTTAAGGAGAACATTTTCAATTTTGTTCGGTGCTTGTGGATTTCGAGTGATAATTTTTCTTTTCAAGGACCTCCCCATCATATGTCTTTGTGGCAAACCTTCATGAATAAAATTCATGGCTAGGTCTGCAACTGTTTCGTTTTTATATTTCACAACCAACTTCTTATTGTCTGTCACTTTGCCAATCACAGTTACCTCGACGTTATAAATTTTGGCTATATCGTTAATTTTCTTTGCATCTCTTGGCTTTGCTGTAATCACCATTCTTTCTTGAGACTCAGACAAGAATATTTCCCAGGGAGCAAGATTTTGATATTTAAGTAAAACTTTTTCCAAATTAACAACTGCGCCTGTCTCCTTAGTTTTTTCTCCAATTGCAGAACAATAGCCTCCAGCACCACAATCGGTCATGGCGCTAATTAAATTCAGCTTTGATAGATGAAGTAATAGGTCGATAACTCTTTTTTCCTCGATCGCATTGCCTATTTGGACACGAGAGCCGGAAGTGTTGATTGTCTGATGAGTCATTTCGCCAGATGCAAAGGTAGCCCCATGAACTCCGTCTCGACCTGTTCTACCGCCAAGCGTAAAAATTAGATCGTTTGGCTTAGGTTTTAAAAATTTGGCTTTTTTCTTTTCAATTAGTCCATATGCCCCAACTGCAACAGTCGGTTTGGCACGAAAATCGTTATGAAAATGGATTGATCCGTTATTGGTTGGTATACCAACTCTATTGCCGTAATCCCTAACTCCGTAGACAACTTTTCTGAGCAGATAACTCGGCGCAAGGCAACCAGGTGGCACTAATTTTTGAGACATATTTGGTGGTGCGAAACAAAAAATATCGGTGGATATGATTGGTTTTGCCCCTTGGCCTGTTCCTAAAATATCCCGGAATACTCCGCCCGAGCCGGTCATTGCCCCGCCATAAGGTTCGATCGCCGAAGGGCTGTTGTGCGTCTCCACTTTGCCGTTGATTGCCCATTTTTGGTCAAACTCAATTACACCTGAGTTATCTACGAAAGCCGAAACTATAATATTTTTATTGTATTTCGCGGTTTTTTTAATTCTGGAAATTAAAGACTCTTTTTTAATACCGTCTATTGTTAAATTAGCTCTGAAAGTTTTATGCCCACAGTGCTCCGACCAGGTGAGGGCTAATATTTCTAACTCACAATCTGTCGGATCGCGATTAATTTTTTTAAAATAGTTCTGTATTACTTTCATTTCTTCTAGATTTAGAAAAAGATTGTCCCCGGAGAGCTTTAAAAGCTCTCCATCTGTTGCGCTTCGAATTGGTATTGTCTTTGTTTTTACTTTTTTACCTGAGATTATTAGTGTCTTGGGCTCTTTTTCTACTATTTGTTCTACCGTGTCATTGACAAGTAAGCCATTTACAATTTCTTTGATTTTTTCTTTCGAGATGTTTCCAAAAAATGCATACTCAGTAGAGGTATCTGCAGCTTTGAGGTGAACTTTTAAATCTTTTGCTATTTTAATAATGGATGCCACTTCGGGATTCATAACACCTGGCTTATAAGACACCTCTATCTTTTGGTCAGCACCAGGAAATGGATCATTTGTGCATAACTCTTGGTCAATAGACTCGTAAAGTGCAACTTTGGCAAATTGGTGGGCCTGTTCTTTGCTGACACCTTCTAATCGGTAAATTTTTGCGGTTCTTATTTTTTCAATTGATCGAATTCCTAAGGTTCTTTGAATCTCGACTAAAAGATCCTGGCCTTTGGGGTCGCTTCCCACTTTTGAAATAACTTTAAGAGTAGTAATCATTTTCTTTTTAAATCGCGCCAACCAATATCTTTTCGATAGTGAAGATTTTTCCCGGGACTAGACATGTTATTGAGCGCTAAGTAAGCCATTTTTGAAGACTCTTTAATACTTTTTCCTTCTGCCATAAGATAAAATAGCCTTCCACCGTTGGCTGTCCACTTTTGACCAGACTTTTTAATCGCTGCTCCAAATATGCTAACTTTTGATTTCAATATCTTATCGAAACCTAAAATCGGTTTCCCAATAACTTTTGAATAAGAATCGGGATATCCTTTGGAGGTGGCCGCCACGACTATTCTGTGCTTGTTATCATTTTTTATCCTGTGCACATTATTTTTTAACAATTCATTTACAAGTTCAAAATAATTGTTTTTTATGCCAGGCAGGATAACTTGAGCCTCGGGATCTCCCCACCTTGCGTTAAACTCTATTATCCATACTTTGTCATTTCTATCCACCATTGCCCCTAAATATAGAATACCGACATATGGTCGTTTGAGCGAAACAAGTCCTTTAATTGTTTTTCTTACTATTTGTTTAACTTGTTTATCAATATTTTTTGTGACAATTTTGGGGGGAGAAGAGCAACCCATTCCTCCCGTATTCGGTCCTAAATCTCCATCAAAAACTCTCTTATGGTCTTGGGCATAACCGACGATTTCAAATTTATCTTTTGCACAGATTGCAAATGCTGAAAATTCTTCTCCTTCAAGACATTGTTCAATCAAGAAAGTCTCACCTGCTTTTGCAAATTGTTTCATTTTATAAATTGCCTTTTTGGCCTCCTCTTCATTCTTTGCAAAAATTGCTCCCTTACCGGCTGCTAAACCGGCTGCTTTTACGAACCATTTCGATTCTTTTTGTTTGTTGATAAAATCAAGCCCTTCCTTTTGAGATTTGCAAACAACATAAGCTGGCGATGGCAAGTCGAACTTTTCCATAAAATTTCTGCTCCAGGCTTTATCCCATTCAATTTGCCCGGCAGCTTTTGTTGGTCCGAAAGCTTTTATTTTGTTTTTTTTAAGAAGATCGACCAAGCCAGCGGCTACTGCATCGTCTTGCGCGACATCAACCAGATCTATTTTAAGATTTTTTGCTATTTTTATAATATCTTTTGTGTCCGTAGTCTTTAATTTTGGAAATGTTGTAACGCTTTGAGCGTACTTCATAAAGTCGTTTCCCGGCACAGCGCTGATTTCTGTAACTTGCTTGCTTTTTGCGTAAACAGCGGCTAGGGCTGAACCTCTACCCCCTCCATCAATTATCATTACCCTCATAATTTTTTAATTACCTCGCTTATGGAATCTATTAATATCTTGTCTTCTACTGGCATAAGTTTTTTTCTTAAACCATCAACTGTTTTGGCATTGCTGACTTTGATGAACTGGCGCTTAACTACTATTCCGGAATCATAATTTTTTGGATTCATAAAATGGACACTGGGGCCAAAATATGTGTGTTTTTGTTTTAAAACAGATTCTAAAACCATTTGTTGTTCGCCTTTGATAACTGGAATTTGAGACCCGTCCGGAAGCAATACTTTATCTTTCTCAGGACTTTGCGTCATGAGCGCTGGGTGCAAGTTGATAGCCGCAAAACCATTGCCAATTTTTGAGTTTTTGAAAAACTGGAAGAAGCTATCATCCATTATCAAATCCCAACCCACAAAAACCAATAAGTCCGGATAATATTCTCTTTGAGAAATGAACCATCCCAAATGCTTTGAATATTCCTTGCGGGCTGAATCTGATCCATTTGAAAAGCGCTTACGAAAATCTGGCAAATTAAAAAAAACGGCTGGTATGTTATTTCTCAGTGCTAGTTCTATTCCGGGCGATGTTTTTTTGTGAGAAAGTACTAACGAGATTTTGAATTTACTGTCAGGAGCTTTCGACTTTTTGATCAGATTGGGAAGTTTTGAGCCGCCACCAATAAGGACAACAATGGAAGCCTTATTTCGTGCTTTTTGTAGCATCAGGCAAAGCAGTTTTGGTAAATATAGTCGCGAAAGACAGCAATGTCAAGGTTATCTCTCGTCTTTGAGATAAATTCCCAATATACCCAGCACTCCTGCAACCAAAAAAAGCTGAGTTGGAGCCAAACCAGTAAAATCTATCTGTAGGACTGCTTCGATGGCGGCTACAATTGTAGCAACTAAGGTTAAACCAATCAAAATCTGTGAGATGGTCGTACTTTTTGAAGGTCGAAGTTTTGATTTGAATCCTTTTTTCGCCACAACTAATTTATGGCACTTTTGGGTATTTTAGTCAAATGTATTTTTGTTTTATACCTATTTTTGGTATAATTTGTGCTCTTTCGGGAAGAAGGGCGGTTGCCCGCCAACATTTTTATATTGGTGGGAGGAAAGTCCAGACAGCAGGAAACAAGGGATGGAGCGTAAGCTCCGACAAGTAATTGCTGGTGTTTAAACTCTTTAACCGCATGCGGAGTTTAAAACAGGTTATGAATTAACAGAACCTGAGAGCAACAGAGACGAGCGGTAGTGAAACGGGCAATCCCACTTGCTGCAACCCAAAAAAGGACCGATGACTAGTTTCCAGAAGGTTCTGAGTAGGGGCATCCCGCCTAAAGCGGGGCTAATTGATAGTTACATCTTTTAGAGATAGATAATCGCTAAAAACAGAATCTGGCTTACTCGCTTCCCGAAAGACTTTTTACCTCACCAAATATTTTTTCTTCGTAATTTTTGACGGTTATGTCGTAGAGCTTAATTTCTTTAAATTGTTTAAAAAAGGTTTTTTGTCGCCGGACATATGAATGTATATCCCCTTTCAACCTCATTGAGGACTCCACTTGCGGGATTTCACCCATAACTGATAGTGTGGCCCATTTGTATTCTAGTCCCAGACGAGTAAGCCATCCTGAGCTCACACCGTTTTTAAGTAATTTTCTCACTTCATCATTTAGCCCATTTATTTGTCGGTAATCGAGCCAGGTGTCGACCTTTTTATAAAGAAAATCATTTGGAGCAGTTAAACCCAAGATTAAGTACTTATCATTAATATTATAATTTCGATTTTTTGTTACTGATTTTTTTTTATATTCCTCTACCTCTATTGCTCTTATTAGTCTTCGGGGGTTTTTTCTGTCTGAATCGTTTAGGGATTTGGCCTTACCTGGTGCAAGCAGCTGCAGCTTTTGATACAAATGAGCCGCGTCAATGTTTTTAAGGCTATCTCTTAATTTTGCATTGGGCACAATTCCCAGTGTTTCAGGATTAGATACTAGTGACTTAATATAAAAACCTGTTCCACCAACTACAATCGGCAATTTCTTTATTTTTTTCAATTCTTTAATTTTATTTGATGCGAAGTTTACAAAGTCTGAAGAAGAAAATTGCTCTTCGGGATTTAATAAATCGTAACCGTTTATTCTTATCCCATTAACTATCCAGTAGCCGTTGTATTTTTTAACAAATGAATCTGGAGGAATTTTTCCCGAGCCGATGTCTAAATTTTTGTAAACTTGACGAGAATCCGCAGATATTAATTCTCCGTTGTACTTTCTTGCAATTTTTAATGCAAGCGCTGTTTTACCTGTTGCCGTTGGACCAAAGAGAACTAACGTCATATAAAATCCAGTCACTATTCAATGCGACTTTAGGGTATTGATCAAAATAACTTAAATTAACACTATATTCAACCTTTTCTTGTGGCCCCAAAGTGACAAAATTTAAATGATACTTCTTGATTAGAACCTCTGCTTGGTCACCACCCTGATAAATATTCACGACATCTGCTTGTCTTGGCAAATAATCCGTTCCATGGCTCCAAACCCAACCAGGGAAACCTAGAAGTGTTGATCTGCCAGAAAGAGCAGGGATAGGATGATTATGATTGGTAGACGTTACAAATACAGAGTTTTTAGGCGTTAGTCTTTGAACCTCTTGGGCGACTTGTAAATCTTCCTTTGAGAAAATTTGATAAGAGCTAATTGGTGTGAATGTGCGAATCACATCGATGGAACCTGCAAATATCATGAGAAAAACTAATAGTAAACCTAGTGTTTTGGCAAATATATTTGATTTAAATAATACTTCACGTAAAAAGTAAGCAACTACTATGCAGGAAGCAAAATACCAGTAAATCAATAATTTACTATTATCAAACTCCCAGGGTTGAAAAACAAAGATATTGCTCATTACGAATATAAACAAAAAGGGAATATATAAAATGAAAAGCTTTTTATTCCTAAATAGCCAAATAACTGCGGCAATTAAAGTAGGTGCAAAAAACCCAAGGTTTTTAAACCAAAACCAAATCAGATTTTCTTTGCTTGTCCAGCCTGGCGCAAATCTTATGTATTTGAGCGGACTGCCGACAGAGGAAATAACGCCGAATAATGGATATGAAATAATAATTGTTAGAAAACCAAATAATGCCCAATTTACAATTATTCTTTTCTTTTCTTTACCAAAAATCAAGTTGATCGGAAAATATAATACAGAAAGCAGAAAGAGTACCAATAGACTGTGCGCCTGGACTAAAGGTAAAGTACCAGCCATGATACCTGCTATGGCGAAGTGAAACAGGTTATTTGTTTTACTGCCAAGATAAAGCATAAGCAAAATTATCAATGTTATCGGGAAAGCAAAAAGGAAAGCTCGTTGGGGTAGAAAATAGGCCAGATACGAATTAATCCACCAATAACCTATTTCTTTTATATCTGTATACTGCCGGGGTATTGCATAAAGAAAATCAGCAATAGATTTTTTAGATATTAAAAAATCCTGTAGAAAATAATAGAAGCCGACGCCCCCATTCAGAAAGAAAAGCAAGAATGCTAAAAAAACAACTTTTTTGTCTTTTACAAATTTCAATACAAATAGCCTCGATACTATCAAAGTCAGCACTCCAACTACGAGGGTGACTATAAATAATGCAAAATCAATACCGAATACCCTTGAAACTTGAGCAGTCAAGAAATCTGCGATGATAGGGTAATTTATTTTGTCACCGGCATAAATAGGACTATCGATATTTATTCCACTTGCTAAAAACTTGTTGATTAAACTTAGGTGAAAAACTAAATCTCCATACAGATTAACCTGTCCTACGTACCAACCGTCAGGCCTTACTTGCAACATTTCTTTTGCAAAATGCAAAAAAAGAAAGCCGAACAGGCCAAAAGTTAAAAAGTCTATTTTTTCAAAAAGTGTCTTTCTCACTAGAATTATTGATTGTGCTCTAACATAATTATATATTGTTAGAGATGACAAAGAAGTTTTCTATAATTTTTATTATCGTTTTGACGATATTTTCATTCCTTGTGAGGTTTTATCGATACACCGAACCTGATCACTATTATTTCGATGAAGTTTATCATGCGGTAACGGCTAAGGCGTATGCAGACAATAACCCAGCTCCTTACGATCCATTCTCTCCGGCTCCAAAGGAAGGCACAGCTTACGATTGGTTGCATCCACCTTTGGCTAAGCTTATTCAGGCTGCTTCAATTAAAATTTTTGGCGACAATCCTGTTGGGTGGAGAACGCCTAGTCTAATTTTTGGAACTGCAATAATTCCAGCTACATTTGTCTTGGCAATGATACTTTTTGGGCCCACGGTCGCTATTTTCGCTTCAACGACAATTGCATTTGAGAATTTAACTTTTGTGATGACGAGAATCACAATGAACGATGTTTTTATAACCTTTTTTTCTGTGGTAGCTTTTATTTTTGCCGCTCTTTACATCAAAAAACCAAGATTTGTAAGTCTGCTTTTAACTTCTGTTTTTCTTGGCTTAGCACTCGCTTCGAAATGGCCGGGCTTATACGCAATAGCTTCGGTATTTTTGATTTTTGCAATTTATCAATTTAAGAAAAAAATATTATCCTTCAGTTTGATCTTGCTGTTTGTTGTTCCGCTTTTATTTTATCTAGGGGCATATGGTCAATTTTGGCTACAGGGGCATACTGTACAAAATTTTGTCGATTTGCATAAACAAATATGGTGGTATCAAAATAGACACGACCTTCAGCATTCTTACGGTACAACACCGCTTTTTTGTGTACCACAAGGACTAGACGCGACTAAGACTTGGTGTCCATGGATTTTGGACATGAGGGGAGTGTATTTTTCATATGAGGACTACGGCAGCGGAATGGCCGGATATATCTATGCCCTTGGCAATCCGTTGATTTTTTGGGCGGGAATCATTGCTGTGTCTTACTTGGTTGGTAAATACTTGGATGAAAGGAATCCAAAATTGTTAATAATACTTTTGGGATATCTTATTTTTTGGGTACCTTGGATATTGTCGCCTCGTATTCTCTTTTTGTATCACTATTTGCCGGCTATACCCTTTTTAACCATCGCCATTGGTATAGCCCTTGCAGATCTTTACAAAACTAAATATAAGTATGCCGCGATTCTGGTTATTCTCATGTTCGTTCTAATGTTTGCTTTTATGTATCCTATTTCTTCTGGCCTGCCAATAAGGATTGAGGCTATTGATAAGTTTATGATATTGAAAAGCTGGAGATAGCTACCGAACTGAGGATCTAGTAACCTGCTTTTGATTGATTAAGCTATCTAGTATTTTCCAACGCCGATCTTTTTCTTGATGAGATATGTCATCGCCAAGTGCTTTATGAGCTGCCGTACCGGGCCGATCAGAATATTTTGATACGTAACCATAGGCAAAATCAGCTTTTTGGGCAAGCTGCACAGTATTTTTAAATTGTTTTTCGGTTTCACCTGGAAATCCGACAATTATATCCGTTGAAATCTGCGCACCTTTAATTTTTGCTTTTATTTTTTTAACCAGATTTAAATAATCTTTTTGCGTATACCAACGATTCATTTTTTTTAAAATTTGATCATCACCAGACTGCACGGCTAAGTGAATATTTCTATCAATTTTCTGATTATTAGCGATGGTGCTAATCAATTGATCTGAAAAGTCCCAGGGATTGGACGAGATGAACTTAACTGTTTTAATACCTTCTATTTTGCAGACTTCTTCAAGCAGATAAGGAAAAAGTGTCGGAATCCTGTATTTTCCAAGATGCTTCACAATTACCGGTTTAACAATTCGACCAGATGGTAACTTAAAACCTTTTGAATTTTTAACGAGATCTGCCCCGAATGAATTTACATTTTGACCGAGGAGCGTAACTTCGGTGCATCCGTCTTCAGCAAGATGATTTATTTCGAAAATAATATCTTCAAAAGATCGCGAAATTTCCCGACCTCTGGTAAATGGGACCACACAAAAAGTACAAAAATTATTGCAACCGTTTGAAATGGGCACCCACGCATGAGTTAAATCTGACCTGAGAGCTGGGTAATCAAAGCCCACTTCCTCAAGAGGCAAGAATTCGTCGACTTCCGGCATTCTTTTTTTTAGGGCCTTTATATATTTTCCAGTTTCATCACGAGAAGCCATACCAACCATGCAGCCAGTTATCACGATTTTGGAATTTGGATTCAT
The DNA here is from genome assembly GCA_038326365.1 of Candidatus Curtissbacteria bacterium. Lineage (GTDB taxonomy): Bacteria > Patescibacteriota > Microgenomatia > Curtissbacterales > GWA2-41-24 > JBBQJY01. Next base: position 43,240 of record JBBQJY010000003.1, on the reverse strand, counting down.
TTGTGCAACATTTTTTACAAGTCCTGTTACACGGTCCTCAGCACTTTGTCTGATCATACAAGTATTTATAACTACCTCCGAAGCACTTTTGATTGATTTTGATTCTTTGTAGCCGCGTGAAAGATAGTAGCTTGAGATTCTTTGACTATCAGCCATATTTTGCTGACATCCAAAAGTTTTTATGAAAAAAGTCGCCGACATTTGCTTTGATTTTATCACATAACAGGAGTAACTAGGCGAATATTTTTGGAAGAAAAATTATCAAACCAATGGCTATTGCAGCAATCGATAGAATCAGAACAGCGCCGGCTGCACAATGTTTTGACATTCTTGCTCGTGGGTGTTGATCAGGGTGAAGCATATTACATGCTTCCTCGATTGCTGTATTGGTTGCTTCAGCAGAAATTACGGCTGATGAAATTAGGATTAGTACAAGCCATTCTGTGCTATTAATTTTGTAAACAAAGCCAAGTATAACTACTAACAGTAGTGCTATGGTCTGCATTTTAAAATGTGTTCCTTTGTCGAAACTATAAATGATTCCGTCGAATGCATATCCGAAGCTTTTAACTTGATGGCGCAGAAATGGCTCATGGTTCCTAATTATTGGAGGTTTGACTATTTGGTCCATACTTTAAATTTAACACATTCGCTTAGACGAGACCTAAATTGACTTCTGAAGCTAAAAGATGTATATTCTTGATCTGGCAAGAGGCTAATATGGACAAAATCGGCAAAGAAAGATCAAGAGGCAGTGAGCAAGCTGGAACAGGAATTCCAAGCGGGTGGACGAGTAATGAACTTACAGGTGTCAATGGTCAGATAAGAGATTCCGAAGAGCCTCAAGCTGTCGAAACCCTTAGGCCGTTCAGTATAAAAGGGGGGAAGCTAGGTGCACCAGAAGTTACTGCCCCGATGGAAGCGTATCGAGCTCCCGCAGAATTGATTGACATTACTTCTCGAAGGATGATTCCTGCATCCGGGGATCACACCATAAGAGGGCTGCCGAATAAACTGCAAGCTCACAGAGCAGCGAGTCGAGCTACAGCAAAAGATAAAGCTGCTTAGAATTTCAATAGATTATTTTATTAAACGTTTAAGGGTTTTGCCTGCGGTAAAGCCTGGAAGTTTGTGTCCAATGATTTTTAGTGAGTTGCCTGTTTGGGGATTGCGTCCTGTTCTGGTGGCCCTTTTTCTTACCTTAAAAGTTCCGAAGCCGGTAATTACAACTTTGTCACCTTTGATCATGGATTCGCGAATGTTTGCAAAGACTGCGTTAACAGCATGTTCTGCGGTTTTTTTGGTGAGTCCCACTTTCTTGGAAACTCTATTAACTAATTCTTTTTTGGTCATTGAGAACTTTTTTGGTTAGGTGCAATTATATATAAATAGCTTTGAGCAGTCAATTATTATTTGGCAATATCGATGGCTCGAGTTTCGCGAATGACCGTAACTGTGATTTGGCCTGGATAAGTTAAATCGCTTTCCAGCTTTTGCCTAATGTTGTGCGCAAGAGTTACAACTCCGTCATCATCCACAACTTCCGGCTGCACAATCACTCTTACTTCTCGGCCTGCTTGAATTGCAAAGGCTTTTTCCACACCGGAAAATGAAGTTGCCACATTTTCTATATCTTTGAGTCTTTTAATATAGTCTTCGACTGCCTCGTGCCTGGCACCCGGTCGAGCTCCAGAAACAGCATCAGCCACATGAACAACGATTGACTCCATTGCGGAAAACGGTTCGTCTTCATGGTGCTGAGCTATACAATTAACAACCTCAGGAGGAAAATTCCATTTTTTGGCAAGTTGAACTCCAAGTTGAACATGAGTTCCCTCTTTTTCCATTTCAGTTTTCCCAATATCGTGAAAAAGTCCACCTTGTGCGCAAATTAAATAATTAGCGCCGACTTCTTCTGCAATTTTCTTAGCTATTCTGCCGGTTTCAACTGCGGCGATTAGTTGATTTTGACCGTATGAATAACGAAATTTTAGTCGACCGAGAGTATCAAGTGCCTCTTCGGGTATATTGAATAATCCCAGCTCAGTGGCCGCTTTTCTACCAGCTTCAGACATATCCGAAGCCACTTGAGCACGAGCTTGCTCTACTAGTTGTTCGATTCTTGTCGGTTGAATTCTGGCGTCTTTGACTAGCCACTCAAGAGCAACTCTGGCAACCTCTCTTCTGATTGGATCAAAAGAGGAGAGCCTGACTTCACCTTCAATGTCACTATCTAACTCCACATCGATGCCTGTTGCCAATTCGAATGCTCGAATATTTCGGCCTTCTTTGCCGATAATTCTGCCTTTCATTTCTTCAGACTCTAATTTAACTGTCGAGACTGTGTATTCTGCTACCCAGTCTGTGGCGCCAGCAATCATCGAATTGACAATTATTTCTCGGGCTTTTTGAGTGCTCTCGGCCTTAATTTTTTCTTCGGCTTCCTTAATTCTTTTTGCAATTTCTCCTTGAAGCTCTTGTTCTAAATTTGTAAGAATTAACTTTTTTGCCTCATCCCGAGTCAGAGATGCCGTTTTTGATAATTTTTCAATAAGGTCATTTCTGGCTTTAGATAATTCTTTTTCCAGTTTTTCGTAAGCATCTTTTTGGCTTTCGGTTTGTTTTTCGAGTTTAGATATTTGAGAAATTTTTAAGTCAAGTCCTTCTTCCTTTTGTGCTATTCTTTTTTCAATTTCTATGGATTCCTGACGAACTTTTCTTGACTCTTCTTCCGCAGCTTTTTTTATGCGGAATGCCTCGTCTCTGGCGTCTTGAATTATTTCTCTCGCGTCTCGAGGGCTGTTTAAATCTTGGCGTGGCACGCCTACAGAAACAACTACTTTTTGGCCTCTTTTTTGAGGCGATTTTTGATCGTCGTAATAACTCATTTTATTTTAGAAACAGTAAAAATAAGCCGTGGTTAGCGGGAATTGTGAGACAAAAAAATATTGCTGTTTATAGTTTTATTTTTCATAAAGCCTATATAACTTCTTATTTACTGCTTTCTTGTTTAAAAATTTTAGCTCTTTTTAAAAAAAATTGCAAATGCTTCCTTTATTATAGTGGTGTCGAATCCACGAGTCCCTAAGTAATAGTAGGTTTTCTGCTTAGCTTCAATTGCAGAAAGTTTTGCTAGCTTGTTTTTTTTCTTCTCGAGTACCTTAAGGGCCAGTTCCAACTCTCCTTCCGAGTCTTCCAATACGCTTGAGATTATCTCCTCATCGATGCCTTTGTACTTCAGCTCCATGCTTATTAGTCTTTTCCCTTTTTGGCGCGCTCTATTTCGGCTTTCCACCCACCATTTGGCAAAGTTCAAATCGTCTAAATATCCGTATTTGGCAAGCTTTGCGATAATAATTGGAATTTGCGGTGCTTCTTTTGCCTGATGATATTTTAATTTCTCTTTTTGTGAAATTTTTTTGATTAGATAGTCTTCCGTTTCTTTTTGACTTCTGGGCCTAAATGAAAGAAAGTTAATCGCCTGATCTGTGAGCTTTTTTTCATCTTCTTTTTTTAAAATTTCGGCAAGTATTTGATCGTCTATCAAACTTCCAACCTTAAGCTTGAATTTAAGGAGGTTTTCTTCCCCAACCGCAAAGACGAATTTTTCGCCGATAAAAATGTTAAATCTTTTTTCGATTTTGTCTGATCGCCTTATGTTGGATTTTTGGGATTCAATGGCACTAACCTGGGCCACGAATTACTGAGCAGCAGGAATAATTTCTTCTAGAATTTCGTCGCTTTCCGACTCGTGATTAGTTGTGACTGCAGGTTTGGTAGAAGCTCCTTTTTTAACTTTTGACCATATATCTTTTTCCAGAGCCTGATAATCTTTTTTATGCTCGGCAAAATATCCTTTGGCACTTTCTCTACCTTGTCCGATCATTTTTGCGCCCCAGCGGTAAAAAGCGCCGCTTTTAGTGACAAGACCAAGTTCCATGGCAACATCAATTAGACCGCCTTCTTTGCTGATCCCTTCTTCGCCCATGATGTCAAATTCGGCAAGACGAAACGGCGGAGCAACTTTGTTTTTAACAACTTTAACTCTGTGACGTGATCCAATTACACGATCGCCTTCTTTGATATTGTCTATTTTCCTAATGTCCAAACGGACTGACGCATAAAATTTAAGTGCTCGCCCACCAGGGGTTGTTTCTGGGCTTCCAAACATAACACCAATTTTTTCCCGAAGCTGATTTGTGAAAATCGCAATGGTTTTGGATTTTGAAATAACGCCTGTTAGTTTTCTTAATGCCTGCGACATTAAGCGGGCTTGGACCCCAATCATGGAGTCACCCATTTCCCCTTCGATTTCGGCACGTGGAACTAGCGCGGCCACGGAGTCGATAACTATAACGTCAATTGCCCCGGAACGAATTAAGGTTTCAGTAATTTCTAGCGCTTGCTCTCCGGTGTCCGGTTGAGAAATCAAAAGGTCGTCGAGATTAACTCCCACTTTTTCCGCCCACACAGGGTCAAGCGCGTGTTCTGCGTCAATCAGTGCTACATTTCCACCATTTTTTTGAGCCTGGGCGATTGTTGATAGTGTCAGGGTTGTTTTTCCGGACGCTTCTGGTCCATAAATTTCAACGATACGGCCCCTAGGTAAACCTCCCACACCAAGTGCGAGATCAACGGGTACAATTCCCGTTGGAATAACATCAATTTCAAATTTACCAACAGACTCACCCATTTTCATAATAGAGCCTTTTCCGTATGCTTTTTCTATTTGAGAGATTGCAGTCGCGATAGCCTGCTTTTTCGCGTCGGAGTTAGTCATTCAAGTACGTGCTAGTTTTACTATAGATGTTGTTAAAAAACAAGACCTGATAAAATATCTACTTACGCAGACGGGGAGTAGTATAGTGGTAACACACTGCGCTGGGGGTGCAGTATCGGGAGTTCGATTCTCCCCTCCCCGACATTGTATACTTAAAATTAAGGTGAGAACCTCAGCGTTTTTAAACACAAGCTGGCTGATTTTCGAAACTTTACAAAGCGATAAAATATATGATAATGTTTGTTAGTTATGAGTGAACCTACAACAGAGATCCCAAGTCAAGAACCAATGGCTCCAGAGAAAAAAAGCTTTTTGGGGGGGTTTCTGGGAAGATTTGCTCGCAACCGCCGTTCTGAAACTCCTAATACAACTACAAGTCCAAAGACCGCTTGGGAAGCAGGGGCGTTGTCGGACAGTGCTAGGGCAAGCGCCGATTCTGCTTCAATTGGGGTAGGGGCGTCCGAGGGATTGCAGGCCAGAGATGGTGTTGTTCACGAAGCCAGCCCTTCCTTAGACGCGATTGCTCAAGATACAATAAAAAGCTTAAATCAAGAAATCCGAACTAGCCCTGGACCGTCTGCACAAGCTGCACATATTGGCAACCCAATGCCCGGCTTAGGACCAGTTAGGATGGAAGCTGCACCGCTAGATCCTAAAATTCCAGCTCCAGGTACAACCGTTGACACTTCATCAGTAACAAGCGAGCTTTCCAATACGACAACGACTCCAGTTGTCGAAAAAACTGCGGCTTAATAATCTAATTTAATTTTTATTTATATGATCTTCTTGCTACTTATCGCTTTGGAGATTGCTTGCCTTTTCGCGCTTTTTGAGCACGACCGTATTTGCGTCTCTCTTTGACTCGGGCATCACGTGTCAAAAGTCCGGCTCTTTTTAAAACCGGTCTGAATTCTTCTCGATTCTCTACATTCAGTACTTGAGAAATTCCGTGTACGCACGCATCCAATTGCCCTTTTGTACCGGAGCCTGTTACCTTTATGGTCACATAATATTGGCCTTCGGTTTTGGTCAAGCGAAAAGGTTTCATAAAATTTGATTTAAAAGTTTCCAGAGGAAAATACTCTTCAAACGGTTTAGCGTTGACGGTTGACTGACCCTTGCCCTTGAAGAGTCGCACCCGCGCAACCGCCTCTTTTCTGCGACCGTGAGCAAATTTGAAAGGATTACTCTTATTTTTTATTTCTTTTTCGTCTGCCATTTTTATTTAAATTTATCCTGATGCGAATGCTCTTTTTCGCTATAGATATAAAGTTTTTTTAACATGATTTTTCCCATTCTGGTTTTTGGCATCATTCCAAAAACCGCATTTCTTATCAAATCATTAGGTTTTTGAACCCGCAGGTCCTTAACAGTTTTGGAATAAAGTCCTCCCGGGTAACCTGAATGATGATAATATTTTTTTTGTATCTCTTTTTTTCCGCTTAACTTAACCTCTCGAGAATTAATAACTACAACATAATCCCCGGCATCAAGATTTGTGGAATATGTTGGCTTGTTTTTGCCCATGAGATGCATAGCAACTTCAGTTGATACACGGCCAAGGCTTCTATTTTTGGCATCAATCAGGTGCCACTCTCTTTTTATGTCCTTTAGTTTTAAGCTTTTCATTTTTTCTTTTGGCTAGTTTTAGGTTTGGGTTCGGTACTCTTTTCTTTACTGTCCTGTTTAGGTTTAGCTGACAGTTTATTTTTAGCGCCCTTTGGTACTTTGGGCGCTTTAGATTTACTTGGTACTGCTTTTTTTAAAGTCTTAGATTTATCCCACTCAACTAATTCTAGCTTTGCCATCGGTGCGTTATCACCCCTCCTTGGCTCAAGCCGAATAATTCGAATATAACCACCATTTCTGTCAACAAAACCAGGCGCGATCTCTTCCACTAACCTTTTAAAGCTGCTTTTGGTAAGTACCGCGGCTACAGTACGTTTTTTACCAAGTTTGCTCTGTTTGGCAGTTGTTATTAATTTTTCAGCATAACCTCTTGCGAATTTTGCTTTTGCTAGAGTCGTTTTAATTTGACCATGCAAAATCAAATCGCTGGTTAGGTTTTTAAGCAAAGCTTTTCTGGAATTTGTATCTCTGCTTAATTTTTTGCCGGCGATACCGTGTCTCACTTTACTTCGATGCCCCTTTCCCTGAGTTTTTCTTCAACTAAAGCCACTGACTTTGGACCTAAGTTCTTCATTTTCATTAAATCCTTTTTGTCGCGATCAAGAAAATCGCCTATGGTTTCAATTTTCCCACTTTTAAGGCTATTTGTGAGTCTTACTGGCAAATCTAATTCTTCCAGGGATGTTTTTATGACATCGTCTGTAATTGTTGAACTTGCTTCAACCGGTTCTGCCTTTTGTTTTCTGCTCTTATTTTGTGGCTCATGTATCGTTGTAAAATGATCCACCAAGATTTTGGCAGCTGCTTTAAGAGCATCTGAAGGCTTTATTGTTCCGTCAGTTGTAATCTCGAGACTTAATTTGTCGAAATTGGTTAATCTGCCAACACGAGTTGCTTCCACATGATAGTTAACCTTAACCACAGGTGAAAAATTAGCATCGACAGGTATGAGTCCAATTTCTCCAGTTTTTCTTTCGTTTGCTAGGGAATATCCGCTTCCATTTTCCGCAATTATGCTTGCAGAAAGCCTTGCCTTATTGTCTGCTAAATGAGCAAGTACCAGCTCTGGGTTAATAATTTCAACTCCCGCACTCTTCTCTATGTCCGAAGCTTTGACTTCCTTGGGACCTTTTGCGTCTAGAGTTAATTTGACAGTTTTATCGGTTGTAATTTTAAGTCTAAGTTTTTTTAGACTAAGAATAAATTCGACAACGTCTTCTGACATGCCAGAAAGTGCAGTAAATTGATGTCTGACTCCTGAAATTTTAACTTGTGTAACAGCCGCTCCAGAAAGTGATGTTAACAGAACACGTCTAAGAGAATTACCGATGGTGTGACCATAGCCTTGATCCAAGGGTTCAATAATAAATTTCCCAAAATCATTTGTTTCTTTTTCGGTTTCTACCGCTGTTTGAGATAAATCTAACACTTTATTTTTTCACCTCCCTTGATTTTTTTATGTTGCATTTCATATTAAATTGGTTCATTTTGTTGAAATTTTGTATTGCCGCTCTCTTTAGCGAGAGTAGAACTCAACAATTAGCCTTTCATTAATTTCCGCATCAATGTCTTCTCTTTTTGGCAAGGACTTTATCTTACCCACTGTCGCCTTTTTTTCGAGCCAATTGGGAAGATTTACACTTTTTGTGTCTTCCGAAATCTTTTTTATAAAATCAAAACTTGAAGCTTTGTCGGACAACGAAATAATGTCGCCAATTTTAACATTAAAGCTAGGAATAGTCACTCTTTTGTCGTTAACTTTTACGTGGCCATGTGACACTAGTTGTCTTGCTTGATATCTCGTTCTAGCTAAGTTTAGACGATAAATAACATTATCTAGCCTAGTTTCTAGAATATTTAGAAGGGCGTCTCCTGTTGCATCTTTTTTCCGAGATGCCATATTGAAATATTTCTCGAATTGGCGCTCAAGAACTCCGTAAATTCTTTTTACTTTTTGTTTTTCTCTAAGCTGGATACCATATTCAGAAAGTTTTCTTCTCCCCTTTTGACCATGTTGGCCTGGCGGACCGGCATTTTTCTTGATAACGGGGCAGGTCGGAAGACCACAAAGCGCTGTCCCTTCTGCTCGACATAATCGGTGTTTCGGACCTGTGTATCTTGCCATTTAAACTCTTCTCCTTTTTGTTGCTCTGGGACCGTTGTGAGGTATGGGAGTAACATCTGCAATCATCGTGATGTTGAGACCAGCGGCCTTAAATGCACGAATTGAACTGTCTCGTCCAGGTCCAGGACCCTTAACGTAAATTTCTATAGACGAAACACCAAATTCTTTAGCTTTTCTTGCTATTGATTCAACGACAGTTGTTGCAGCGTAAGGTGTAGCTTTTCTTGCGCCCTTAAAATTCGAGGCGCCAGCTGAGCCCCAAGTTAACGTTGCACCATTTTGATCGGTCAAAGTAACCAATGTATTATTAAAAGTAGCAGTTACGTAAGCGCGTGCGTGCGAAACTTTCTTTTGTATAGTTTTTTTACTTTTTTTAATTTCTTTTGCCATTATTTAGTTTCTCCCATTTTGGCTACAACGTCTTTCCTGACCGTTCCTATGGTTATTCTCTTACCTCTTTTAGTTCTGGCGTTTACTCTTGTTCTTTGACCTCTAACCGGAAGATTTCTAGAGTGTCTGATGCCACGATAAGCTCCAATTTCTTGAAGTCTTTTTATATTACTTTGTACTTCGCGTCGCAGATCTCCTTCGACTTTATATTTTTCTACTTCTTTTTGAAGTTTGTTTACTTCATCCTCGGTAAGATTTTTTGTTCTTTTCTCGGGATCCAGCTGACAATCTTTAATTATTTTGCGCCCCAGGGTCATGCCAATACCATATATATAAGGAAGAGCTGCTTCCAGTCTTTTGTCACTTGGTAAATCTACTCCTGCTATTCTTGCCATTTATCCTTGTCTTTGTTTGTGTCTTGGGTTTGTGGCACAAATCACATACAAACGACCTTTTCTCTTAACGATATTACAGTTAACACATCTTTTTTTTACACTTGCTTGTACTTTCATTTTGTATTTACTTTTTGCATCTATTTTAAATTCGATAAGTTATTCTACCTTTTGTTAAATCGTAAGGTGTCAACTCAACCCTCACCTTGTCTCCAGGCAAAATTCGAACATAGTGAATTCTCATTTTTCCGGACAAATGACAGAGAACAATTCTTTCCTCGCTAACACTTGGCAGTTTGCCAGCTGCAATTTTAACCCGAAACATGGTGTTTGGCAGGGCCTCTGCTACTTCTCCTTCAACTTCTATAACACCTTCTTTTGCCATGATTCTTGAACGATAATTGTACCTAATTTACAGGTACGGCGTCAACACTATAGGGCCGCTATTTTTTACTACAACTGTCTGCTCAAAAAGTCCTCCCAAGCTTCCGTCTGCAGACGAAATTGTCCAATCATCGCTTTCAAGTCCAACCTCGCCAGATCCTTTTGTGTAAATAACTTCAATGGCAATTGTCATATTCTCCACCAGCTCATGTCCACTGCCTTTTTTCCCAAAACCTGGAACCATCGGCTCTTCATGTAATTGGCGGCCAACCCCGTGACCTGTCAAGCTCTTAACAATAGAATATCCTGCACTTTCGATTCCATTTTGGATTATAGCCGAAATATCACCGATTTTGTTTCCAGCTTTTGCTGCTTTTAACGCTTTCATTAAAGTTTTCTTTCCAACATTTAGAAATTCTTTTGTGTCTTCTGATACTTTTCCGACAGGAACAGTGATTGCAAGATCACTATGAAAACCTTCATAAAGCGCACCTATATCTATACCTAAGATGTCGCCAGATTTAAGTTCTCTTTTGGTCGGCAGGCCGTGTACCACCTGCTCATTTACGGTTGCACAAATAGTATATTGGTAATCTTCAACGGTCATAAATGAAGATGTTGCTCCTTGCTGCTCAATTTCGTTTTTTGCAATCATATCCAATGTTTGACAACTCACACCGACTCTCACATTTTCTAATACTTTTTTTAGCGCCTTGGCGCAGATGTCTCCTGATTTTTTCATGAGTTCGATTTGCTCATCGCTTTTTTGATAGTTCATTGTTCATTCATTTTTTCCAGAATCGTTCGATTGACATCTTCAACGGCTGGTTGGCCATCAATTTCAACTAGCAGATTTTTTGTTCTAAATTGGGACAAGAGAGGTTCTGTTTTTTCGTGATAAATTTGTAGCCTCCTTTTAAGCGCTTCTTCGGTGTCATCAGCCCTGCCTCGTTTAAGAAGTCTACTTATTGACTCCTCATCGGGAACCTTTACATAAAATACTTTATCAATAGTTGTGGTTAGTCCCTCCATTTGTGCTTGATTTCTTGGATATCCGTCTAGGACGAATCCGGCCCGATTAGCTTGCCGTGCAAGTTTCTCGTGAAGAGCTTTGACGGCAATTTCATCTGGTACCAACTCTCCCGAGTTTAAAGCCGATTTAATTTGCTTTGCGACTTCTGAGTCTTCGTTTGCCCGATCCCTAAATAGTTGGCCCATCTCGATATATGGCAGGCCTAAGTGCTCAGCGAGCATTTTTGCCTGCGTTGTTTTTCCAGACCCTTGGGGACCGAGGAAAATTATATTCAACTTGATCTCCTTTGAAGGAAAGTGTCGTAATCACTCATTACCAGCTGTGATTCAATCTGTTTAGTAGTTTCTAAAATGACCGAGACAACGATTAATAAACTGGTACCACCAATAAGAAGGGATTTAATTCCTGTAATATTTTGTCCGATTGATGGCAAAACAGCAATCAGTCCCAAAAAGATTGCTCCAAATAGTGTGATTCTAAGCGAGATGTAATCTAGATATTTTTTAGTGGGGGAACCAGGTCTAATTCCTTGCAGAAAACTACCCTGCTTCATCAGCATTTCTGCAATTTGCTTGGTGTTGAAGGCAACTGTTGTGTAGAAAAAAGTAAAAGCTACAACTAAAAGAAAGTAGACTACGTCATAAGTGACGCTTCCTGGACTAAACGATCTTTGCATAGTTTGAGATAAGTTGGCTATAAACACATTGGGTGATCTTTCAAAAAATTTACCCAATGTAGATGGAAGTAAAATCAAGGATACTGCAAAGATTATAGGAATAACTCCTGCCTGGTTTAGCCTGAGTGGAATGAAGCTTGAAGTACTGGAAGCTTTAGCTCCTTGGCCTCGCCTGGAATATTGGACACGGATCGGCCTTCGAGCTTCTGTAACTATAACGATTGAAATGATAACAAAAACAGCCATTGCCGCAAAAATTAAAACATTTTTAATTTGCGATGGATCAAAAACCGACGCTTGCTGAAACAGAGTAACGGGAATTCTTCCTACTATGCCAGCAAAAATTATCATAGATATTCCGTTCCCAACTCCCCGCTCAGTTATCAGCTCTCCCAACCACATTAAAAATATGGTCCCAGCCGTAATCGTGAATACCAACGCTAGAAGAGTAAGGGGTGTAACAGCCGTCAGGATTTTGCTATTTTGAAGTAATACGTAGATCCCAAAAGCCTGTATTGCTGCCAACGGCACTGCTAAATAGCGTGTGTATTGATTTATTTTTTCCCGACCGGATTCTCCTTCTTTTGAAAGCTCCTCGAGCTTTGGAAAGACTAGTTGAAAAAGTTGGATGATAATACTGGCATTAATATAAGGATTAAGCCCAAGAGACAGAACAGAAAAATTAGCTAAGGTGCCTCCCGAAAAAATGTCTAGCAGCGATAAAAGTTGATTAGAGGCAAATAACTGCTTTAGCGAAGCAACGTCAACGCCAGGGACCGGTACTTGGGCGAACACTCTAAATATGAAAAAAATAAATGCAGTAAATAATATTTTTCCTCGAAGATCTTTTAATCTAAATATTTTTAGGATGTACTCTAAATATTTCATTTGTTGGCGATAATTTTTCCTCCTGCTTTTGTTATTTTGTCGGCGGCGCTCTTGGATGTTGGCAAGCTTACAGTTAGCGCAATATTAATTTTGCCATCTCCTAAAATTTTTACTCCATAAATTTGAGCATCTTCTTTTTTAACAATTTTGTTTTTAATTAGGCACTCAAGGTCAACTGTTTCAGTTTTCGGAATAATATTTAAAGCATCGAGGTTTACAATAATTGGTTTTTTGGACATTTTGGAGTTACCTTTGCCTCTTCTGTATGGCAGCCTTTTTATCAGAGGCCTTTGACCACCTTCAAAGTGTGAATGAGTTAAGGATAATCTGCCCCGGGCATTTTGGCCTTTTGTACCACGACCTGACGTTTTTCCTCTACCTGATCCTGGTCCTCGTCCAAGTTTTTTTGCGGATTTTCCAACTACCTTCGGCAAGTTATTTGTCATTTTAGAAAGCTCCCCAATGCCTCAAGAGTCGCATAAATATTTGATGCCTGATTTTTTGTACCTAGCACTTTACTAGAAATATTTCTTATACCTGCTGCCTCAACCACGGAGCGGACAGCACCACCTGCTATTACTCCCGTTCCTTCTGGTGCTGGCTTTAAAAGAACTTTTGCGGCCCCTCTTTTAATATATATGTCATGAGGAATCGTACCTTTATGGATTGGCACATTGATTAAATGTTTTTTGCCTAAACTAATTGCTTTTCTAATCGCAGAGGACACGTCTTTTGATTTACCAAGGCCCACACCAACTCGTCCCTTTCTGTCGCCAATTACGACAAGAACTGAAAAGCGCATTTGATTGCCTCCTTTAGTTTTTTTCGAAACCCGATTGACCGAAATTACCTTTTCTTCAAATTCCTTTGGTTCGTTCGAATAAAAATTGTTTTGTCTATTGTTTGGTCTTGCCATTTAAAATGTTAGTCCTCCTTCCCTTGCACCTTGTGCAAAAGCTTTTACTCTACCATGAAATCTATAGCCGCCCCTGTCAAAAACAACTTTTTTAACATTCTTCTTTACACTTTCCTTTGCAAGCTCTTGGCCGGCGATTTTAGCTCTTTCTATTTTGTTTTTTTCCTTACTTTTAAGATCTGAAGCTGCAACAATTGTTTTTGCGCTTTGATCATCTATTATTTGACCATATATATATTTGTTTGATCTGAAAACGACTAGCCGATGCAAGCCCTTATTTGAAATTAGGCTTTTTTTTACGCGCATATGGCGCTGTTTTCTTTGGTAACTTTTACTTTTCATTAAGCCGCACCTGCCTTAACAGCTTTTCCAGCTTTTCTTCTTATAAACTCTCCAGAGTATTTAATTCCTTTACCTTTATATGGCTCCGGCGGACGAACCCTTCTTATCTTTGCAGCTGTTTCTCCTACAAGAATTTTGTCTGCACCAGAAACAATAATTTTATTTTCTTTAGTATTTATCTCTATACCTTGAATTTGCGAGATAACAACCGGGTGAGAATATCCTACATTTAGGACAAGATTTTCTCCCTGCTTAGCTGCTCTATAACCTGTGCCTACTAGCTCCAAGGTTTTTTCGTGACCCTCAACTACTCCTTTTACCATATTGGCAATCACACTCCTGGTTAAACCGTGCAGCGATTTTGCAAATTTTGTCTCGTTTTTTCTGGACACTTTGAGCACGTCATCTTTTATTTCAATTTTAACTTCTGGACGAAATTGAAATCTTAAACTGCCCTTTGGGCCGGTTACTTCCACTTGGTCATCGATAACATTGACATTGACTCCGACTGGTATTGATACTGGCAATTTTCCTATTTTAGACATTTGTTATATTTACCAAACAAGGCAAATTACCTCCCCTCCTAAATTTTTCTTTTTAGCTTCGGCGCTTGTCATTATTCCTTGCGGAGTAGAAATAAGATAAGTTCCCCGACCGCCTTTGATTAACTGAATTTTTTTGCTTTTGACGTAGACCCTTAAGCCAGGCTTGGAAACTCTTTTAATTTCTGACATTCTTGGTTTATTGTCTACATAAATTAAATCAACAGTTATTTTGTCTTCAGATTTTTGTACTTTACCCACAAAACCTGCCCTCTCCAGGGCTTTTGCAACTTCAAATTTTAATTTTGAATATGGCAGAATTACTTGCTCTTTTTGTGCAAGATAAGCATTTTTAACTGAAACGATCATGTCAGATACTGGATCCATAATTTTTTACCAGGAAGATTTTTTGACTCCCGGTACATCTCCTCTATGTACTAATTCTCTAAAGCAAAGTCGACAAATTCCAAAGCGTCTAAGATAAGCTCGCGGCCTTCCGCAAATTTTGCATCTGTTTCTATGCCTGACGGCAAACTTTTGTTTTTTGTTATTCTTAACTATTTTCGACGTTTTAGCCATACTATTTTTTAAATGGTAATCCAATAAGTTCCAAGAACCGCTTAGACTTCTCGGGACTACTGTTTTTGATGACCACCGTAAAAACCAAACCTCTAATTTTGTCCACTTTCGAATATTCTATTTGAGGGAAAAGAATTTGCTCTGTCATCCCAAAACTATAGTTGCCTAGTTTATCAAATTTATTGTCTGGCATGCCTCTGAAGTCTCTAATTCTGGGTGCTACTATTTTTGCAAATTTCTCCATAAAGTCCCAAGCTTTTTGGCCGCGCAGTGTAACCATGACACCGATTGTTTCTCCCTCTTTCAATTTAAACGTCGAAATTGATTTCTTTGCTTTTGTGACTCTAGGTTGTTGGCCGGCAATTATTGCTATTTGCTCTTTTATTTTTTCGATAACATCTTTGGCTGACAATGCTTCGGCAGCGCCAACGTTAATTACGACCTTCTCAAGCCTTGGAGCAGCAAAAGCATTCTTAATTTCGAATTCTTCCATTAGCTTTGGCAGGGCCTGTTCTTTGTATAAAATATTTAAATTAGTCATTTTTGACTCCTTGCGACTGTTATTGTGCCACCGCATTTTTTGCAAATGCGCTCTTTTGTTTTGCCTTCCTGCGAAAACCCTACTTTAGTCTCTTTTCCGCACTTTGGACAAATTATTGCAATATTGGCAACCGTAATTGGCCTAGTAACCTCGAAAATACCAGCCCCTTGAGTTCTTGTGGCTTTTCTGTGCCTTTTGTATAAATTTGCTCCAGTAACAACTAACTTATTGTCCCTTTCAAAAACTTTTTCGATTTTTCCTTTTTTACCTTTATCGCGACCGGCGGTTATTATCACTTGGTCTCCTACTTTGAATTTGAACATCCTAGATAACCTCCTTGGCAAGAGACGCAATTTTTGCAAATCCTCTTTTTTTAATTTCAATTGCAACCGGCCCGAAAATCCTGGTTGCCCTTGGCAGATTATTGTTATCAATTACAACTCCGGCATTGTCGGAAAATCGAATGTAGGTGCCGTCTTTTCGCCTGGTTTCTTTTCGCGTTCTTACGATCACAGCTTTTACCTTTTCATGATCTTTTACTTGAGAGTTAGGTATTGCTCCTCTGACTGCGCAAGTTACAGTGTCTCCCAATTTTCCAAATCTCTTGCCACTGCCTTTGCCAAGACCAATGACTACCAGATTTTTGGCTCCACTATTGTCTGCGACCTTTAGAAACGATCTTGGTGCGACCATTACTTTATGACCTCCATAACTTTAAAATTTACAGTTTTCGAATATGGTTTTGTCTCCACAATCTTCACCTTATCGCCTGTTTTCACTCCCAGCTCGTCGTGAGCTTTAATTTTTTTTGAAAAAGAAATTCTCTTTTTATATAACGGGTGTTTTTTGGTCATAGAAATATTTACGACAACTGTTTTTTCCATTTTGTCGGAAATTACTACACCACTTTTAATTTGTGCCATTTTTTGTCTCCTTTTCTTTTGGTTTTTCACTTATTGTTAGCTTCTTAATGTTCATAAACGTCAAAATGTAGGCAATTTCTTTTTTCCTATTTCTCGTTTCGTGCACATTTTTTACACTACCCATTTTGGCTTCTACTATTGTTTTTGTTAAATCGCGTCTTTTATCATCCAGCATCTTTTTCAGGTCCTTATAATCTTTATTTTTTAATTCGTTTAAATCTTTTCTTTTCATTTATTATCTAACTATTAGCCTTGTTTTTATTGGCAATTTATGGGCCGCGAGCCTCATCGCTTCTTTGGCTACTTTATCTTCAACAGAGCCCATCTCAAAAAGTACAGTCCCTGGTTTTACAACTGCAACAAAGTGATCGACGTCCCCTTTTCCAGATCCCATTCGGGTTTCGGCAGGTTTTTTAGTGACAGGTTTGTCAGGAAAAATCCTTATCCAGATTCTGCCTCCCCTTTTGGTGTAATGCGTCATTGCTCGACGAGCCGCTTCTATCTGCCTGGCTGTTATCCAAGCCGCTTCCTGACTTTTTAATCCATGTGAGCCAAAGGATAAAGAATTGCCTCTCACTGCGATTCCTCCCCTTTTGTTTCTAAATTGTTTTCTATATTTTGCGCGCTTTGGTGCTAACATTTATTCTCCTTTGTTTATCCAAACTTTTATGCCAACGATGCCAGCTTTTGGAACTTTGGCATCTACTTTTGCAAAATCAATGTTTGCCCTCATGGTCTGCAAGGGGACTGCTCCGTCTTTGACGATCTCGCGCCTTGCAATTTCTGATCCACCTAAACGACCAGCCAAAGCTACTCGTGCTCCTTTTGCCCCTGATCTTTTTATTCTCTCGAGTGACTGATTCATAACTCTTCGAAAAGGGATCCTTCGGGCAAGTTGCTCTGCAATATTTACTGCAACTAAATACGCATCCAGATCTGGGATTTTAATTTCTTCAAATTTTATTTCTAACTTTCCAGCATCTTTAAGCTTCATATTTTTCACCAGAGTTGCCTTTAATTGTTCGGCGCCGGAACCTCCACGGCCAATTGCAACACCGGGTCGTGAAACGTGAATTGTGACTGTCCTTTTATCAAAGAATCTTTCTATCTCTATTTTGCTCACGCCAGCATTTTTTAGGTTATCTAGCAAGTACAGTCTAATTTTTCTGTCTTCCAAAAGATTAATCGAGAAATCTCCTTTTTTTGCAAACCATCGAGAGTTCCAATTTAAAAGATTACCCGTTCTGAAACCTGTTGGATTAACTTTCTGTCCCATTATTTTTTTCCTTTCTCTTTTGCTTCATTAGATTTAATTTTTTCTCCATCAATTTTTGGTGTTAATTCCTGTTTTTCTATCTTTTTAATTTTTTCTCCATTTAAAGTAACTCTTATTATGCTTGTCTTTTTCAAAATTGCATGCGCTCTCCCTCGAGAGATCGGACGAAATCGTTTGAAAGATATACCTTTTCCAACATTTATTTCTGCAAAAGCAAGTGAACTCTCATCGAGATTGAAATTATTTTTGGCGTCTGCCATTGCTGACATAATGACCTTTTTTAGTGGTTTACTGGATTTATTAGGTACGAACTCCAAAATCTCTATCGCTTTTGCGGGTGCCATTTTCTTTATTTGAGCAACAACCAGCCTAACCTTTTCGGGCGAAACTCTAACATTTTTAGCCGTCGATATAACTTGCATTATTTTTTAGCCGTCGCTTTCTCGGTCATTTTTCCATGTCCACGAAAAGTTCTAGTCGGTGAAAATTCACCTAAACGATGGCCAACCATTGGTTCCGAGACAAAAACATTTATGAAAGTCCTTCCGTTGTGAACAGCGAATGTGTGATTTACAAATTCGGGTGCAATTTGACAGTGCCGAGCCCATGTTTTGATTGCACTTTTTTGTCCGCCTTCTTTTTGAGCCATAACTTTCTTTAGCAATTTTACGTCTACGTAAGGACCTTTTTTACTTGATCTTGCCATTATTTGTTTCTCCTTGATAGGATAAATTTCCCAGACGGCTTATTCCTGTTTCTAGTTTTTCCAAAAGCGCTTTTGCCTGTCGGCGTTTTAGGATGCATACCTGTTCCAGATTTTCCTTCTCCACCTCCATGAGGATGCGAATTAGGATCCATTGCCACACCCCGAACTTTAGGTCTTTTTCCCAAATGTCTTTTTTTGCCCGCTTTTCCAAAAGAAGTATTTTTCCAGTCGATGTTCCCAATCTGCCCAATAGTTGCAAAACAGCTCGCATTAATTTTCCTGACCTCTTTGGAAGGAAGTTTGAGGTGAACGTATTTGCCTTCTTTTGCGGCAACAATTGCTGCCGTTCCTGCGCTTCTTACAATTTGACCACCGCTACCTGGCATTAGTTCAATATTGTGAACTAGGGTACCAATGGGCATATTTATAAGTGGCATAGAATTACCAGCTTTAACTGCCGTTTTGTCCCCAGTTGCTATCTTGTCTCCAACCTTTAAACCGACTGGCGCTAGAATATAGCGCTTTTCTCCATCTCTGTAATTTAATAGTGCTATATTTGCCGTACGATTTGGATCATATTCAATTGAGGCAACAACCGATTCAATGTCTCTTTTATTTCGTTTAAAATCAATTTCTCTCATGTTTCTTTTGTGCCCACCGCCTTTGCCACGAACAGTGATATGTCCATTGGACCTGCCTCGGCTTCTTCTTAGATTTTTGACTAAGTACTTTTCTGGTGTTGATTTTGTAATCTCCTCAAAAGCAAGACCAATTCTAAATCTTTGTCCTGGTGTTGTTCCTTTATAAATTTTGAGTGCCATTTATTTTCCTTCTAATCCTTCCGGCTTTGATTTTCTTATCTTTGAAAGCAAACCCTCTTCTTTTGGTTTGGTTTCTTCTTTAGCTTCTTTTGAATTTTTAGTCATTTTCTTCACTGCCTCCCTTTTGGGAGAAAGCATTTCTATTTTCTGACCAGGAGCAAGAAATACTAGAGCTTTTCTTCCCATACCAGTCATAATTTGTTTCCTACTTCGAGCACTTGCTCTTTTACTTTTTCCTAACTTGTTTAAAACATTAACTTTGACAACTTTTGTTGCAAATTGAGCTTCGACTGCCTTTTTAATTTGATCTTTTGATGCTCGGCGATCGATTAAAAAGGTGTAAATTCCCTTTTCCATTTGCGCGTATGCTTTTTCCGAAAGTTGTGCTTTTTTTAAGATATGTGCTGTTTTCATGCAAATTTCTCCAGGGCATCTTTTGAAATTAGTAGATTTTTGTTTTTCCATATTAAATAAGCGTTAAGGTTGCTTACAAGTTCTACTGAAGCGTTAGGAATATTTCTAATTGCTAAGTCAGTAGACTTACTTCGTTCGCCCAAAATTACCAATACTGGATTTTCGGCTTCAACTTTAGAAAAAAGGTCTGCCATGTTTTTTGTTTTTGGTTGAATTTTTTCCAGATTTGAAATTATCCTTATCGATCCGTCTTGCGCTTTGGAAGAAAGTGCCGAAATCAAAGCAGCTTTTTTCATTTTCTTAGGCAACTCAAGTCCTGCATCTCTTTTTCTAGGACCAAAAGTAATTCCTCCGCCAACCCACAAAGGTGATCTTCTAGATCCGGCCCTCGCGTTTCCGGTTCCTTTTTGGCGCCAAGGTTTTTTCCCACCGCCTCGGACTTCACCACGAGTTTTTGTGTGACCGGCATGCGGCGTGGCATTAGAAAAATAAATATGGAGGGCTTGAGCTATTAAGGCTTTGTTCACTTTGCTTCCAAATGTTTTCTCTGGAAGATTTGTTGTACCTGTCGATTTACCTGCTATATCGTAAACTCGAACAGTCAGCCCTGTGGGTTTAGCCGTTATTGTTTTTGTCTGCGCAGTTGTTTTAGGTGCCGATTTTGAAATAGGTTGAGACGTGACTGGTGGTTTTTTTGCCGCTTTAGTGCTGACAGGCTTTTTTGCCTTTGGATTTTTTATCTTTGACACTGTAGTTTTGGCCTTTAACTTTTTATCCGGCATTTTCTACGTCCTTTTTTTCTTCAGCTGGCGATGCAGCTTCAGCTACTTTTTCTTTTGACTGGTCTAATCCGTCGGCGCTTTTTGTTTCTTTTTGTTCTTTGGCCTCTGCTTCTGCTTTTTCTTCTTTTTCTACTTGCTTTTCTTCGCTTGGTGGTGGGGGAGGCGTATATCCTTTTACTTTTCCTGTTTTTTCAACAATTACGAAACCGTTTTTAGCTCCTGGCACGGCGCCTTTAATTGCTAAAATGTTTTTGCTGGCATCGACTTGTATAACTTCTAAATTTGTAACAGTGAATTGGCTTGCTCCCATGTGCCCCGCCATTCTTTTGCCTTTGTAAACGCGCCCAGGGGTTGTACCCGCCCCAATTGAACCCGGAGCCCTGTGCCTGTCAGATTGACCGTGTGTTTTTGGCCCACCGTGGAAGCCATGCCTTTTGATTGCCCCTGCGAAGCCACGTCCTTTTGTAGTACCAGTTACCTTAACCTCGTCTCCTTCTTCAAAAATAGCAACTGTTACTTGTTGTCCTGCTTTTAATTTTTCTTGATTTTCTTGGGAATTTTCTGTTTGGAGAACTTTTATTTCTTTTAAATAGCGGGGTGTATATCCTGTGGCTTTGGCAATGGCTGATTCAGTTTTTTTAATTTTCTTTTTTTTACCTAAGCCAACAAGTACCCTGTCTTCTTTTTGCCACACGACTACGTTCGGCTCCACTGCAATCAGGGTAACCGGCACTTTATAGCCCACGCGCGAATAGCGGGTTGTCATATTTTGTTTTATTCCTAACAAGGTTTGCATTGTATTCTCTTTTGACAGCAAAAAAGCAGGACTCCTTAAATGTTTTCAGGTGTCCCACCTAAACGTCGATCTAATTTGGATCGTTTATTCGTTTAAGATTTCTTTCTATTAAGTTTTAATTACCTCCGAACTCATTAAGATTCGAAATCCCAAACTCGAATTCGAAAATAGTATTTTCGATTCCAAATTTCGTATTTCGATTTTACATCTTTAGTTCAATGTCGACTCCTGCCGGTAAATCCAGGTGTGTTAATGAATCTATTGTTTTGTTAGTCGGTTCAATTATGTCAATTAATCTCTTATGGGTTCGCATTTCAAACTGTTCCCGAGCATTTTTGTCGGTGTGAGGGCTAGTTAAAACAGTGTATTTTGTAAACTTTGTAGGCAAGGGGATTGGGCCAGAGATCTTTGCGCCTGTCCCGAGCGCAGTGTTTATTATGTCCTTGCACGCCGCATCGATTACTCGCGCGTCGTATGCTTTTAATCTAACTCGTATTCTTCCTTTTGGCATAATACTACCTTTTATTAATGTGCAATTTACCTGTTTTTAAACAAGTGACAAATTGTACCAAAATCACTCTTAAATAAGCAAGCTATTTAGGCATTAAAAAACTCGCATGCAGCGAGCTTTAGTTTTCTTATTAGGCGACTACTTTGGAAACTACTCCGGCGCCTACGGTGTGGCCGCCCTCTCGAACGGCAAACCTAAGGCCTTCCTCAAGTGCTACGGGGACGATAAGCTTTATTTTCATTTTGATATTATCTCCAGGCATGACCATTTCTGTTCCTTCTGGAAGAGTGGCTTCTCCGGTTACATCGGTAGTTCTAATATAAAATTGTGGCCTGTAGCCGGTAAAAAATGGTGTGTGTCTTCCGCCTTCTTCTTTGGTTAAGATGTAAACTTCCGCTTCAAACTCAGTGTGTGGTTTTGCTGTTCCAGCTTTTGCCAAAACCTGACCTCGTTCTACATCATCTTTTTCAACTCCGCGCAATAAAACTCCAATGTTATCTCCTGCTTGGCCTTGATCTAGTTCTTTTCTAAACATTTCAACGCCTGTAACAACTGTTTTCTTTGTTGGGGTAAGACCAACTATCTCGATTTCGTCGTTTACTTTAACAACTCCTCTTTCTACTCTTCCTGTTACAACTGTGCCTCGTCCTTTGATTGAGAAAACATCTTCAACCGGCATTAAGAAAGGTTTGTCTAACTCTCGAACTGGTGTTGGAATTTTTTCGTCGACTGCTGTCATTAAATCTTCGATTGCTTTAACTGCTTCTGGATCTCCTTCGAGAGCTTTTTTAGCAGAACCACGAATTATGGTTGCATTCTTGCCGTCATATTCGTATTTATCTAAAAGCTCCCGAACTTCAAGCTCAACTAGATCTAATAGTTCTGCGTCTTGAACCATGTCACATTTATTTAAGAAAACAACAATTGCTGGAACGTTTACTTGTCGAGCTAAAAGAACATGCTCTCGAGTTTGAGGCATTGGGCCGTCTGGTGCTGAAACAACGAGAATTGCACCATCCATTTGGGCGGCACCGGTAATCATGTTTTTAATGTAGTCTGCGTGTCCTGGGGCATCTATGTGTGCGTAGTGTCTTTTTTCAGTTTCATACTCAACATGGGTGATGTTGATTGTAATTCCACGTTGTTTTTCTTCTGGAGCATTGTCAATTTCGTCAAAGGCTTTTGCCTTTGCCATACCCTTTTTAGACAAGACTGTGGTAATTGCCGCTGTAAGAGTAGTCTTACCATGGTCTACGTGACCGATGGTTCCGATATTTACGTGGGGTTTGTTTCGTTCGTATTTTCCTTCAGACATTTTAGTTTTTTGATTATAAGAAACACATCAGTCTTTTCAACTGATTCAGTCTGCATAGTTTAAGGCTTATAGCAAAAAAATGTCAAGAAGGAAAAATCAGTTGAACTTTTGCTACCCACCTTTGGAGATGATATCGATATTACCGTCGATATATTTAATTGCAGATTCGTCGTCTATTGCATAAACTGGTTCTGGATATTTTTTGGCCATTTTATTGAGATTTGCTTCATTCACTTGGGGAAAATATTTGTAATAATTATTTTAGCGATTTTAAGTGTGTTTATAGCTAAAATCATATTTTAAAAAAAAACAGAAATGAAATTAAATAAATCTATTGTTCAAACATATAAATGGTATTGGAAGCAATCTTTATTTCTGCGTGCAATCATTTTTGTGCTGTTGTTGATTGCTGCTCTTATTTGGACGTCAATGCTATCCTATTGCTTTAGTGTGGCAGACTTGAGCTGTTCTTAGCTTTCTTTTTTCTCAACCTTTTCGCCTTTGACACGGGAGACGATTTTGTCGGAGATGTTTTGCGGGACTTCTTCGTAGTGGCTTGGCTCCATGTAGGCAGATCCTCGGCCTTGTGTCATTGAGCGAAGGGTGGTGACGTAGCCGGACATCTCCGATAGTGGAACAAGAGCATTGATGATCGTGGAATTCCCGTGATTCTCGCTGCCGTGAATTTGGGCGCGCTTGCTAGAAAGATCTCCAATAACATCTCCCATAAATTCTTCAGGTATAGTCACTTCCACTTTCATGATAGGCTCAATAAGAACAATTTGCGCGGCTTTTGCAGCAGCTTCAAGGGCCATGCTTCCGGCGATTTTGAAAGCAATATCGCTGGAATCGACATCGTGATAACTACCGTCATAAACAGCAACTTTCATATCGACCATTGGGTAACCCGCCAAAACTCCCATTTCCATTTTTTCGCGAACACCTTTTTCGATTGACGGAATGTACTCTTGGGGAATTGCTCCTCCTTTAATTTCAGAAACATACTCGTAGCCTTCGCCTCGTTCCTTCGGTTCTACACGAACAAGAGCGTGACCATACTGTCCTCGACCACCGGATTGTTTAATATACTTTCCTTCTCCTTTGCCGATTCCTTTGATGGTTTCGCGATAGGCAACTTGAGGAGATCCTACATTGGCGGCAACATTAAACTCGCGCTTCATGCGATCGACCAAAATTTCCAAATGTAATTCGCCCATTCCGGAAATAATAGTTTGACCTGTTTCCGGATCCCCTTTTATTCGAAAAGTTGGATCTTCTTCTGACAAGCGGCCTAACGCGTAGCCAAGTTTTTCTTGATCTGCTTTTGTTTGAGGCTCGATGGCAAGAGAAATAACTGGATCAGGAAAGGAAATGGATTCCAAAACAATCGGTTTTACTTCATCGCACATAGTATCTCCAGTACCGGTGACTTTAAGACCAACCACAGCAACAATTTCGCCTGCATAAGCTTCGGTTACTTCTTCTCTGGTGTTGGCGTGCATCAGGAGAATTCGGCCAATTCTTTCTCGGTCGTGTTTTGTTGAATTCATAACAGACGAACCGGATTTCAAAATACCGGAATAAATCCGAACATAAGTTAGCTTTCCGACGTGAGGGTCGATTTGCACTTTAAAAGCAAGGCCGGAAAAAGGTTCTTCGGGTACTAATTTTCTAATTTCTTTTTCTTCTGTTTTAGGGTTAGTACCTTCTATTTTTTCAATATCTTGAGGCGAAGGTAAATATTCACAAACTGCATCCAAAAGCGGCTGGACACCTTTATTTCTAAGAGACGAACCGGCAAGAATGGGCACAATTTTATATTTGATAACAGCTCCCCTGAGTGCATTTTTAAGATCTTCCACCGCAATTTCTTCCCCTGCCAAAAACTTTTCAGTTAAGCTGTCGTCGGTTTCGGCGATTCGCTCGACCAGTTCTGCACGATACTTTTCAACCTCATCCTTCATGTCCGGTGGCACATCCTCTTCGTTAAATTCTTTACCTAACCCTTCTGCGTTTTCTACCCAAAGGAATGCCCTCCTTGTTAACAAGTCGACAACTCCCCTGAAATCGTTTTCCTTGCCAATTGGAATATTGTAAGGAACAGCTGGTGCTCCGAGCTTATCGCGAATGGATTTTAAAGTGGCAAAATAGTCTGCTCCTAGTTTGTCCATTTTGTTAACAAAACAAATTCGAGGAACTTTATATTTGTCGGCCTGACGCCAAACGGTTTCACTTTGACTTTGTACTCCTTCTTCTGCATCAAGGACTGTCACGCCGCCATCTAAAACTCGCAGAGATCTTTCAACTTCGGCGGTAAAGTCAACGTGACCGGGAGTGTCAATAATGTTTATCCTCATTTCGACGCCTTTCATTGGTCCCGTTTTTGGGGTCCAAAAAGTAGTTACTGCGGCAGAGACAATGGTGATTCCTCTTTCTTTTTCCTGATCCATCCAATCGGTAACTGTCGTACCTTCGTCAATATTGCCAAGCTTGTAAGATTTACCTGTGTAAAAAAGGATTCGCTCTGTTGTTGTGGTTTTGCCAGCGTCAATGTGGGCAATGATACCTATGTTGCGGATGCGATCTAGCGGATAAAGGCGGTTTGTTGTAGAAGAAGCCATGAGATTATTTTTTAACTGCCGGTTGTGGGGGAAGCTCCAGAGTCCTAATTTCTTTTTTTATTTCGACAATCATCGCTCGAAGTACAGAAATTTCTTCATCTGCTAGTTCCCATGCAGCATTTTCTGCCCAAGCACCGTTACTATCTTGGTAGGCCTCTCCATATTTGGCGAGGGCGTCTTTAAGCTTTACTTCTTCAAGTTCGTGAAGCTTTGTTCTAAGTTGTTTTAATTTTTGTCCTCTTGAAACTATCATTTTATTTACCAGCGGAAATGTGCAAATGCTTTATTTGCTTCTGCCATTCTGTTCATCTCTTCTTTTTTGTTGACTGCTTTGCCGGCGCCTTTGGCTGCTTCCATTATCTCGGCCGTTAATTTTGCAATCATAACCGGCTTATTTTTGGGTCGCTGCGTGATCTCAACGAGTGCTCTGGAGCGGGCGCTGTCAACAAGCCAAGATAGAGCCAATGATTGTCTGCGTGTTCCGCGTACTTCCATGGGAACCATGTAGGAGGCTCCTCCAACCCTTCTTGGTCTAACTTCCATTTTGGGTGTAATATTTTCAAGTGCGTCCTCAAAAGTTTTTACCGGGTCCTCACCTTGCGCCTTAATGTTTTCGAATGTTTCGTAAACTATTTTTTGGGCGACTGTTTTTTTACCCGATGTCATGACCTTATTGATAAGACGAGTAACCAAAATGTTTTGGTAAATGGGATCGGCAGCAATAATTCTTTTAGGGACTTTTCCTGTTCGTGGCATTTATTGTCCCCCTGCGGCAGCTGTACCCGCACTTGTTCCTGACGCTGCTGCTGCGGCAGCTGCAGATGTTGCGCCAGATTTTTTAGTTCCGTAAAGCGATCTACTTTGTTTTCTGTTGGCGACGCCTGTTGTGTCATATTTGCCTCTAATTATGTGGTATTTCACTCCAGGCAAATCTTTAACACGGCCGCCTCTGATTAATACGATTGAGTGCTCGGCAAGTTGATGGCCAATTCCAGGAATATAAGCTGTCACTTCTTGCTTGTTGCTGAGCCTGACACGAGCAACTTTTCTAAGTGCGGAATTTGGTTTTTTTGGAGTCATTGTTTTAACAACCGTACAAACTCCCCGTTTTTGGGCGCTAGGATAGTAAACATAGCGATTAGCGCGAGAATTGAAGGCGCGGCGAAGCGCAGTTGCCCGAACGCGTTTCGGTTTTCTAGTTCTTCCTTTTCTAATTAGCTGATTGATGGTCGGCATAGTCGAGTATTATAACAACTTGATTCTATTGTGTCGAGGGTTGTTGCTATTGGATTCGGGCACGATCTTCGGAGGTTGGAATTAGCCTTCCAATTATCACGTTCTCCTTTAGTCCCAATAGTTTGTCCGTTTTACCTTCGATTGCAGCATCGGTTAGAATTCTGGTTGTCTCTTGGAATGAAGCTGCCGAAAGGAAGCTTTCGATATAAAGTGCGGCACGGGTAATACCCAGAACAACAACTTGGGCTGTTGCCGGTTCCCCGCCTTCCGCTAAAACTTTAGCATTTTCGTCCTGGAAACGATTTTTATCAATCAGCTCTCCAGGCAACAGTACTGTATCGCCAGATGTTTCAATTCTAACTTTTTCGCTCATTTTCTTAACAATTACCTCAAAATGTTTGTCATTTATAGCAACACCCTGGTTTTCATAAACTTCTTGAGCACCTTCAATTATGTATTTTTGAGAAGCTCGCAGTCCGGAAATTGAAAGTATTTCTTTAATGTCCAGGTAACCGGTCGAAAGCGGGGTACCGGCAGTTATTAAATCTCCGTCTGCAACTGTCAACTCGGCTGTAGGAAGAACGAAGTATTCGCGTTCTTCCGGCGGTTTAACGTTTGTGCTTTTAACACGAATTGTATATCCATCCTCGCCTTCTTCTATTTTCACTCTACCGGTGATTTCGGCAATTTGGGCGACATATTTAGGAGTTCTAGCTTCAAAAAGTTCTTCAACACGTGGCAAACCTTGGGTGATGTCCAGACCAACGATTCCACCTGTATGGAAGGTTCTCATTGTTAGCTGGGTTCCGGGTTCACCGATACTTTGTGCCGCAATTACACCAACGGGGGTGCCAATTGCAACAAGTTCACGAGTGACTAAATCCTTACCGTAACATAGGCCACAAAGACCGGGTTTTGCTTGGCATGTTAAGGGAGACCTAATTAGAGCTTCTTCTATTCCTTCCGCTATGGCTTGTTGGGCCATCTCTTCTGTAATTAAGATATTTGCAGGAATAACTACTTTCTTACTCTTTGGAGAGAGTATGTCTTGCAATGCAACTCTTCCAACTATTCGTGCGGCCAGATGGGCTTGGCGTTTATCTTTGGAGCTCATGAGCAACCCTTCTTTTGTTTTACAATCTTCGGTTCTAATTATTGCATCGTGGGCGACATCTACTAACCTGCGGGTAAGGTAACCAGATTCTGCTGTTTTGATTGCGCGGTCTGCCAAACCTTTTCGAGCACCTCGAGCGCTGGTGAAGTATTCGAAGACGGATAGGCCTTCTCGAAAGTTAGACTTAATAGGCAGAGGTACGATCTGACCGGAAGGATCGGTAACAAGTCCTCGCATCGCACTGAGCTGTTTAATCTGCTCGGCTGTTGCTCGAGATCCACCTGAATCAGAAATAATTTTAATAGAATTATCGATATTTAGGTTTCTCCAAGTGAGATCGGCAAGCTCGTTAGTTACAGAAAGCCAAACTTCTTGGGAAAGTCTTCTTTGCTCGTCTCGGGTAATAAGACCCATTCGATAGTTTTTCTCAATTTTTTCGACCTCTTGATCGGCTTTGTCAATAATTTTGTCTTTGTCTGGGACAATACGACAGTCAAAAACGCTAACTGATAAACCTGAAAACGTTGCACCTTCAAAACCGAGGCCTTTAAGGCTGTCGATTAACTTACTTACTTCGTCTTCGCTCATATCGTCGATTGCTGAGTTAATAAGTTTTTTAATCATACCGGCGGAAACGGTTTCATTGATGTAGCGCATGCTTTCGGGAAGCTGCAAATTGAAGCGCACCCTGCCTGCTGATGTTTTTATTATTTCCTTGCCAATTTTGACCGTGATTGGCTGTCGGGCAGAAATTTTTCCAGTTGCCAGTGCCATTAAAGCTTCGGTTTCGTCTACAAAAACGTTGCCGTATTCTTCTTGGCTTTCGTCGATTGAAGTCAAATAGAAAACACCGAGCGCCATTTCTTTGTTTGGAAGTGTAATTGGCGAACCATCGGCTGGGCGAACCAAATTCCTGGAAGCCATCATTAAAGTTCTGGCTTCTTCTTTGGACTTTTCAGAAAGCGGTACGTGAATTGCCATTTGGTCTCCGTCGAAATCTGCATTAAAGCCGGCACAGATACAAGGGTGAATCCTGAGTGCATCACCTTCAATTAAGATTGGGTAAAAAGCCTGAATACCGAGCCTGTGGAGTGTTGGTGCACGATTCAAAAGAATGGGGTGATTAATAGTAATCGCCTCTAAAATATCCCAAACTTCTCCGGACCTACGCTCGAGGTAGTGTTTGGCGCTCTTTACATTGGGAGCATGACCTTGGGCGATAACCTCACGAAGTACAAAGGGTTTAAAAATTTCCAGCGCCATTTCTTTGGGAATACCGGCTTGACTAAGTTCAAGTTCCGGACCAACTACGATAACGGACCTTCCAGAATAATCAACTCTTTTTCCTAACAAGTTTTGCCTAAATCGGCCTTGTTTTCCGCGCAGCATATCGGAAAGTGATCTGAGATCCTGGGAAGCTCGAGTGCTTTTGACTCGCTGAGAGTCAATTAGTGCGTCCACTGCCTCTTGGAGCATCCGTTTTTCATTGCGCAAAATGATCTCCGGCGCTCCCAGTTCTATTAGTTTCTTCAGACGATTGTTTCTGTTTATGACACGACGATAAAGATCGTTAAGATCAGAAGTTGCAAAACGGCCACCAGAAAGCTGAACCATGGGTCTGAGGTCCGGAGGAAGAACGGGCAAAACTTTCATAATCATCCACATGGGATTGAGACTTGCTTTGCGCATACTTTCGACAACTCTGAGCTTTTTGGTTGCCTTAATATGTTTTTGACCGGTTGTGGTTGTTATTTCTTCCCTGAGCTTGACTGAAAGCTTTGCCAGATCGATGTGTTCTAGTACTTGAAGAACTGCTTCGGCACCCATGCCAACTTTTAGAAAAACTTCGGCGTCGTAATCGGCGAGCTTGAGATATTCTTCTTCCGAGAGAAGATCAAGAGGCTTAATTGCATTAACCATATCTGCAATGCTTTTATAAATTTCTTCAAGCCTTGCTGACTCTGTGGCATTTTCTTCCCTGAGTTTGGCTTGTCTTTGGCGCATAGAAAGCTGGGCTTCTTCGATTTTTAAGTCGGCTGCTTCTTTTGCTTTTTGGCCAGATTTAATGGAGGCAACTTCACGTTTTGCATCTTTTTCCTGGTCGTCTAATCTTTCTTTTAAGCCTCCTTGGGCTTCTTTTCTTTTACGATCAAGTTCCTTTTCAAGATCATCCAAAACTTCTTTTTTCTTATCATCATCGACTGATATTACCAAATAAGAGGCAAAATATACTACGGCGTCTAAACTTCTTGGCGATACATCCAAAAGAAGTCCCAACTTTGAGGGGCTGCCTTTGAAAAACCAGTTGTGTACAACCGGAGCTGCAAGTGTGATATGGCCCATTCTTTCTCTGCGAACACGCGATTGGGTTACTTCAACGCCACATTTGTCACAAATTATTCCTCGATAGCGAATTCTTTTATATTTGCCGCAGTAACATTCCCAGTCCTTTGTTGGTCCAAAAATTCGCTCATCGAAAAGACCATCTTTTTCGGGCTTCAGTGTTCGGTAATTGATGGTTTCGGGCTTAGTTACCTCCCCAAACGACCAGGCTTTTATCTCCTCTGTTGAGGCTAAAGTTATTTTTAAGGCTTCAAAATCCACTAACTCGTTCATAGTGATTGCTTGACCTCCTCTACTTCCATTGGACTTTTGTCTTTTATTAATTCTCCTTCGACGGCGACGATTTGTTCACCAGCTGCTTCGGCCAATGCATGAGCGGCTCGAACTGCTTCTTCTGCTTTGGGTTCGATTTTTTCTTCTTCTTTTGTCTTGGCGCCAACCGTTTGAACGTTAAGAGACAAACTGTTAAGTTCTTTGACGAGCACTTTAAATGATTCTGGGATCAAAGCTTGAGGAATTTCTTCGCCTTTAATAATTGCTTCGAATGCTTTGGCTCGCCCGACAACGTCGTCTGATTTAATTGTTAACATTTCCTGCAAAGTGTAAGCTGCCCCATACGCTTCAAGCGCCCAAACTTCCATTTCTCCAAGTCGCTGACCACCCATTTGAGCTTTTCCACCAAGTGGCTGTTGGGTAATTAAGGAGTACGGGCCTGTTGAGCGAGCGTGCGTTTTGTCCTCGACCATGTGGATAAGCTTGAGGATGTAGGCTTTTCCCACAACAATCGGTCGATCAAATTTCAAACCACTGCGTCCATCGTAAAGAATTGCTCGTCCGTCTGCTGGTAATCCTGCCTTTTTCAGCTCCTCGACAATTCTTTCTTCAGGGACTCTTTCAAAAACCGGCAATGCTACTTTGTGGCCCAATTTTTCGGCGGCCCAACCCAAATGGGTTTCCAGAAGCTGACCTAAGTTCATTCGAGAAAGAACCGAAAGCGGACTGATGATAATATCAATCGGCGTTCCATCTTCAAGATAAGGCATATCAGCGCTTGGAACAATCTTGCTGATAACACCTTTGTTTCCGTGCCTGCCTGCGACTTTATCTCCGACTACAACTTTGCGCATTTGGGCAATTTTGACGACTATTTTCTGGAGAGCTCCGTGCTCCAGTTCATCGCCTTTGTCTCGGGAAAGAATTTTAATATCAATTACTGTTCCTTTTTCTCCGTGGGGAACTCGCAATGACGTGTCCCTAACTTCTCTGGCTTTTTCACCGAAAATTGTGCGAAGTAGTCTTTCTTCTGCTGAGAGTTCTGTCTCTCCTTTGGGGGCAATTTTGCCAACCAAGATGTCATTGGGGCCAACTTCGGCACCCACAACTACAATTCCATCTTCGTCTAGGTATTTGAGCTGTTCTTCGGAGACGTTGGGGATATCTCGAGTTGTTTCTTCTGGTCCAAGTTTAGTCTCTACAACTGATGTTTCGTGTTCTTCAATATGAATTGAGGTTAAGACATCATCTCGAGACAGGCGATCGGAGATAACGATTGCGTCTTCGTAGCCTAGACCATCGAAGCTCATGTAGGCGATGGTTAAATTTTGACCCAAAGAAAGTTCACCATCATCTGTTGCAGAGCCGTCAATTAGTGTGTCACCCTTTTTAACTTTGTCGCCCATTGCAACGCGTGGTCTTTGAGAATAACAGGTGCTTTGGGGAGATCTGGCAAATTTTTGAATTGGGATAGTTATTTCTTCATTTTTATTCTTAAGGATTATTTTTTTACTATCAACATAAATTATTTCTCCGTCTTCTTGTGCTTGAATTGCCCGTCCCATATTGACCCCGACAACTTCTTCCATACCGGTTCCAACTATTGGTGCCTGCGGCTTAATAAGCGGTACAGCTTGGCATTGCATGTGAGTACCCATAAGAGCTCGATTAGTTTCGTCGTTGGCGAGGAAGGGAATTAAAGAGGCAGACGTTCCGACAACTTGTCTAGGAACAACGTCTATATAATTGAGCATGCCTTGCTCGGCTGTTGTGAATTCGCCCTTATAGCGCACAGGTATACGATCTTCAGCAATGTTGCCCCTCGCGTCTATTTGAATTTGGGCATGGGTAATATAGAACTCTTCTTCATCGTCAGCTGCCAGATATACAATCTCATCCGTTACCCTGGCTTTGCCGTTTATTTCTTTAACTACTTTTCTGTAAGGGGCCTCCAGGAATCCGTAGTCGTTAACTCGGCAGTAGAGAGCCATATAAGTAACAAGGCCGATGTTTGGACCTTCGGGGGATCTAATTGGACAAATTCTGGAGTACTGAGAGTGGTTAATATCTCGAATTGAAAAAGCAGCTCGTTCTCGGGCAATTCCACCGGTTCCCATAACCGTTAGACGACGAAGATTATCAAGTTCGGAAAGTGGGTTGGTTTGGTCCAAAATTGTAGAAAGCTGTGATGAGCGGAAAAATTCGTTAATTGCGGAGATAATTGGGCGGGCGTTGATTAAGGCAGATGGCGAGGGAACTCCCTCTTCGACAGGGGTTAAGCTCATTCTTTCTTTAATAACACGCTCGAGTCTCAAAATTCCGATTCGAAATGCATTTTGGGCAACTAATTCTCCAACTCGCCTCAGGCGGCGATTACCCAAGTGGTCGATATCGTCTAGGCGGCCGTTGCCTTTCATCAGTTCAAAAAGGTAACCAATTGATGCTATGAAGTCTGCCGAAGTTAAAATTTGGCTATTTACATCTTCGTCTTTTGCTTCGGGAAGTTTTTCCTTAAGAGTCTTTAAGCGCTTTTGCATTTTGTATCTGCCAACAACTCCCAAAGAGTATCTGCGGGGGTTAAAGAACATGTTTTCTATCAAAGCCTTAGCGTTGTCTAAAATTACGTGGTCGCCGGGCCTCATCCTTCTGTAAATTTCTAGAAGTGCTTCATCACGATTTGTCGTGGAATCTTTTTGGAGAGTGTTCTGAACTAATTCTCGAGTATTTTCGTCGGTAATTGGGTCTAGAAGCTTGATAATGTCGTCATTGTTTTCGAAACCGATTGCTCGGAGGAAGGTGGTTACAGGAAACTTTCGGCGCCTGTCGATTTTGACAGTTATTAGATCATTTTTGGTAATTGCAAACTCGAGCCAAGAACCTCGCTGAGGCCTGATTTCACAATTGTAGAGAGTTTTTCCGGTGGACGGATCTATTTCGGCAGAGTAGTAAACTCCCGGTGCTCGAACTAGCTGAGTTACTACAGCTCGCTCAATACCGTTGATTATAAAAGAACCTTTTTCTAACATCAGCGGTAAGTCGCAGAGAAAAACTTCCTGGGAATTTTTGCCGCCAGTTTGCTTGTTAGTTACTGTTGCTTCAACTTTAAGCGGTACATCGTAGGTGATTCCTTTTTTGAGACACTCTTCGGGGGTGTATTTAGGTTTGCCAAACGTATAATTCCCCAGTTCTAGAACAAAATTCTTGCCGGTGAAGTCCTCGATAGGCGAAATTTCATCGATAACTTCACGAATATTAGTTTCCAAAAAATCAGCAAAGGAATCCCTTTGGATCTTAACCAAATCAAGATTAGGTAAATTTACGTTGTTAGATTGTCCCCAGGATATTCTTTTAGACACAGGTTTTTCTTTCTAATTTATGTACGGCAGGTACTTGCGCCAGGGCAAATGGGGACCACTCGACTCTGCAGCTGCAGAGGGGAATCTATTAGTTGAGATGACCCACAGGAATTTAGCTGATAACACCCAAAAAACTAGAGGTACACAAAATACCTCCCGTTAAGGATGCGTCTGAGATTTATACCATTGTGTTCTGGGTCTTGTCAACAACTAATTGTGGCACTTATCCCTTTACATCGTGTCAGAAGTACGTGAATCTGAGGCTATGAGAAATAAGATTAGCCTCGGTAGTTTTCTGAAAAGTACAAGAATGATGACGCTTGTTTGGAGCATATAAAGCAGCTTAAAGATAATATTTCTACAGAAACTAAAGTCAGCAAGAAGTATCTACAGGCATACATTGACGAATACGATTGGCGTTACAATAACAGAAGTTATCAGGATAAAATGTTTGAAGGGTTACTTGGCAGATTGCGGAAGTTAAGATCATAACCAATTCAAGAATTGCTTAAATTATTCCCTCCCCTTATGTATATAAGGTAAAGAGGATAAGAATTTCTAAAAACTAGCTTCAAAAACTTCACATTCCTGGCCCCGAGCGTAGGGACAAATACCAAAGAGATTGCGGCTATTAGTAAAATTCCGACCACAATTATGATTGCGCTAGAGCGTTTTATGTCCATCAATTAATCATCACACAACTTTTGGATATTCAATTTTAAGAATCTTTTATAGGAAGTCTTGGATGTTTTTGTTGTGTTCCTCAGCCGTCTTTGCGTAGTGAATTTTGCCTTGTGCATCATGCAGGTAGTAGAGATATTCCGTGTCGGCTGGGTTCAGAGCGGCTTTAATTGAATCTATGCCCGGGCTATCGATTGGACCAGGAGGCAGGCCTGTATTTAAATATGTATTATATGGAGATTTCACATCTTTGTAGTCGTCTGTAGTTACAAAATCCCACCATGTTTTTTTATCGCTGTTATATCCTTTTGCGTAGGCAACGGCGGCATCTATTTGAAGTGCCATTTTGGCGCTTAGGCGATTCATTATTATGCCGGCTATTGTTGTTTTTTCTTCTGAAGTTTTCGCCTCTTTTTCTATTAAAGATGCCAATGTTACTATCTGGTCTGCGGTTAGCTTTGACTTTGACTTGTCAAGAATAGTGGATCGAACCTTTTGGTCAAACGTCTGCGTTAAGCGGTCTGCCACCTGTCGAGCTGTGGCGTCTTTAGGAATTAAGTACGTATCCGGAAACATGTAGCCTTCGCGAGCCATTTTTAAATATTCTTTTTTATCGAAGTTGTAGTTCGTGCTCTCACCGAACTTTAATTTTTGCTCGATTCTTTCTGCCTGTTCTTCAATTCTCAAGCCCTCCGGCAAGGTAATCCAAACATCAATTGCCCCATGAGTTAGTTCCTGGGCAATATCATGGGCACCCAAGCTTGGGCTAATTTTGAAATCTCCTGCTTGAATTGACTTTCCGATACCCATTTGGGCGACCAAAAGCCGGAACGCGAAGGCATTTCGAATCAAGTTTTGTTTTTTTAAATTTTGGGATATAGCTCCAATTCCCTGACCAGGGGTTATTACAAAAATATTTTCTGCCTCATTTTTTTGCGTCGAAACGGGACTCAGTAGGTATAAATAATACTGATTAAGAACAACGGGTGCCACAATCAGAATAATAAAAAAAACAGCGAATATTAGAGTTTTTTTAGTTGGTTTAACCATTTGCCTCTTCTTGTTGTGCTCTCTTATATTTACCATTTCTTTTGTCAAAAATAAAAATTCGGCCACAATTGCAGACAATTTTGTCTGTATTATCTGCTTTTCGGTAACGTTTGCCCGTCGATAAATTTTTACCGCAACCAACACATTTTCCCTGAAGCAGTATCCAGGCTTGAACCGGAGCAAAAATTTTCTTAATCATTTATCCCTATTTAAGTAACTTTCAAGAATGTGGCAGGCAGCAATTTCGTGCTCTTTTTTGCGGCGTTTGTTTTTGGGCATATTGATATTAATCATTGTCTCACTTGCTTGTCTAGATGTTAAAGTTTCGTCAATCATAATCAGCTCGATATGAGGATTTTTTTTACGAAATTCAAAAGCAAAATCATCAAAGTATTTTTTAATCTTGCCATCTACGAAGCCAAGAATAAGCTGACTGACAGATTCCTCGTCAGCGATATGGGATATTTTTTCAACTGCTTCTTCCAAATTTTTATTGGTAATTGTTTTGTATGGGGAAGCAATTGTGCCGGAAGAAATTGCCATTCCAGTTGTTTTCTTGCCAAGATCAATGCCTAGAATCACAGGCTAATTGTGAATCGCAGTCGATTCGTTGTCAATCTACTTTTAATTCATTATTAATCTGGTTGATTGCATCGCTAGGATTTTCAGCAAAAATAATTAAATCATCGATCGGCCTGGGCAAGCAGCCTTCCGTATGCATTTTCAAGAGTTGGACTTTTAGCCCTTCGTAAAAATTGTCCGTATTTAGTACTATCATTGGTTTGTTATGCCTTCTGTGCTTTTTATGCTCTAACATGTCCGTTGCTTCATCTATTGTTCCTAGCCCTCCGACTAAAATTACAATCGCGTCGGCAATTTTAAGCATTGTTGCTTTGCGTTCCCTAAATCTTTGGCAATAATCATGCTGTTTGCATTCTGGCGAACTAGCTCCAATGCTGGTTCAGCGTATTTTGCTTCGACCTCGTTTGCCGAGCACATAATGGCAACTGATTTAGGTTCTGATTCAAACATAAATTTATTCTATCTTGGAAAGTAAAGCGACGCCCGTGCTTGCTCCGGGATGGATTCGCCTTAGTATTAGCATATCCTCAGAAACTGTATTTGATCCAGACATAGTAGTCACTGCTGTTGTGAAACCTGCAGATTTAACTAAATTCTCTACGGTGGCATTAAAATGCCCATAAGGATAAGCGAAAGATCTGATGTCGTGTCCTAGATAAAGCTGTATCGCAAGCTTACTTTGGAAAATCTCCTGTTCAGCTATTTGTGGGGTTTGTGTATCGAGCATTGTGTGATGCATTGTGTGAGCACCAAGTTCAACTAGTCCACTCGTGTCTAACTCTTTTATCTGACTCCAGAACATATAGTTGGGGTGACCTAAAAAACCAGGTACAATGTACGCTATTGATTTAACACGGTATTTTTTTAAAATTGGAAAAACGTCAGTATAGAAATCGCGGTAGCCGTCGTCGAAAGATAAAATTATCGGCCTTTTATTTTTGATTTGTCCTGATTTAATTTGAACGATGTCACCTGGAGTGATAAATGTATAACCAGCTTTTTGAAGCGTTACGATTTGAGCTTCAAGAACTTGTGGCTGAATATCTAACGACTTTCTAGTAGCATCTTTTTTGTCACGAACAATTTCAACATAATGATAAATGAGAATTGGTATCCTTGGAGTTGTTTGGGTGGTGTTTTGAATATTTTGAAGTGAAGCGACCGCCTGAGGTAGGTTTGTGTTTTTCGCAAGAATTTGCTTCGGATACGCTAAGTTATTAACTGCCAAAATTAAACTCAGAGCAATTATCATCAAAAAATATGAGGCCAGAATTTTTTTCATTATTCTAATTTATCAGCTTTAAAGTATAACAAATGATTCAACCTCAAAGGGGATTAAAGTTTGGAACTTTAAATTAAACTTGTAATAACGACCATTCTTTGCAGGCTAGTTCCCGGCGGAACACAAGTCATTAGGGTCAAGTTTTTACCTCCAGCGGATATCGGCGCCAGGACAGATAAATCTTTAGGGTCGATAATTTTCTTATACTGAACTACGTATTCGAACTTTTTCCCATCTGATTCAACTTTAACTGTGTCACCCACTTCTAACTCTGGCAATTTTGAGAAAATTGCTCGATAGTTTTTTGGGTCGGCAAATTGCGGGAGAACCGAATGGCCCGTTATAAATGCATTTCCTACCTCACCGGGCAGGGCGGTGCCCGGAAAATGAGAAAGGTTCTCGTCTAACTTCGTACTGTCTACAAGGACGTGCGCTTTTTCTATTTTTAGCTTAGGAATTGTGAGGTAAAAATCTTTAGGTCTGTTGCCTTTGGGTTTAAAATCCGTTGTGAAATATGAAAATCCCTCATTGTCTTTAACAATTTGTATGTTTTGATTTACAAGACTTTGCACGGATAACACCTTGCCTTTTGGAATCGGTGCGATGCTTATTCTTCCTGAAAGTTGCGGGGCAGTTGCAAAAACCCAAATAAAAAGCGGCCATACAGCAAAAGCAAGAGAAGCAAGCCCAATTGCCGAAATTACAGCGCCAAAAAGTTTGTCTTTTCTTTTGCTTCGAGCAGCTCCTTCATAATCAGGTGGCGGATCTTTAAGATAAATTGATAAGCTCACTTATTTACTTCAACTTTTAAAGTAATTTTTGACTTGTTTTTAGGTATTGTGGAGAAGAAAAGCAAGTTTGGTGTAAATTTTGCTTCCAGATCTACAAAGTCTCCTGTTGCTTGAACTGCGGCTTTGGCCCCCTTGACACTTTTTCCCGCTATTTTATTTTTTATATCATCTTCGTCAAGCTTTGGTGTTAGATTTGCTCTATAGTTGCCGCTAATTATCAAACTTGATTTATTGCGCTTAACATTTGTCTGTAAAAGTTCTATGTTTTCGCTTTTTGATTCTAATTTGCTTTGTGTTTGGCTAGCTTTTTGAGAAAGCAGATCTTTAAGGATTCCTTGGTCATAAACCAATACAGATGCCTCGACTTCCATGTCTAGCTTTATAATTGTCGCTTCGTCATCGATTTTTTTATCGAATTGCTTTTTGGTAACTTTGAGATCGATTGCGTTGTCGTCGATTTGCTGCTGCTGATTTTTTCCCTGCAGGACGCCTTTGGCTTTTTGTTTGAGCGACTCCGTTAGTGTCTTTTCTAGCTTGCCAACGTCATCGGCAGAGGCGACAGTGATTTGTTTTTCATCGCCACCTGCGAAGGCATTGTCATTTTTTGCACTATAGAGCAACTCGTCGTATTTTTGGAACGTGAAGTCTGTCCCGCCGCTGATATTGCCAGATGATCCAAAATCTTGAGCGACTACCGGCACTGTAGCCTGGCCAGGAGTTGAAGCACTTCTGGAGGCTACTTGAACAACGTCGTCCAAGTTAAATTTCACACCATTTTTAGAAATGATAATTGTCCCTTTATCAAAAGTTGTCGCATTTGTTGTCCAGTTAAAAACTGTTACTGCGCCTTTGGCATTATTGCCTACTTTTTTGGTTCCAGTCGCTTGAGCTTGTTGACTGTCGGCGACTGTTTCGGAAATTAACTGTGCAGGGATGCGATCTTGGGTTGGATCCAGGGCTGCATCGGCAATTGCTGAAACGTCAAAATCGCTTTCATATGATTGGGTATTTGCTTTGAGAATTACCTGTGCGCTCGTTATGGTACTTGCCAAGAAAAAAACTCCAACTAAAACAACAACAACTGCTGCTGCACCCGCCAGGAGCCATTTCTTTGAATTTCCCGAACCTATTGGTAATCGAAGATTACTAAGCCAGGACAAAGTTAGCAATGAATCTAAAAACTTTTTTTTATGTTTCTGGCTTCTCTGCTCAACCATTTCTTTAGGAGATTCATATACATGCTCATCTTCTTGGGCTGGTAGTTCTACGGCATAATCCTCAGCTCTTTTGGGTGCAGAAACATTACTTATTTCTTCTGCTTGTTTTGTCTCCACTTCTGATGCAGCATTTTCTAAAATTTCCGCAGCCAGAACATCTTCTCCTTCACGAAAGTCAAAGCCGCCGCTCGGCACGGTAACATCTTCTTTTTGAGAAATTGTTTCAGCGTTTTCAACAATTTGTTCGTGGCCTGGTGGAAGCGACAACGTAGGCTCATAGCCTAAAACATCTGCCGCCTGAGAGTAAGCAACACATTTGGCAATTTCTTCTGCTGACAAAATTTTGACAGTGATATCTTGTTCAAAAATTTGGGCAAGATCCATTTTTTTCAGTTCCTTGGCTAAATGATCCTTTTGATTTGTTGAAAAAAGCATGATTTCATGGGGTAACTTTTTGCCGGACTTTGTTTTTAACTGCTCCAGAATGTGGACGATGTTATCTTCGTTGGCTTCGCCTTTATAAGTTTGTGGCGTTGCTTTGTCGTCAGCTATTAGGGCTGCTTCAGTGAAGTCTTTGAATAAACCCAGGTAAACAACATTGGGAATAGCCGATTTTTCTATTTTTAAAAAATGGTTAATGGAGGCAGCTATCGGAACAAACGCCTGGGCTTCAAGCTCCAGCTCATCTGCAAGATTCTTTAGAATATTTAAAGTTTCTTTGGATATTTGACCATCCTCAAACCAATAGTAAGAGAGGCCGAAGACGACTTGGCTTACATCGTTTTTAACTTTTGTTGCCGCGTCGTCTATGACGACCGCGGTTTCGTGAATTAATGAATCTATATTGTGGAATCCTTTTTCCGAATGACCAATAAACTTTAAAGTTTTCCCCTCCAGTTGCCAAATGGTTGCGAGTATCTGGTCAGAAGTTATGGTGAGAGAGAGGTAATTTGTTTCTTGAGGGGTTTGTTTCTTGAAAAAATTACCAAGCAAATCTAGTGCACCCATATTAAATTAATTTTACAGACCAAGTCAGGGGCCCGGGTTTGTGGTGGAGCTGGCTGGCAGGCCACTTGGGGTGGGACTTGGTAAGGCTGTCGAACCACTTGCTTCCGGCAGAGTTCCAAAACCTCCGTCTGTTCGGGTTGGAGACGGTGAAGGTTCATCAACCTGCGTGTCGGTTGTGGGTTTAGTGCCTGTTTTTGCTTTTGGCAGAACGACGAAGTACACGACAGCTCCGATAATCGCAACAAGCACGATTAAAGCAATTAAAATAATAAGCATTTTGTTTCTGCTTTTAGGTGCTGCAGCTCCGGTCGGTGGTACTCCTGCTAAATTTGGTGTGGCGCCTGGTGGTGACGTAAAGGGCGTCGGGTCAGGCTGAACTGCGGTTGGCCCAACGGGGGCGTTAGGGAATACTTGAGTAGGAGCAGCTTTATCTTGAGCCAGGTTCATTGTCGGCTGAGGTGCTTGGGGAGTTGGGGCGGGTTGGGCTGTAATTTGTGGGTTTGCAGCTGGTGGAGCGTCCTCACCCGCCACTACAAATTGCCCTGGCTGAATAGGGTTTGGAGGCGCTGGCGGGTTTTGATTATCTGGGTTGTTTGGGGCAGTTGGGTCCATCTAATTATTCGTTTATTGTAGCATAAATTCGCCGAATTCCAGAACCCGCGGATTCTTCTTTATTTATTTTAAATTTGCCCAATTTTCCCGTCGCACCTGCATGAGGTCCTCCGCAAAATTCTTTTGAAAAGGCCTTGTCAATTAAATTGGTGGCGCCAATGTAATATACATTTACCATATCTCCATATTTGTCATTGAAGAGTCCAATTGCACCCAACTGGTCCGCCGCATCTTTGGGCATAGTTTTTTTGTAAACTGTTAAATTTTCTTCTATTTTCTTGTTGACAATATTCTCAACTTCCCTTATTTGCTCATCGGTCATTTTAGCGTTGTGAGTAAAATCAAAGCGTAATCTTTCGTTTGTTATATGCGACCCGGTTTGGTGGGCGTGATTCCCTAAAACGTCCCTGAGCGCTTGGTGCATCAAGTGGGTTGCCGTGTGAAACTTTGCGGCGATATCTGTTTGTACGGCCAACCCGCCTTTTGCGCTGGATTGCGCTGAGCGAGATTTTTGTTGATGGCCCAATAGTAATTTTTCAAAGCCTATCGTATCTACTTTTTTGTTTTTTTCTTGAGCCAGTTCGACGGTCAGCTCAATCGGAAAGCCAAAATTCTGAAAGAGGTCAAAAGCGCTTTTTCCGGATATATCAGATGTGATTTTTTCGAATTCACGGATACCGGAGGCTAGGGCTTTTTTGAATTTTTGTTCCTCTGTTTTAAGTTCCTTGATTATTAGCTCTTTGTGCTCAACCAACATGGGGTAGGCAAACTCGTAAGTTTTGATAACAGCCGAAGCAGTTTCTGCGAGAAAATCGGCGTCAATTTTCAGAAGAGATGCATGTCTGATTGCGCGGCGAATTAGGCGGCGAAGAATGTACCCGCGTTCTATATTTGAAGGACTGACGCCATCAGAAATTAAAAAAACTGATGCTCTGATGTGATCGGCCACAATTCGCGCCGAGGTATCAATGAAATATTGTGATAAATCCTCGATTTTTTTAACAAGAGGAAGAAAAACATCGGTTTCATAAATAGAGGGAGCGTTTTGAAGCACTTTCAAGATACGTTCGAGTCCCATGCCAGTATCGACGTTTTTCTGCTTCAGTTCGCTGTATGACCCATCTTCATTTCGCCCGTACTGCATGAAGACGTCGTTCCAAATTTCTACAAAACGGGAGTTTAATACAAGATCGATAGGCCCTGAACCGGTTGGGTTTGTGTCGTAAAACATTTCGGTATCGGGACCTTGGGGACCTGGTTTTTTGCCACCTGTTGGCCACCAATTGTCCTCTTTGCCGTATTTAAAAATGTGGTCTTGTGTTACTCCCACTTTTTTCCAGATATTGTGGGACTCTTCATCAAACGGGGCGTCGTCGTCTCCAGAAAAAACAGAGACATATATTCTTTTTGGGTCAAGTTTCAATTCATTGACTAAGAATTCCCAGGACCAAGAAATTGTTTCTTTTTTGCCGTAATCTCCTAGGGACCAGTTACCGAGCATTTCGAAAAATGTATTGTGAGTCTTATCTCCCACCTCATCGATATCATCTGTCCTGAGACATTTTTGTACGTTTACTAAACGCTTGCCTTGAGGATGTTCTTTGCCGAGAAGATATGGAATTAAGGGGTGCATACCTGCAGTTGTAAACAGAACACGTTCGGTTCCGGCAAGTTCAACTTCTTGGGGTGGAATCAAAGATGCCGAAGGGATTATTTTGTGTCCCTTGTCTTCAAAGAATTTCA
Source organism: Candidatus Curtissbacteria bacterium (assembly GCA_038326365.1). Classification (GTDB taxonomy): domain Bacteria; phylum Patescibacteriota; class Microgenomatia; order Curtissbacterales; family GWA2-41-24; genus JBBQJY01. The sequence continues at coordinate 570 of JBBQJY010000003.1, read as the reverse complement.
AATATTTTTGTCTGAGTTCAGTCGAGTTCATGTATTCCACCCTATTTCTGAAAAATATTGTCCGTCCAATGCTAATTGTATGGCTTTTCTAATATATGGAATGGTGTTTTTTGGTAACTTTTCCAAATAAAACCATTTAATTTCCTCGCATTTTTCAGGTTCGTTGTTAATTGGTGTCCCTATATATTTTTTAGCAGTGAAGAAAAAGTCGATCCTAATGTCTTTCTCTTTCCTGTGCATAGAATGAACGAGTTTGACATCCTTTTTATCAAGTTTTATGGCTATTTCCTCAGATATTTCTCGGATAAGACCGTCTTTTAGAGATTCGTTGTTTTCTAAATGACCTGCAGGTAAGCCATAATTACCATCTTCATAACCAGTGTTTGCTCTTTTTTGAAGCAGAATTTTGTTGTTCTTTATAAGCAATAAATAAATTGATGCAATAACTTTGAATCTTTCTTTTTGATTTCTCATTTGCTCTAGCTTTTTATTATATTATCTCTGGGATAAAATGGGAAAACTGGAGATGAATTTAGGACTCGTGAGTTGAGGATTTTTTGGAAAAGAAAA
>JBBQJY010000002.1:0-83354 GCA_038326365.1 Candidatus Curtissbacteria bacterium | reverse complement strand
ATGATCGACGAGTTTAATCAGAATATCGTATGGGCACGTTGCGATTTCACAGCCGATAAGTGCGGCCTCTTTGACATGCAGGTTCGAGCGAACAGACGCAAAAAGTATTTGCGTTTCGAAGTCGTAGTTATCGTAGATTTGTCTAATTTCCTCAGCAAGTTCGGTCCCATTTTGACCAATATCGTCCAATCTACCAATAAAGGGAGAAACAATGTATGCTCCAAGCTTGGCAACCAAAAGTGCTTGTGTGGCGCTAAAAACCAGTGTCATGTTGACTCTTATTCCTTCCGAGGTGAGGACTGAGAGTGCCCTTAGTCCTTCTGATGTTGTTGGCAATTTAACCACAACATTGTGATGAAGCTTTGCAAGCGCTCTCCCTTCTTTAACCATTTCAACAGTGTCTGTTGAAAGTACTTCGAGTGAAATGTCACCATCGACAATTTCTAAAATTCTTTCTACAGCTTCTATATACTCAATACCAGCTTTGGTGGCTAGAGTTGGATTGGTGGTTACACCATCGATTATGCCCATTCCCCAAGCATCCTTTATCTCTTTAGGGTTTGCGCTGTCTATAAATAATTTCACCCTTATAAGTTATCAGATGTTTCAACCCGCGCAAAGGTGTCAAGATAAATTGATTTGTTGGTAGTTTCGTGTTGTAATTTTGTTGTGAGATTATCTTTTAAGTTTATTGACGAGTGGCTGGCGCCTTGGCGAGAATACTTTGCAGAGTTTCTGGGAGTGGTTTTTTTAGTGTTTTTAAGTTCTTCTGTTGTCGTGGTTGACAGAATATATACGGATATTGGAATTGTTGGTGTAGCTTTGGCTTTCGGATTTATTTATGCGGTGATTTCTTTTGCAACTACTCAGATATCTGGTGGTTTTCTAAATCCGGTCGTTTCTTTGACCCTTTGGCTTTGTCGAAAATTATCTGGTGCAAAGCTTTTTTTCTATTTGGTCGCACAAATCTTTGGTAGTTTAGTTGGAGCTCTTATTGTCTTTTTGGTTTTTGGCCCCGCAACATTTGGTATGAACTTGGGGGGACCAGAGATTGGTTTGGGTGTTACATTTCAAACAGCTTTGATTTTGGAGGCGGTTTTGTCAGCCGGACTGGTTTTTGTCTTTTCTGCAACATTATTCAATAAGGGTCATTTTGCGAATTTAGCCCCTTTTGTTTTAGGTTTGTATATTGCTGTCGTTTCGATGATTGCTCTGCCAATTACTGGGGCAGTTATTAACCCAGTGCGTGCAATTGGCCCCTTAGTTTTTTCAAAGTCCTATGCTAGCATCGCAGTTTTTATAATTGGTCCTTTATTCTCCAGCCTAGTTGGCATCGCTTATGCATTTATTTTTTTGAAACAAAAAGACAAAAATTCCTAAGGCGTATTTAATTTACCTTTTATCCGACTTCTCTTTCAGCTATAATTGGGGCAACTCAAGATGGCTGCTCAAATAAAGTCCCAACAATCGGATGATTCTTCGGATCAAGTAAATAGTGTTCCAATTTCTGACAAAAAAGAGCAGATTTCGATTCGTGGCGGCAAGGAGTTGGAAGGGTCTGTTTCTGAGGAGAAACTTTTAAAAGAAGTTGTTGAAAGAAGTCATGAGGCCGATTTAGATGCAGAGAAAAAGGTACAGGAGTCGATTAGTGAAGCGAGACTTTCTAAGGGGGATATTAATCTTCCGGCCGATGTTGCCGACAGTGGAGTGAAATCGCGGGAAAAAGAAGCTAGCGAAATTGTTCAGCGCGGTAGCGACTTAGTTTTGCCGATGAATGAGGAAGATTACAAGTCCCAAGAAATAGTAAAAATAGAAGGACGTACGGATCGTGACCAGGATGTAACTGGCGTTTTGTCTGTTGCCGGTTTAGTTGCCCTCATCGGGCGAGTTATTAAGGCCGCTCATAAGCATGCCAAAAAAGTAGTTTTTAGGAATAAAGAGAGCAATACGGAAGGAGAAGAATAATGCCAGTAGAGGAAGTAGGGAAGGGTGTGGGCACTGTTGACCCCCTAGCTGGATTTCAACTTATCTTTGGTTCATTAGGAATAATTCTAATATTTTTATTAATTCTTGGGGGTTTGGCATTTTTAGTTGGTTGGCTTTGGGTTATATGGATGAAGAATAAAGATAGGGAAGCAAAATCTTTGGATTTTGTTCTTCTTTCGATTGCAGTGCCTCGCGATAACGAAGTTAAAATCGACGCGGCTGAGCAGATGTTTTCTTCGCTTTATTCAATTCACAAAAGCAATGGAACGTTTGGATTTTTAAATACACAACCCCATTTTTCTTTAGAAATTGTGGCAACGCCGGAGGAAATTAAGTTTTATATTTCCTGTCCTAAAGGTTTGCAGGATTTGGTTGAAAAACAAATTCATGGAGCTTACGCAGGTGCCGAGGTAAAAGAAGTTGAAGAATATAATATTTTTTCCGAAGACGGCAAGCTCGCTTTTGCTGCTCTAAAATTAAAATCCTCGAGTTATTTTCCTCTTAAAACTTACAAGGATTTAGCAGTCGACCCTCTTTCTCAGGTCACATCGGCGCTTGCCAAAATGTCACCTAGTGAGGGAGCGGTGATTCAGATACTTGTTTCGCCTGCCGAAAGCGCTTGGAGAAGTTCCGGCAAAAAGTATGTTTCTAAGACTAAACAGGCGGAGATGGATCCAAAAAATGAGCATAAACATCCGCCGGACCCAAAAAAGATGGAGGCTATTGAAAATAAAACCTCGAGAGTTGGTTTTGAAGTGGTTATAAGAATCGTAGTTAGCGCAAAAACAGACGCGGAGGCTAAGCTTCATTTGGACAACATTAAGAGCACGTTTTCTCAGTTTAATGGGGAATATAACGGTTTTAGCGGAGCGGGAATTCGCTTCAAAAAACAATTTTTGGTTGATTTTATTTACAGATATATGCCGCTTTTTGGTAAATATGGTGTTTTGAACACTGAAGAGCTAGCGACAATATTTCACTTTCCGAATAAAACTATAGAAACTCCGGGAATTTATTGGGTCAATGCTAAACGCGCACCGGCACCGGCACAAATTCTTTCTGAAGGGTTACATCTTGGAAAGAGTGTTTATAGGGGTACAACAAAGGAAGTTTTTGTAGGGTCAGACGACAGACGCAGACATATGTACATAATCGGTAAAACTGGTACTGGGAAAACGGAACTTCTAAAACATCTTATTATGCAAGACATTAAGGCTGGTCATGGAGTGGCATTTATTGACCCTCACGGCGATGCTGCAGAGGATCTCTTGGGCATGATTCCGCCTGAGCGGGCAGAAGATGTAATTTATTTTAACCCAGCGGATGTTGAGCGGCCGATTGGTATGAATATGCTTGAGGCCAACACAGAGCAAGAGAAGCATTTCGTAGCAACTTATATAGTTGGCCTTATGTATAAACTTTACGACCCCCATAAAACGGGTATTATCGGCCCGCGGTTTGAACATGCAATCAGAAACGCCATGCTTACTGTTATGAGTGAACCTGGTAGCACTTTTATGGAAGTGGTCAGAGTTTTGACAGATGCCAACTTTGTTCAGGAAATGCTGCCAAAAGTACAAGACCCTGTAGTTCGCAGATATTGGACAGACCAGATAGCTCAGACAAGTGACTTTCACAAAAGTGAAGTATTGGATTATATCGTTTCAAAATTTGGGCGTTTCATAACAGATAAAATGATGCGAAACATAATTGGCCAATCGGGCAGTGCTTTTAACATTCGCGACATTATGGATCAGCGAAAAATCTTACTGGTTAATCTCAGCAAGGGTAAGATTTCCGAAGAGAATTCAAATTTTTTAGGATTGATTTTAGTGCCAAAAATTTTGGTTGCAGCGATGAGTAGGCAAGACGTGCCAGAGGAACAGAGGCCCGATTTTTTCCTCTATGTTGACGAATTTCAAAACTTTGCGACAGAAACTTTTGCGGATATTTTGGCAGAGGCTCGAAAATTTCATTTAAACTTAATTGTTGCCAATCAGTTTATAGGACAGATCGAAGAAGAGGTTAAAAATGCTATTTTCGGTAACGTGGGAACTATAGTTAGCTTTAGAATTGGAGTGACAGATGCCAATTATTTACAGCATGAATTTACACCGATTTTTAATGAGACAGATTTAATAAATGTTGAGCGATTTCATGCTTACGCCAAAACAATTGTTCATAATGAGCCTGTACCGCCGTTTTCCCTGGACACTACTCGAGATTTGGCCAAAGTCGATAAAGACCCAAGAATTGCAGAGATGATTAAACAGCTATCTAGACTTAGGTATGGCCGAGATGTTAATGTTGTCGACGCGGAGATTGTCCACAGAGCTCGCCTCTAGTTTCCCAACTGCCACTTTTAGAGATTAAATGGGTTTTCTAACTCCAATTATTGCTGCCATAGTAATTGCTGGAACCTTAGGCGGTGGTGCTTATGTCGAGAGCCAAGCCAAAGATGTGCTCACAAGATATAATCTTGTTCAAGTAGGCCACTTTTTGACAATTTACCAGATTGAAGACGGACGTTTCCCTACAAGTTTAGACCAGGTTATGAAAAGGGGAGAGGTAAAAAATATTAATTGGGCGGAATATACTTACAATGTATCAACTACTGGGGAAAATTCTAGCTTGTATTTAAATGGGTATTGTTGGAAGTCCGAAGGAGATATCCAGGCAATAGCAAATACGGACTGTTACCCAAGGTTTTAATTATTAAGAGCTGTGAACTTAGTTGTTTGATTTACGAGCTTTTGCATAGGGATTTACGCTGGGATCTTCTTTTGACCCCTTGAGTGGATTTGTGTGATCACTTTGTACATCATCAAATTCTGGCATGGGTTAATCATATCAGAGGGTTTTCTTCGTGCCCAATAAAGTTTTGTAGGAAATACTTTGTGGGCCATGTTGGATAAATTTGTTTCTCCGGGAAAAAGCGAACAAGGGACATCCGCCTCTTATTAGCCAGCTGCAATGAAGCTCCTGATATATAGCCGAATGGTGGGCGCACTTGGATTTGAACCAAGGACCCTCACCTTATAAGAGTGATGCTCTAACCGCTGAGCTATGCGCCCAACATTCGGCAATTCAAGAGTGGCGCTCTAAGGGTTGAGCTACCGACCCAATCTGTGCCTAATTTTAGCATAATGTTAAAATTCAGATAAGGACTGATTATGTTTTGGAAAAAACAAGAAGCTGATGAAAAGCTTAGCTCAACTTCTAAAGAAGCAGCACCTAAGCCTGAAATCCATTTAAAATTTTCGAGCGCTACTGAGGCGAGTATTGATCATCCTGATAAAAACGAGGATGCTTTTGGATTCGGGGATGGTTGGGTGGCGGTACTAGACGGTGTAGGGGGTTTAAAGGGAGGTGCGGAAGCAAGTCGGGTTGCGCTTGATTCTTTGACAACTTCTCTAATCGGAAAAGACGTTTTGGGTTACAGCGCTGTCGAGGAGAAAGTGTATCAAGCTGTTCAACGGGCAAATACTAAAATACTTGAGTCTCTTGATGAGGGAAGGACTACTGTGGTAATTGGCAGAACTTTTGAAAAAGATGGTAAAAAAAACATATTTATTGCAAATGTTGGAGACTCGAGAGCTTATCTTTTGAGGGGTGGCAAGTTTAAAAGAATAACTGAGGACGACAATATATTCGACCGTAGTTTAACCGCAAAGTTTGATTCGGTAGAAAGCGCTGACGAGCTTACAATGGAAGAGTTGTTGAAGTTTAAAGATAGAAATATTATTACTTCGTCTATAGGTTCGAGAGAAGCTCCCGGAATTAATCCATACGTTTGTGATTTGCGAAATGAAGATATTTTTTTATTCACTACAGACGGTGTCAATGATAATTTAACTAGTGACGAAATTCATGAAATTCTTCAAGCTCGAGGAGATATTGCACAAAATCTAGTGGATAGAGCAAAAACCAAATCGATGAGGGGCCTGTATAGGTCAAAATTAGATGATATTACCGCAGTTGTTATGAGAGTTTCGAGCGGGGAGGGTGAGGAAACCCAATGAAGGTTGGAATTGTATATAAAGAAGGGATGAAAAAAGCTGAGGATTTGGTCCAGGTTGTCCGAAAGTATCTCGAGAACAAAAACGTTGAGATACTGATGGGTGAGAATTTGGGGGGCGCTGATTTTGTCCTTTCTTTTGGAGGAGATGGAACGCTTATCCACAAGGCTTGCGAGTTTGCAGACCTTAGCGCGACTTTTGTTGGAATCAATACCGGCAATTTAGGGTTTTTAACTTCTGTTGAGGCAGTTGATTGGCAAATAGCAGTTGACGCAATAATCGAAGGAAAGATTTTTGTGTCCGAGCGTATGTTCCTGAATGCCAAAGTAGAGGGAAAGCTGTTTCGAGGTGTAAATGAAGCTGTAATCAAAGGCTTATATCGTGTGGTTGAGTTAAAAGTACATGTAAATGGTGAAGAGTTTTTAAAAATTCTTGGTGACGGTGTAATTGTGGCAACACAAACTGGCTCGACTGCTTATTCTTTGTCCTCTGGGGGTCCTATCGTGGATCCAGAACTGGATTCTTTTTCGATTACGCCTGTGAGTCCCATTGGTTTGCCGATTCCATCTGCTGTCATTTCGGCAAATGATGAAATTGGAATTGAGGTAGTTAGAGGTGACGAAGTCTCAGTAATTATCGACGGGCAGGAACACACTAAAGTAATGCCAGGCCAAACTGTTCAAATATTTAAAGCAAAAGAGAGAGTTAAATTTGGATATTTGTCGCAGCACCACTTTATCAAAGCGCTGAATATGAAGTTTGGTCTAGCATCACGGATTTTAGTTTGAATTAAATTTCTCAATTATTTTTGCGGCAACTTCGTCTTCTGTTGTATTAGTTGTATCGATTATTAAGTCAAAAAATTTAGGGTCCATAAAGTTTTCGTCTGCATAAAGTTTTCTAAACTTAATATCGTGCGCTTGGTCACGTTTTTTGACGTCGTTGGCGGTTTCTTTGTGGGTGGAAATTCGCCTTAAGGCTCTGGCGATCCTTTCGTTCTCGTCTGCTGTTAACAGGACCTTTAAAACGAAAGGCATATTCTTGGCGAAATATCCGTAATAGAGTCCATCGACAACGACGCTTTTTTCAGAGGCTAAAGTATCGGTTAATTCTTTGTCGACTTTTCTGTCAATATCATCTGGAATTTCTTCTTTGTTGGGCAGGGGAATATTGTGTTTTATCATATAGTCGCGAAAAAAATCACCGGCTATGTGAAGTTCAAGCCCTAGCTTTTGGGCAAGGTTTTTGGCAGCTGTGGTGGTACCTGAGGCAACTGGACCAGATAAAGTTATGGAGCGATAGGCCATTCGGATGGGTTTATTCAATTATACACTTCGGTGGCGACGCTTTATTCTCAGTTGCGCGAGGGATTTTTGCAGGTTTGCGGCTGCAGTTGCATATTCTTCTTCGCCAAGTTCATGTTTTTTGGCTAGTGCTTCTTCTGCTTCTCGTTTTGCAGTCTCAATAGACTTTTCGTCCAGCTCCTCCGCTGGTGATGCCAGATCAACTAATACTTTGACGTTATTTTGAGCAACCTGCGCAAAACCAAATCCTGCGGCCAATACATTTTCTTTTGAATGTCTTTTGTAAGTGAGTTCTCCCGGGTTAATAGCAGTTATAAGGGCAATATGATATGGAAGAATGGTAATTTGGCCTTTTTGTGTTGGGAGGGTTACCTGATCGACTTCGTCGTCGAAAACTGTTTTTTCTGGTGTTATTACTTGGAGGTGAATCATTTCTTTACCGAGGTGATGTCGCCCTTCATATAGAACTCACTCTCATCCACAGCATCATATTCACCGTTTAAGATTTTTTCGAAGCCATCGACCGTTTTTTCGCGAGTTACATATTCACCTTTTCTGCCTGTGAACGCTTCGGCAACGTTCATCGGTTGTGAAAGGAAGTTTTGGATTTTGCGCGCTCTTCCCACAGATACTTTGTCCTCATCTGCCAACTCTTCGACACCAAGAATGGCGATAATGTCGGCAAGCTCTTTGTACCTTTGTAGAACTTTTTGAACTCCACGGGCAACTTCATAGTGTTTTTGGCCAACGATTTGGGGATCTAAGTTGCGCGATGTTGAAGCGAGGGGATCAACCGCCGGGTATATTCCTTGTTCAGCGATTGAACGCTCCAGGGAAATTGTTGAATCGAGATGGGCAAAAGTAGCAACTGGGGCGGGGTCTGTGTAGTCGTCTGCAGGTACGAAAATAGCTTGAAGCGAAGTAATCGAACCTTTTTTGGTTGAAGTTATTCTTTCTTGAAGCTGGCCCATTTCGGCAGCTAGTGTTGGTTGATAACCCACAGCGCTGGGAGTTCTACCTAAAAGTGCGGAAACTTCTGAGCCAGCTTGAGCAAATCGAAAGATGTTGTCTATAAAAAGCAGTACATCCTGATTCTTTTCGTCTCTGAAATATTCGGCCATAGAAAGAGCAGAAAGTGCAACCCTAAAACGCGAACCTGGTGGTTCGTTCATTTGGCCAAATACCATGGCCAGTTTGTCCAAAACGCCAGCCTCTTTCATTTCGTGATAAAGGTCGTTGCCTTCCCGGGTTCTTTCACCGACGCCGGCAAAAACAGAAAAACCACCATGAGCTTTGGCAATATTGTTGATAAGTTCTTGGATAATAACTGTTTTTCCGGTGCCCGCGCCGCCGAATACTCCGATTTTGCCGCCTTTGTTAAAGGGCGTAATAAGATCGATTACTTTAATGCCTGTTTCCAGTATTTGAGGAGTTGTTTCCTGCTCTTCGAGAGTCGGTGCGTCTCTGTGGATTGGGTAGTATTTTTTAGCTTTGACGTCGCCCAGGTTGTCAACTGGTTCACCAAAGACATTAAATATTCTTCCAAGTGTTTCGGTGCCGACTGGGACTGAAATTGGGGCTCCTGTGTCTTTGACTTCGGTGCCCCGCTTAATGCCGTCTGTGGCTCCCATAGCAACCGTTCGCACAACGTTTTCACCTAAGTGCTGTTGGACTTCCAGTACAAGTTTAGATCCAGCTGATGATTTTAGCTCCAAAGCATTGTAGATTCCGGGCAGGTTGCCAACTGTGTACTCCACATCTATTACTGGGCCAATTATTTGAATTATTTTGCCGATATTGTTTGCCATATTACTGAAACGCTTTCTGGGCGGTGACGATATCTAAGAGTTCGGTTGTAATCGCTTCTTGCCTTGCTTGATTATAAGTAAGAGTTAAGTCTTTGACCAAGTCTTCGGCGGCGTCCGTAGCGTTTTTCATAGCTACCATGCGGGCTGAATGCTCAGAAGCTTTAGCTTCTACTAAAACCTGATATACCTGGGTTAGAACATGGTGTTTTAAGATCGAGTCCAGAATTTCGTCAGCTTTGGGCTCAAAAAGAAATTCGCCGACAAGTGATTTTTCTGCTGTAATATTCTCTTCTGTGATTGGTAAAAGTTGAACCCAAGTCGGGGTTTGTTTAATAGTCGATTCAAAATGAGAATAGATAAGCGAAATTTTTGAATATTCGTGCTGCTTATAACCATCGGTAGACATTTTTGTCAGGATTCGGGCAAGATCCAGGAAGGGGATTTCTTCTGATTCATAACTGGCGATTAAATCGTTCGGCTGTGTTTTAACAGCAAAATTGCGAGCTTTTTTGCCTATTGTTATAAACTTTGCTCCTTTGGGTTCGAATCTTAAAATTTCTCGAAAGATGTTGAGGTTTAGGCCGCCAGCCAAGCCGCGATCTGAGGTGACGATAATAATTAGATGGTTTGGCGAATCATTGATTTGAAGGAGAGCATGAGTTTTTTTGCCCGACGCGCCTTGAACACTTACTAGGATTTCATGAAGCGAGTTAGCGTAAGGTCTGCCTGCAAGTGCTGTGCCTTGTGCTTTACGCATTTTAGCTGCAGAGACAAGCTCCATTGCGTGAGTGACTTTTTGAGTGCTTTCATTGGCCTTTATTCTTTTTTTGATTTCTCTAATTTGTGCCATTTTTTGTTAAAATTTCTTCTTTTTTTTGATTAATGGTTTCTTTGCCGATTTTGTTTTGGGCTCTTCTTTTGATTTACTCTCATCGGAGTCATTAGTAACCTTACCTGAGATCATTTTCTCAAGCTCTTTTTTGGCAAAATCGTCGATTACTTTTTTGTCGGTTAAATAGTCTTTAAGTTTTTTGTTCGCTTCCAAAAGTGAGAGGATTCGAGCTTCTCGTTCTTCTATTTTGTCCAGTGGAATGGAGTCGAAGTGACCACTCGTTACTGCCCAAAGAACTACAACTTGCGAAGCAACATCCATAGGTGCAAGCTGAGGTTGTTTCAAAACTTCGACGATCCTTTTACCACGCTCAAGTCTTTGTCTAGTGGTTTCGTCAAGGTCGCTTCCAAACTGAGCAAAAGCTGCCAAAGATCTATACTGTGAAAGATCGAGCCTAAGTGTGCCTGCGACTTGCTTCATCATTTTTGTTTGGGCGGCCCCGCCGACACGCGAAACTGAGATACCTGGGTTAACGGCTGGTCGAACTCCAGAATTGAATAAGTCGGCTTCAAGGTAAATTTGGCCATCAGTTATTGAAATGACGTTAGTCGGTACGTATGCCGAAACGTCTCCGGCTTGAGTTTCGATAATAGGTAACGCAGTTAAGGATCCACCACCATATTTTTCGTCCATTCTGGCAGCTCGTTCGAGTAGCCTTGAGTGCAGATAAAAAAGATCTCCAGGGTAGGCTTCACGGCCCGAGGGACGTTTCAGAAGGAGAGAGAGTTGGCGGTAAGCCCATGCATGCTTGGAAAGGTCGTCAAAAACAACAAGAGCATCTTTGCCTTGGTCCATAAAGTATTCACCGATTGCACAACCCGTATAAGGGGAAACATATTGCATGGTGGCAGAATCCGAAGCCGAGGCGACGACAATTATGGTGTGTTCCATGGCTTTGTGTTTTTCGAGAGTGGAAATGACTTGTGCGATCTTGCTTGTTTTCTGGCCAATTGCCACGTAGATACAAATAACACCTTTACCGCGCTGATTAATAATTGTGTCTAAAGTAATTGCGGTTTTGCCCAGTCCGCGATCGCCAATAATAAGCTCTCGTTGGCCACGGCCAATGGGGATCATGGAATCGATGGCTTTTAGGCCAGTCTGTAATGGGGTGTTAACGGACTTTCTAAAAATAACTCCCGGCGCAATTTTTTCAGCTGGATACGTCTTTTTGGTTTTTACAGCACCTTTGTTGTCTAGGGGATTTCCCAATGCGTCAACCACTCGACCAATTAACTCTTCTCCGACAGGCACCTCGAAGATCTTGCCTGTTGTTTGGCACTTGTCTCCTTCTTTGAGCTGTGTCCAATCTCCAAAGATAACTACTCCAACCGAATCTTCTTCTAAATTAAGCGCAAGCCCAAAAATGTTGTTTTCGAAAGCGATTAACTCTGAAGCGGAGGCGCCCGAAAGGCCTGAAACCCTGGCAACTCCATCTCCGAGCTCTAAAATCGTGCCGATATTCTTGGCGGTCGTGCCGATTTTTGCTTTTTCTATTTGTTTTTCGATTTCTTCGATTATTGTCGTCATTTTAAGCTTTGACTATTTGGTCTAATTTACTTTCGAGTGTGTCGTCGTAAATCCAGTCTCCATGGGTGATTTTCGCTCCGAAAACAATTTGCTGGTTTGTCTGATTGTTAATTCTTACTGCTCCCGTTTTTTTCTTAATTTCATCCACATAGTTCTTTTGAAGAGTTATTCTATCATTCGTCTCCAAAATCACTTCCTCAAACGAAAGTTTTTCTAACAAAAGTCGTTTGTATGTTTTTAAAATTGTGGTCAGGCCAACCGGGCGAATAGAAGTCAATTCTTTTAAGATAACTCTTACTTTATTTTCGTCCACTAAACCATCTGTGATACTTTTTTTAAATAAGGTTTTTGCTATGTTATTTATATTTTTTTTGTTCATGATACTTTTCTGGTAATTTCGCCAATTGCCTGTTGAGTGAGAATTTGTTTTTCAGAACCCTTAAGGGTTCTGCCCAGCACTTTTTGAACGATGACAGACACTAAAGATAAGGTTTCTGCTTGAATTTCTTTTTGCATCTGCTCTTTTTGCGCCTCGATTTGGCTTTGAGCTGCTTTTAGGGTTTCTTCCATAGCTTGTCTTGAGTCTAGGTTTGCCTGGTTTGCAATGTTTTGCGCTTCAGATTTTGCTTGGTTGAGTAAAATTTGCGCTTGTTTCTGGGCGTTTTCTAAAATTTGTGCGCTCTTTTGTTCGGTTTCTGCAAGTCTTTTCTCGATAAGGTCGGCATTTTGTAGGCTTTCTTCAATTTTCTTTTTTCTATCTTCGAGCATTCCCATAATTTTGCCAAAGAAAAATTTCCTTAACAAAAAAAGGATTACCAGAAAGTTTACAATCTGACCAAACAGTAGGGTAGGTTCTACCCCGAAATTTTTTAATATTTCCATTAGGTCTCCAGGTGACTGGGCTTCTAGGTCGCTAGGGAATTTGAGGTTACCTAGATTGTAGTAGCCAAGTAACCTAGTTACCTAATTAGCCAGTGAAGGCAAGAATCAGCGCGTAAATTGCTATAGCTTCGGCAAGGGCCATTCCGATAAGCATAGGCGGCAAAATTTTGCCGGCTGCGTCTGGATTTCTGCCAATCGATTCCATAGCCTTGGCACCGATTATACCAATGGCAAGTGCTGGAACCATGCCTCCAATTGCAATAACTGCACCTTTTGCGAGTACAATTTCCATTTTAGACCTCCTTCCTTTTAGTGTTCTGCTGCATGTTTTTCAGTTAAGATTACCATAAAGACCAGGGTGAGCATAGAAAAAATAAGCGCTTGGATAAAGGCGACTAAGAACTCTAGGAAATAAAATGGGATGGGAACGATATACGCAAAAATAGATGTTGTTGCGGTTGTGAGCAGAACTTCACCAGCAAATACGTTTCCGAAAAGACGAAAAGAAAGCGATGCTATTTTAGTTAGTTCTCCCACAAACTCTAAAAGGCCAACGAAAAGAAAAATTGGGTTCAGACTTAAGAACTTACCCAGATAACCTCCGAAGCCTAGGTACTTGACTGCTAGGTAATGTGTTGCAATAACGGAAACTATGGCAAGAGCAAGTGTGGTGTTGAGATCAGCGTTCATACCCCGTAAAAAAGGCACAAACTTGCCATTTTCGTGGAAGCCTATGGAGCCTACACCTGGCAAAAGGCCGAAGTAATTTCCAAATAATATGAAACAAAAAAAGCTTCCGATAATTGGTAGAAAAACCTTTGTTTTAGTACCCGCGATCGATGCTACTAGATCTTGGAGCGAGTCGACTATTATTTCGGCAACATTTTGAAGACCTGTTGGAACAGCAGTTACTTTTCTCGTAGCCAGGTAAGCAAATGATATAAGTATGACGGTCACTATCCATGTAGTGAGCATAGAATTGGTAACGGGTAATGGCCCGAGGTTAAAAAGTTTTTCGGCTGCAAGTTCAACGTGTACGGCTGACATTTTTTTAATTATACTTTTAAATTCCAAAAAAAGGGCTTTCGGGTTGGCCCAAGAAGTCCTTTTGCGCAAATATTAACAAAGAATTGAAAATTAGGCAAGAAGTTGAGGCTTTTGATAGACTGAAGTTGTGATAAGAGAACCTTTTCTTTCCAGGCGGCCATCGCACTTCCAATCCAATTTTATTGTCAAGGCATTTCTCATTTCGGAGACGTTGTTGTGGTCTAGCTGGAATTTTGTTTTTCCAATAATTGCCCTTTTTGTCATAAGTCGTATAAAAGGGGGAAACGTAGAAACGGTTGCAGGTGCATACAGTACGTATTTAATAGCAAGAGTAATAGCCGAACTTTTGAGCGGGAAGTTTTTAAATGGCATTAGCGAAGTCTCGAAACTGACAATGATAATTTTGGGGATGACAATAGTGACCTTTGCTTACATTGGTTTTATTTTTTCTTCTAATTTTTTGATGATTTTTGGGGCTTACGTTTTAATTGGAATCGGTTTGGGAATTTCCTCACCATGTAAATTGGCCCTTTTTTCCAATCACATTGATAAAACCAAGGCCTCTACTGAATGGAGTTTGTATGACGCCCTGCCCTTTACGGGTATGGCAATTGCTGGAATCTTTGGGGGCTTTATTGCGACCAGGTATGGTTTTGATCTGTTATTTTTGCTGGCGGCTGCTTTGAATCTTTTGGGCATAGCACCATATTTTTATATTTATCGTAAGCGCAGTGTGAACTTGCAGGGGAGTTTTTAGAATCTTATGCTTAATTTTTTGAAAAGGTTTTTTGAGCTAGTTCATAGTCTTGCAATGTATCAATTTCGACCCACTTTAGCCCGGTTATATCGACCGCTTCAAATGGAAGACCTGCTTCCACAATTTTGGGATAAGAATCATCATAATACTCGTTAAAGTTTTCCGGCTTCTGCATCAAGAGCTCCAATTGCCCCAAAAATATCTGGGCCGCTGCGTTTGTCACTTTTTCTATTCCAATTGATTCACCAAGAGCCAAAGATGGTTTGATTTTCTTTCCAACTTCAACTATTTTTCCTTTTTCAACTCGCACTTTTATTTCCTCAGCGTCCAAATTTATATTTCTGTCTATTGCCAAGGCTGAATTGGGACATTTAACCAATCTTTTTAATATTTCAAGTTCAAAAACTACATCTGCATCAAATTTAATAAAATCATCGTTGGCTACAAAATCTTTCGCCAAAAGCAGTGAATAGGCTGTATTTGTTTTGTGGTAGATATTATTTGTACAGAAGTTAACGTCGAGATCGGGAAATTCTTTTAGAACAAAATTTTTGATTTGGTTTTCTAAATATCCTGTAATAATGATAATTTGGGTTAGTCCAGCAGCCTTTATATTTTCAAGCATTCTTTGAAGAATTGTTTTGCCATTTATTGACAAGAGACTTTTGGGTTTATCATTTGTCAGTGGTCTTATTCTGGATCCTATTCCCGCTGCAAGTATTACCGCTTTCATAGAGAAATTATAATGAATTAGAAAAAAGTTGCAATATTGGCGAAAGATTTATTTTCGCATGGGTAGAAGAAGTCGAGCTGACCTGGAGTTTGTTTGTTTTGCTCGTTCAAAAAATCGAAATGTACCAATTGCCAACTGGCTAATCGCCAAAATTAACAAAGCAATATCTAGCCTATTAACTAGCGCACAAACAGATGTAAAAACAACAAATTCTGCTTCATCTACAAAAAATATTGTTCTGTTCCAAAACCAAAATAATTTTAACCTTCCCAAGAAAGTTGACTTTAGTTTTGCGTAGTTTATAGATAATCTACTATTGAGCTCCTCCTTTTTTTCCCTTGATTTCTGCAAATATCGCGGGTCGCGGCCAATTGCTGATAATATAGTTTCAAGTTTTATATAGTATCGCCAACAAAAGAAGAAGCAGGCAATAAAACCTAGATAAATATATAAAACGTTTTGTTTTTGCCAATAAACAGCTAGAGATAGCGATCCGCAAATTATAAATATTTTTAAAACGTCCAAAACTTTATCAAGAAAGTTGCCAAGATCGGAAAAAACTTTCTTAGAACGTGCTAATTGTCCGTCCAAGCAATCCCCTATATAGGAGATGGGTAAAAGAACTGAAGCAAAAATCAAATGATTTGGAAAGTTAATAAAAAGACAAAAACAACCTAAGAAATAGATAAGAAAGCTGACGATTGTCACAACATTCGGAGTAATGAAATCAAAAGAAATTATCACCGGCAAAATTTTGTTCGCTACTCTAGGAAAAACCTGGTCAGCCCAATTGCTAAAGTAGGGCTGTTCGATAATTTTAGTCTGTAATATAGGATTCTTCATGAACGGAGTATTGCTAGTTTGCGCTTTTGGTTATAGCTGCGTCGCGAAGCCTTTTTTCATCAATCATTCTAGAAATGACATTAACATCTTTGAACTTAGTTAGTCTAAACGGAGCCATAATTGACTCAAGTGTTTTTAGAAGATAATCAACGTCCTTGGGTTTTATATTGCCAATATTTGCTATTTGAAAAAATTTGTCTTTCAAGGGACCTTTGCCGTTATAAACTATAATATTTTGCTGCCTGAGATTGTCTTTTAGACTTTCTATTCTAATAAATTCCGGTACTTTCACGGTAGTTAGCATCGAGCACATTTCCGATTCGTCAATTAAGAATTCAAAACCAAGGCCTTTGAGACCATCTCTTAATTTCTCAGCCAGAGCACGAATATAGTCTCGTCTGGATTCGGGATCTTCATTTAAAATATTGCTGACTGCCTGTTCGAGTGCACAAAATAATTGTACAGCTGGAGTACAGGGAGTTTGGGCCAAAGTTATTGACCAAACGTACAGTTTATAAAGATTTAGATAAG
Source organism: Candidatus Curtissbacteria bacterium (assembly GCA_038326365.1). Taxonomy (GTDB): domain Bacteria; phylum Patescibacteriota; class Microgenomatia; order Curtissbacterales; family GWA2-41-24; genus JBBQJY01. The sequence goes on along the minus strand of JBBQJY010000002.1, from coordinate 67,022 downwards.
CAACATTTCCTTTCACATTTTTCAGGGTCTGAAATTCTTCATTCTTGCCGATTATTATTCCGATTCCAGGAAGTGAGGCGATAGCTTTGCCGGATGAGCTGGTAAGAAAAGCAAAGCCCACTTTGTCAAGATCAATTTTTTCGGCTCCAAGACTTGAAACTGCATCAATAAAAAGCTTAATCCCATTCTGATTGCAAATTTGGCCAATTTTTTCGATAGGGTTCAGCATACCGGTTGAAGTTTCATGATGAACAACCGCCACAAAATCCGGTTTTAATTGTTTAATCTTTTTTTCAACCTGAACCAAATTTATTGATTCACCCCATTCAAACGATAAAATCTCAGCATTGTTATGCAGCTGTGAAATTTCAAAAAGTCGCTCACCAAATTCTCCATTTGCAATGATTAATACTTTAATTTTTTTACCAATGCTCGCAAAAACTGCTTCGTTTGCGGCAGTTCCGGAGCCGGTTATAAAAACAGGATGGTATCGTTCGGAGTTATTTGCTACAAACAGATCTAAGATTTTCTTATTGAGGGAGGTTAAAATAGTTGAAAACTCTGGTTCGCGATGGCCGATTTCATAAGAAGCCGCGGCTTTCTTTACTGAAAAGTGGGTGTTAACAGGCCCTGGACAAAACAATTTATAATTTTTAAAGTAATTCATATCTGCCCTTAAAAAAAGCCCCCCTTTAGAAGAGGCCACTGCGCTGATTATACTCTTGTTCTATTTCTTGGGGCAAAATATACCAAAAGGATGCCTAATTAGCAATAACGCACTAGAAGTGTACGTGAACGGGCACTGCAGGCTTGTTTGCGTTTTCAACCAATACAATTTCGGTTGCCAAGTACATTACGAGTGATGTTGGGTAAACAAAATCTTCTGGTAAGCCAAGCAATTTTGCCGTCTCTGCAACGGTTTTTATATCCAGGTTAAACGCCTGTTCGTTATATGCGTTTAAAGCTTTCGTTGCTAAAGTTGTGCCTTGGGCAAGGTTTACAAAAGCAACCTGTTCTGCGTGATTACCTTCGACAGTTTCTACTTGAGAACCATTTTTTTCAATGGCTGTAACAAGTGCATTTCCAAATAGTTTAATCTTACTTGTTTCGTAGGCCGCAATTTTTTTATAAGTATCCTCTAGTAGGATACCAAAGGGTTTGTCGAATTTGGGAAAATGGCCTTTGTTTTCGTTGTATAAAGCATTAACTGCTCGGCCTATTTGTTCTTTGTTTTCAATTGCAGTTTGTAAAATAACTTTTATATTGTCCGCTAAACCACAACCACTTACCGATTTGTTTGCATTTGTATCTCTATGCGCGCCGGTTTTGATACCCGATTTTTGCATAATTGTAATTTTATCTCTAACCGAATCGATATCGAGTATTTCATTATTGTAGATTGAAGAGAGCAAAATTGGATGAATCGATCCTCCAAGCATTTGCGGCCCTTCAATTGAGTCTTTACTTGATCTGCCGTCGACACAACGAGCAGGGTCGTCAGCGCGAATAAGCTTGGTTATAAAATGTGGTGTTCCTTTAGTTTCCATGTTTGGTGATAAATTTATTTTATATAAGGTTGCTGGTCTGTCTACCGTCATTTTAGCTGTTTTTTGGGCCTTAAAAAAAAGACCCCTCGGTTGCTCGAGAGAATCTATGGGAGATATACTAACAGATGAAAAGCTGATTAATCAACAATGAACTTATTATATAAACTGATTTTTTTAATTGTGGCTATTGTGGGAATAGGGTCAGTGTTTTTTGTGTCTTGGTTCTGGAGACTGCTGATTATTCCAATTGTTGTTATTTTGTTGGTGGATATTTTTTCTAGTATCTTCAAAAAAAAGAATTAAGCGGCAAGGTCCATGTTCGAAGGAGCTTTGGGAACTGGCCTTAAAATTATTCCGTCAGGACCTGTTTGGGGTTCTGGCGCTTTAGTTTGCGCGAGAGTTATTTTTGGTGTTTGAAGAGTGTCCTGTGGTTGGGTGAGATCCGATCCAATTTGTGCAAATTGTGGTTGAGCGGAAAGTGGATGAAGTGTAGGTTCCATACTAGGTTTTTGAGTTGGGGCAGAATCCGGCGGGGTAGAAGTTTGACCATTGATTGTTGGGGTCATCTGGGTGGTTGGCTGGGTGACTGCTGTCTTTATCTCGCTTTCTGGGTTTGCATTTAGGCGCTCTTGGGTCAATTCTACGATTTGAATGCGAGTTTCTTTATCACTTGCAAAGAGCTCGTTTAATTTTTTTAGTAAATCTTGTTTTTCTAAAATGCCGCCTTGAGTGCCGGCGTCTGTTGCTTTGATGGCTGTTTGCCAATCACCATTTTCGAGAGCGGATTCAGTGTAACCTTCGGCGAACCCTTCTATTAAAAGGTTAAGTTTGGCGACGTCGTCTGAGTGAAGCGCAGTTTGCATTCCAGCAACCTGTTTTTTTAGAGAATCGACCAGATCGCTTTTGTCGGCAGTACTGGGATTTAGAGCAATTTCGCCAAGTTTGACCGGGGGAGCGGACATAATGTTTGTCTCGTCTTTTACTTCCTTATAGTATTGACGCCCTTCTGCTATTGCTTCTTTTTGCAGAATATTTTTGTTATGAGCATCAATGTCTTGTTGAGTTAGATTAAGAAGAGAGAGTACAGTGGGAGAAATCTTTGTGGGTGTTGAGCCCTTTTTTGGTTGACGATCTGAAAAACTTAATATACCCATGGCAGAGTCGATTTAGTATCGGATAACAGCTCTTTGGTGTCAAGAGGTACTTAGAGCTGTTCGAGTCTAAGTTTTTCCTCGCCTTTTGGAGGCTGGATGAGCGAAAGATATCTTTCTGTTGTAGAAAGTCTTTTGTGGCCGGCAATTTTGGAAATAAGAACAAGTGATGCTCCGCTTGAGAGATGGTGAGCAACCCAAGTGTGTCTTAGGTCGTTAACTTTAGCGCCTGTTATACCTGCCTTTTTGTAATATCGGTCGATTGCCGTTCTGATGTTTCTGACAAGGAGCGGTTTGCCTGTTTTGGTCACAAACAGAGCTCGATTTGTAGTTTTAGGTCTGACTTCTAAGTATTTTCTGAGGGCAGATTCGGCTGCTTTGTTTAAGGGAACTGTTCTCTCCGGGCGATTTTCTTGAGGCCGAACGTAAAGATGGCCTTCTTTGGTTTCCTCGCTGAAGAAAACATCATCGATTCTAAGGTTCGCCAATTCACCAATTCGAACGCCGGTTTGTAGAAGAATTTCGATAATTGCGGCAATTCTGACGTCGTCTCGGGCTGCGTCGCGCAGAGCACGATATTCAATTGGAGTTAATATTCGGGGTGGTTTGGTTTCAAATCGAGGGTGTTCGACCAAGGAAGCTGGGTCGTCTGTAATGTATTCTTTGATTTTTAGAAAACGGAAGAAAGTTTTCGTTGAATTTAGCTTGCGAGACAGTGATTTTTGTGTGTAACCCGTAGTTTGAAGTTTTTCTAAAAAGCTCCTGATGTCTTCCGGTTTTACCTCGTGAACATGCAACTTTTGAAGCTTGTTTAAAAATTTAACGAGTTGTTCTATGTCCTTGCCGTAAGCAAGCACAGTAGCCGAGGCTCTTTTTTTGCCTTTTAAATGGTCGACAAATTCTTTGTGTGCGTCGTCTAATTTTTTCATATATGGCAGCAGATTTTTGGGCTAGAGTGAATAAGCAGGCCACACTCTTTGAATTGAATGTAACAGGCGGTTCGTGCAGGCACAATGAGTATACTTTGTGCTATGGGCTTTGTCAATAGTCTTTACTATATTCGCTAAGCCTTACTTTTGGAGGCTGGCTGAACATTGAAACTTTGATATCATGTTAACTGATGAAGCGAAACTTACTTCTCATTTGTGCTGTTGTAATTTCTTTAATTTTAGCTTCAAATAGCTTTGGGAAGATTATGTCGTTGCGAACAACTTCAAACGAAGTCCAAGACCAGGAAAAGCGGCTTGAGCAATTAAAACAAGAAAATGATGCACTGAGGCGCGAATATGAGTATAAAAAAAGCGAGAAATTTGCCGAAGGTGAGATTCGAGACAAATTGGGTTTAGCCAAAGAAGGGGAGCAGGTGTTCGTACTGCCGAATAAACAGACGGTTGAGGTGGACACGGTAAGCAAAAAGGTTATTCCAAATTGGAAAAAGTGGCGCAATCTGCTTCTGAATAAAGTATAAGATTCATTGACAAAAGGGCAAATTGAAGCTAGAATTCTCAGTTACACAAACGACGCGGGGTAGAGAAACGGCATCTCGGGAGGCTCATAATCTCCAGAAGTGGGTTCGACTCCCGCCCCCGCTACAGAGTGAGACGCTTTCGTGTCGAATATCCAAAATAGCTTGAAAGTACTGGCTAATTGTGGTGTTCGGATACATCCAAGGAAAAAGAGTATCTTTCCGAATCTTATATCTTCTAAAAAAAACAATTACTATCAAAAATACCTTAAATAAATAGGCTTTGCTCACGCACGAGCTTAGTCCTAGCTGGCTAGGACTTTAAGTGTGCGTTGTGTGCCACTATTTTTAGCTTTAAAATGATAATCTAAAGTTCTGTTCTTTACCCTTTTACAAGTAAAAGGAAGAGTTGTAATATAACGTGCGGCTTTGTACAATTTCATTCACCTGCTCTACCTGAGCTAATACTGTCTACTCTTTAGGAAAACACTGTCTTTGATCTGCTGCTTTTGCTACTTTAACTGTTCCTCTGCTTAAGAACTAACTGCTTACAAGTAATCTAAATATGATATGAACTTTAGAGAACAACCTGAGATATCAGTGAAGCTTGAAGAAATAGTTGATTTGGTATTTAGGTTTAGATTCATAACAAGAAGACAGCTGCAGACACTTATTGAGCATAAAGACCCATCGAGGCTTAACAAATGGCTAAAGGAGCTGGTTGAGAAAGGATATCTTGGTAGAATCTATTCAACTAAGCTGCTGGAAAATACCAAGCCAGCCATTTATTACCTAGGAAACAATGGAATCATCCGTGCTAGATGGGGAGGAATGGAGAGTTTGGGTTTTGAAGATTTTGTTGATTTAAAGTACCTTAAAAAGTACTATCAGGACAGACTCGCATCGCAAAACTTCATAGACCACTCGACAACTATCTTTGACATCTACCTCCAGTTTAAGGGAATTGAAAAAGCTGACAAGAACAAAGACAGGGAATATTTCTTTGAAACAAAATCCGAAATCTGGACTTATGAGAAAATTCACCAAACAGGGGAAGTTGAATTCAGGGATATCCAGGACTTAATTCCCGATGCCCATTTTGAAAAGTCACTCGTCACCCAAGACAAAATTGAAGAATCTTCCTGGTATATTATCCTTTTTGATCCGCACGTCCCCAGGTATGCAATACGTTACAAAATAGATAAATACATTGAAGCCTACGAGGAAAGTGATGGGAAACAAATCAAGGGGCTTGCCTACAAGTTTCCAACACTGCTTTTAATCTTCCCTACCTGCCAAAAGGCTAACCAAATCGACAAATATATTAAAAGAAGAATATCGGATGCATATATTGGCGGCATGCTAATTTATACATCAACTATCCAAACGGTTATGGATGAGGGTTTAGGTGCAGGAGAGAAAACTTGGAAAGTTATTGCGGCAGGTGACAATGAAGAGTATTGACCTAGCAAGAAGCAAATAAGTTGTAGGGTCTTTTTTTGTTTGATACAATTCACACAATTGGCAGGGTAGCTCAGTCGGTCAGAGCGTGGCACTCATAACGCCAAGGTCGTGGGTTCGATCCCCACCCCTGCTACTGGCACTTGAGTAGGCTTGCTGCCATAAAAGTTGACACTTACGGTCTTGGATTGATATAATTTAGGGGTAAAAGAGTAATGCTCTTTTGAGGTGAAAGGCTTAGCAGAGGGCAGACTGATCTGCTAAGTTGCTATTATTATATTAGCTGAAAAGCTCTTATTATTTGTTTAGGAAGCGTCTGCTCATTTGTACATGTTGGTTAGTTTGAAAACCTTTTTCTTCTACTTTACTCGCTAAGGCGAGTTTTGTAGGTAGGTTTTTCAACCCAATACCAAGACAAGACTCGCCAGATAGGCGGGTTTTTTTGTGGAGAAAAATTAGAAAGGCGGGTGAAATAAGCATTATAGAGAGAGATAAACTTAGATTGATCGCGGATGACCCTGAATTGTCTCGGGCGATGGTCATTATTGCCGGTGCCAAGGAGGAAGCTGGAAAGATTGTTACGGGTGAGAGTGAAGAGGCGATAAAGAGAAGAAGAGCAATTCAATCTAGGATTTTGGGTGACATAATAGAAAGGGAAGGATTAAGTGGCAAACCTAAAACAAATAGAGAGACACCTGCGGGACCTAAAACTGCCCTTTAGGGTAGTTAACTTAGACCAAAAGGCTTTTACTGTTGCCGACGTGGTAAATGCTGGAATAAGTCTGGATCAGGTGGTTAAGACATTGATTGTGCGAGTTGCCGACGGGTCTTTTATAGCTTTGGCACTCAGAGGCAGCGATCGCGTGGATTTTAAAAAAATCAGAACAAAGTTTGGAGGCAAGAGTGAATTGGCAAAGCCTGAGGAGGTATTGCGAGTTGTAGGTGTTGCTGTTGGTGCTGTTTGTCCAATTTTAGTTGGTCTGCCTCTTTATATAGATAATAATGTTATGAATCTTCAAAATGTGCATATGGGCTCTGGAGATTTAAAACATGGACTTGAGATGGCGCAAAAAAAGTTTATCTTGTCTGTGGGGAAATATACTATTTGGGATTTCGTTCAGTTTTGAATTTTTTCCAATTATGGTCTGTCCCAGATTTCAACCTATATTCACTGTCAATTCTCTTAAAGACGACTTCAGCAAAACCTTGATTTTTTGCCTTTTGCATCATTGCGCCTAGATCTGCTGAGTAGGGTGACTGATAAATTTCTGATTGACCTTCGCGGAGTGTGGACAGAAAATTTTCGAGCTTCTTTTTTCGCGAGCTTAAAGGCCACAGTCTCAAATCGTCTCCATCTAGGGAGATCAAGTCTGTAAACACCAAGTGACACACGGCAAATTGTTTTTCGAGACTTGATTCTGGCTTTAATTTTCCGTCGATTCGGTCTTGGACTAACTTTCGTTCTTGAGAAGTATTGGAGTTTGTTGCTTTTGTTTTTCTGTGGATAATTCTGGCAAGGGCGATTGCTTTGTGATTTTCGCCAAGTCTTATAAGCCCTGGTTGAAACTCGGGAAATTTGGCTGTTATAGGACCATTTTCAGTTTTTATTGAGTTAGATCCGGGTGTGATATATACAATCACATGCGGTCCATTCCATTCTGGTTCTGCGATCCACTTTTCTAAATCTATTGGCCATTTTTGGGCTAAGGGTGCATAAATAGGGCTGATATGAAGAAATGCTATTTCGGCTCCCGGCTTTTTTTCTGACATGGGGGCAAATTTTATATCTTTGATTTTTTGAAATCAAATATAGACATTTTGACAACTAGTAAGTCAACAAGTACAATTTATCTGTGGACGCAAGAAGTAACTCTTGGTGGCGCAGAACTGACTAACTTCGGTTGGTAGTTTAAGCGCGTCCAAAGTCCTTAACTCACCAATCGGTGAGTTTTTTAGTGGAGAAAAGTATGAAAGGAGGTGTTAATTATGAGTAAAGAAGGCGATCATTTAGTTGAATATTTGTCCGATTTGGGTCCTGCCTTACGTGTAATTCCGGAAGGGAGCGAACATCCAGACAAGATTCTTATTGAGGATTTGCTCGTGGAAAGAATGTGCGTAATTGATTTTAGAGTTCGAGGTAAGGGTATTCATGAGTTTTTGGATGATTTAAATTCTCATGTAGAAAAATGCGAGGATTGTAAGACAATAAAAGATGACTATGTGACAGAAAGGATGAGAGGTCATTTGTATTAAGTTATAATCAACTAGGAGATGAAAAAGAGAATACTAACTGGAGATACTCCTACAGGTAAGCTGCATTTGGGGCATTACGTTGGGACGCTGGAGAACCGTATTCACCTTCAGCATGAGTACGAAACATATGTGATTTTGGCAGATACTCATGCTTTGACGACTCTTAATCTCAACTACCAGGATATAGCTGAAAATACAAAACAGGTTTTACTTGATAACATTTCGGCAGGATTAGAGCCAGAAAACGTAGTTTTTTTTGCTGAGTCGCAGGTACCGGAAATTTATGAACTTGCTGCTCTTTTCAGCATGTACGTCGGGTTTAATAGAGCTTTAAGAAATCCAACCATTAAAGACGAGATCAAGATGAAGGGCCTGGGCGATCAATACAGTCTGGGATTTATTAATTACCCCATTTATCAAGCCGCTGATATTTTGTGCGTTAAAGCAGATTTGGTTCCGGTTGGAAAGGATCAAGAAGCACATTTAGAACAGACGAGGGAGATTGCCCGAACATTTAACATGATTAAACAGGGCTTGTTCCCCGAGCCAGAAGCGCTGATTGGAAGGGTGGGAAAGCTACCTGGAACTGATGGAAGTTCAAAAATGAGCAAAAGTTTGGGCAATACAATCTTTCTTTCAGAAAGCACTGACGATTTAAAGAAAAAAGTAATGGGGATGTATACAGATCCTAATCGAATTCATGGAGACGAGCCGGGCAATGTGGAGGGTAACCCTGTTTTTGTTTATCTGGATGCGTTTGGAAGTGACAAAGCGAAAATTGAAGAATTTAAAGATAAATATAGAAAGGGTACAGTTCGTGATGTAGAAATTAAGCAGTATCTGGTTGATGTTTTGGAAGAGTTTCTCGCGCCCATTAGAAAACGAAGAGCAGAATTTGAAAAACAACCCGGACTAGTTGAGAAGATTTTAGTTGATGGAACAAAAAAGGCTAGGGAAGAAGCCCAAAAGACACTAAAAGATGTCAAGCGCGCTATGAAGATTGAATATTTCTCCTAAAGGTATATAATTTCGCACTATGGTTGAGTCAATAGACGCAAAAGGTGCAACTTATCGGGATATTGAGGAAAAATTAAAACCAATATTCCCAGAGAGATTTAGGCGACTTCCATTATTAGATGGTGTAGCAACTGCTCATGCAATTCAAGAATCTCAGCAGTTTCCTGATTTTGATGATAGGACGTACATTGTGTCAAATGTTTTAGATAGAGAGGGTAAACAGTCAAGATTTTTGTACCAGTCGATATATGCTCCCGGTATTACTCCAGACTTTAAAGAAGGCCACATGCCACCGGAGGGTGAAACTTTTAGTGCGTGGGTTGCGCCAATAGCTGAAAAAGAAAGGGGAATTCGTATATTAGTGCTTGCAAAAGATAAAGATGATGCAAAAGCTAAGGCTAGAATAGAGGGGGCTAGTATCATGGGTCTGAGAAGAGAAGCTTTAGATACTTATATAGATGAGCTGACTGGTGAAGCTTTTATTGGAGAAGTTAAGAAAAAAATAGATCGCGGAGATTTGGTACCAGATTTTATTTTGCGTTTTGGTGATTTAAGAGAATATGCTCTTCGTTCGTGGCTTAAGCATAAAAGTAACGTTGCTCGAAAATAATAGCGTTTAACCTGGCAATTCGGCTGCTTAAGTGATAGAATAACTGTTCAAATTCCAAATGAAATCTAAAGAAAAAGAGGATATCAAAAGCACGGGTTCTAACTCTAAAAAAGGTCCAATTCATCGCGTAAGTCTACCTAAAATGGGCAAGAAAACATCTTGGCGTGGATTTGCCATTTATGGGGCAATTGGCCTTATTATCTTTCTCTTTTTTGCGCTAACTTCTAACCCGGTTGACCGGTTTTTGCCGGTTGAGCCAATTTCAACGGTTATCAACGATGTTAAAGGGGATCAAGTTCAAAATATCGAAATTGATGGAGATAAACTGAGCATTCATCTTAAAGACGGCAAGATTTATACATCTCGAAAAGAGGATAAAGAATCACTGTTTGCGGCGCTTCAGGCTTCCGGCGTTGATCCAACAAAAGTAGAAATAGTGGTCAAAGATCGATCTGTTTCAGATGCTTGGCTGACAATTCTGACAACATTTTTACCCTTGGGGATTATTATTCTTTTCTTTTTCTTTATTTTTCGACAAGCTCGAGAGGGCGCATCGAGTGTATTTTCATTTGGTCAATCGCGGGCTAAGCAGTTTACCAAAGACATGCCTAAAACTACATTTAAAGATGTAGCGGGTGTTGATGAGGCCAAGCAAGAACTTCAAGAGGTTGTCGACTTTTTAAAGCATCCAGAGAAATATCGGGCCATTGGTGCCAGGACTCCGAAAGGTGTACTTTTAGTAGGTCCGGCTGGAACCGGCAAGACCTTGCTTGCCAAAGCAGTTGCCGGTGAGGCAGGAGTGCCTTTTTTTTCTGTTGCTGGTAGCGAGTTTATGGAAATGCTGGTTGGAGTGGGAGCTGCTCGTGTGCGAGATCTTTTTGCTCAAGCCAAAAAGAGTTCGTCAATTATCTTTATAGACGAAGTGGAATCAATCGGCCGAATACGGGGTATGGGCTTTAGTGGAGGACACGACGAGAGAGAACAGACCCTAAATCAAATTCTTGTGGAAATGGACGGATTTGCACCAAACGAAAATGTAATTGTGATGGCTGCCACAAACAGACCCGATATGTTGGACCCGGCACTGACCAGGCCGGGAAGGTTTGATAGGCGTGTGGCTCTGGATTTGCCAGACATCGAAGGCAGAAAGGCAATACTTCTGATTCACATGAGAGGTAAGCCGTTTGCTAAAACTGCAGACATGGATAAAATTGCTAGGCGTACTGTGGGGTTTAGTGGAGCAGATCTTGCCAACATGCTCAATGAAGCGGCAATTCTGGCGGCGCGCGAAGCAAGAAAAGAAATTGAAAATGTTGACTTAGAAGAGGCCGCTACTAAGGTGAAACTGGGACCTCAAAGGAAGAGGATGCAAAGCGAGGAAGAGCGCAAAATGACGGCTTACCATGAAGGCGGTCACGCCATTGTTGCCCACTTTTTGGAAAACGTTGATCCGGTTCACAGAATATCAATTGTTGCCCGGGCAAATACCGGAGGGCATACTGAAGTTCATCCGCAGTTTGATAGAAATCTGGAAACAAAAACAAGGCTTCTTGATAGGATCGCGATGGCCCTTGGTGGTCGCGCAGCTGAAGAGTTGGTTTTCCACGAATTAACCAGCGGTGCATCTTCTGACTTGCAAGTTGCCACAAATATTGCTCGAGCGATGGTAGAGGAGCTTGGAATGAGTGATCTTGGCCCAACTGTAATGCAGGCGAGGCCGCAGTTTGGAATTTGGCCAACAGGGGAGAGTCCACAAATGTCTCAGGACACTGCTGCAAAAGTCGACCGTGAAGTCCAAAAAATGATTGATACTGGTTATAAAAAGGCCAAAGAAACACTGGTTAAAAATAAGAAAGTTTTAGACAAAGTTGCAGAAGCGCTTCTGGACAGGGAAACACTAGAGAGCGATGACTTTGAAAAGATTGTTGGCCTTAAACCTCATACAAATGGCGAAGTAAAATTTAGTCGGCCCAAAAAAGCTTCTAAACCTGCTCAGGCTTAAATAGTCATCGTGTTAAAATTGCTTAATGCCAGAGCATAAAATTCTCTTGTTAATTGACGGAAACAATTTGTTTCATCGGGCCTATCATGCACTGCCACCTCTGACTGCCAAAGATGGGATAAATGTAAACGCCGTCTTTGGATTTAGTAACATGCTTTTTAAGGCAATGGACGAGCTTAAGCCAACCCATATCGCAGCGGCATTTGACACTCGCGCTCCGACTTTTCGACATGTCGAATTCCAGGCGTATAAGGCGCATCGAGTGGCACCTCCAGCGGATCTTTACCCACAACTGCCTAAGGTAAAAAAAGTTTTGGATGCCTTTGGCATCAAGTATTTCGAAAAGGCTGGTTATGAGGCTGATGATCTTTTAGCCTCAATTGCTGTACAACTGGGCCCAAGTGTAGCGCAAGTAGTAGTCGTTTCAGGAGATCGCGACCTACTACAGATAATAGACAAAAAGATAAAGGTTCAGGCACCTGGATGGAACCTTAAAGACGCGACTTTGTTTGGGCCAGAAGAAGTTGCCCAAAAATATGGAGTAACTCCAAAGCAAATGATCGATTGGAAATCGTTAACTGGAGACCCTAGCGATAATATTCCAGGAGTTGCCGGTATTGGTCCAAAAACTGCCAGCGATTTAATTCAGAAGTACGGGAGCGTTGAGGGAATTTATGAAAATATATCGAAAACGGCAGAGAAAGTTCGAACAAAATTAGAAGCTGGACGAGATAACGCAATTGCGGCTAAAAAGTTGATCGAGTTGGATGCCTCCATTAATTTAGGATGTAAGATTGAGGATTTAAGCTTTGAGATGGACCTCGAGCGAGTTATTGGTGAATACGAGGAACTCGGATTTAAAAGCATAGTTGCAAAACTAACAGGCAAACAGAACAATTCAATTTCTTCGGAGAATTTTTTAATTGATCCAAGACAAACTAAAAGTGAGAAAAATACTTCCGATCAGCTAGAATTGATTTAGTGAAATCCAACATAAAAGCATTAATTTTTGATTTTGATGGACTTCTTGTTAACACCGAAGAGTTGATCCACATGGCTTATGATGAGTTTTTTAAGCGTAGAAATAAGGTTTTGGAGGCTGGGGACCAAATCAAAATGATGGGCCATTTGGGTCAGGATAATATGAAGTTTTTAAAAGAAAAATATAATTTGGGTGGAGATCCTGAGGATTTGCTTGTTGAGCGAAGGGCAATTGCGAAAGTTCTGTTTGATGATCGTATGGCTCTGATGGAGGGAGCAGAAGAACTATTAGATTTGGCACAAAAGCTTGGTCTTAAGTGTGCGATTGCAAGTGGGGGAACTAAAAAGATTATTGATCCTGCTCTAAAAAGGTTTGGGATTGAGGGGAACTTTATGGCTGTTGTTGCCGAAGAAGATCTTGTCCAAAGCAGGGGAAAGCCGGACCCAGAAGTTTTTTTAATTGCAGCCAAAAAATTGGGAGTGGAGCCCAAAAATTGTCTAGTTTTGGAAGACTCCGTAAATGGAGTATTGGCAGCAAAAGCAGGGGGAATGAAAGTAATTTTTATTCCGGATATTAGATTTACAAAGAAATATCCCGAAGGGGCTAATTTAATTTTGAAGAGTTTAAGAGAAGTTAACGAAAAGATCATGAGAAGTTTAGTTACATGAAAGTTGCACTTGTTCATGACTATTTAAATGAATTTGGAGGAGCGGAGAGAGTTTTGTTGGCACTATCTGAAATTTGGCCAGATGCTCCGATTTACACTGCTTTTTATAGAGAAGGGTCGCCAGCGTATAAAAGGCTAAGAGGTAAAAAGATACTAACTTCTTGGGCACAAAAGGTGCCATTTTTTGCAAGCAAATTGCACAGCCCAATGAGATTTCTTGCACCACTGGTTTGGAATAGTTTCGACTTTAGTGAATTTGATGTGGTAATTGGTTCGAGCAATTGGTATGTAACGAAAGGATTTAAAAAAGGAAAGGGTACTGTTGAGATTTGTTATTGTCATACGCCGCCGAGATATCTTTACGGTTATCCGACGGCTTCTAACTTTCAAAAATATTGGTTGGTTCGGGTTTATGCGGCAATTGTTAATCATTTTATGCGTGTTTATGACTTTGAAGCTGCGCAAGGAGTTGATTGGTTTGTTGCCAATTCCCGAGAGGTCGCATCAAGAATAAAGAAGTTTTACAGGCGAGAGTCTACTGTTATCTATCCGCCGGTTGATGTTGAAAAATTCGAAGCCCAAAACCCAATATCGGAAAATATCGGAAAATATTTTCTTGTTGTCTCACGTTTAGTTGGAGCCAAGAACGTGGACCTAGCTATTGAGGTTTGTACAAATTTGAAAGTATCTCTGAAGATTGTTGGAACCGGACGCGATGAAGCCCGTCTTCGTGCAATGGCAGGGGAGAGTGTTGAGTTTTTGGGAGATGTGGACGATCGCGAACTTGTCAAACTTTATCAAGGGTGTCGAGCGCTAATTTTTCCGGCTAGCATGGAAGACTTTGGAATCGTGCCGGTTGAGGCGATGGCTGCGGGTAAACCGGTAATTGCACTTGCTGAAGGTGGTGTTTTGGAAACAGTGATTGATGGCAAGACTGGGCTTTTGGTTGAGGATTTAAAGCCAGGTGCCTTTGCGGTGGCAATTAGCGTTTTTCTTGCAAAAGAGAAAAAGGGTGAGTGGGACAGCAAGTTTATACAAAATCATGCGCAGAAATTTAGCAAGGAACGATTTAAGGAAGAGATAAAAAAATTTGTAGAGAATAAAATTAAATAAACTTGATCATTATAAAAAATTAGCGCTAAAGTGAGGTATGGCCGAAAGAGGTGGAGTCAGAATTCCAAACGTATTTAGACTTCACGGAGAATTAGCTTCGCTTCCAAGCGGCGGATACGGCGATTATCTTTTAGAATCTCGTTCGCTCGAGACGGATTACTCTTGGGGAGATGAATCAAATCAAATGCAGACTGACCCCAAGGTGATTGGGATAGAGACTACCCGAGAGCAAAATAGATTAAGACAAGCAATGCGGCAGTTTTTCAAAAACGACACTCAACTTCCCTCTAAAAAGCCTTAGCCTATTTTTAGTGCCTGATTTCCGTTAAAATCTTTCTATGGCGAAAGACAATCCAGTTTTAGAAGTTAAAAATTTGGTTAAAAAGTTTGATGGATTTGTTGCGGTTGACGGAATTTCCTTTACTGCTGACGAGGGAGAAATCGTTGGTTTTCTTGGTCCAAATGGAGCAGGTAAATCGACAACTATCAATTGTCTCTTGGGAGTTGTTGAGAAAGACTCAGGTGACATTAAAATATTTGGTAAGGATATTAAAAAGAATAGAGTAGAAATTATGAAAAATGTAAACTACTGTTCTGCTGAATATGTACTGCCTTGGAATTTAACCTTATTTGAAAACTTGTTGATTTACGCACACCTTTACGAAGTTAAAAGTCCAAAGCTCAGGGTTTTGGAAGTCCTAGAAGAGCTGGATCTGACGGATTTAAAAAATAGAAGTATAAGGAGTCTTTCTTTGGGGCAGCGCGCAAGGGCTAATTTTTGTAAATCATTAGTTAATAAGCCAAAACTGCTTCTTCTTGATGAGCCTATGGCCTCCATGGATCCGGACATTGTGGATCGTGGCATTGGTTTAATCAAGAAAATTCAAAAAGAGGAGAAAATGACAATTCTTTATACCTCTCATAATATGTGGGAAATTGAGCAGGTTGCAAATAATGTCGTTTTTATAAATCACGGCAAAATAATTGCCCAGGGCAGCCCTTTGGAGCTGACCAGAAAAGAGTTGGAACTTGAAACGAAAGAGCCAAATTTAAGAGAAGTATTCATCGAGCTTTCAAGGAGGAAAGATGTCGCTAACTAGAGTTTACGCGATAATTTTGAGGCATTTTTACTTAACAATGCATCATTTGGAGAGATTTGCTGATTTGCTGATTTTTCCAATTGTGGGACTTGTTATGTGGGGATTCCTGTCAAATTATGTAAAGGTTCAATCCTCAGCTTTGGCCTCATTTTTTTTGGGTGGCATGATATTATGGGTCATTTTTGAGCGTGCGGGGTCATCAATTGGAATTGACTTTATGTATGAGCTTTGGGAGAAAAATTTGGTTAATATGTTGGCCACACCACTTACAACGGTTGAGTTTATTGGAGGGTTGATTGTGGTGTCGGTAATGAAGCTTTTGATTTCCTTCGGAGCCATGGCTGCAATTGCTATTATTTTTTATCAGTTTAATATATTTTCGTTGGGTTTGGCTCTTGTGCTATTTTGGATTAATCTCATGATATTTGCGGGAGCTCTTGGAATTTTTAGCATTGGACTTATAACGAAATGGGGCCATTCGGCGGGGCCGCTAACGTGGGTTTTGCCGTTTGCGATTCAGCCGTTTGCCGCGGTTTTTTATCCAGTTTCGGTTTTACCTAAGTTTTTCCAGCAAGTTGTTTGGTTCTTGCCCGTGTCTCACGTATTTGAAGGTATGAGGTATACTTTGGGCACAAATATGTTTAATTTTGGTGAATTTACCATCGCTTTTGTTTTAAATGTGATTTATTTTTCGTTGGCGATTGCCTTTTTTACTTATATGCTTAATATGTCGAAAAAGAAAGGAACGCTTGCAAAGCTTTAATCATGCCTGAGTTGCCGGAAGTCACAGTTGTTGTTGAATCACTAAATAAAGTCATAAAAGGTTTGACTTTGGACTCAGTTGAGTATGATTGGGAACCCAAGTTTTATTGGAACGGATTTTCTATCGACGACATAAGGGGTGCCAAAGTTGAGGGTGTGCGAAGAATGGGCAAGGTAATAATTATTGACCTTTCAGGCAAATTTTCGGTTGTTATTCACCTAAAATTAACAGGCCAGCTTATATATCAAGATAAAAAAATTAGAGTTGGGGGAGGGCACCCGATTCCACCTTTAAATAAACCGGTTCCTAATAGCACAACGAGAGCAACCTTTGCGTTTACGAACGAAGGGCATCTATTTTTTAACGACATGAGGAAATTTGGGTGGGTGAAAGTGACAAGGGCAGATGAAGAATCAATCAAGAGTGCGATTGGGACTGTTTTGGGTCCGGATCCGATGGAGATGACGGCTGCTGCGTTTTTAAAAAGAATAAATGACTTAAAAAGTAGGAGACCTCAGGCAACAATTAAAAAGCTCCTGATGGATCAAGCTTTTGTAGCTGGAGTAGGCAATATTTATAGCGACGAAGCACTGTGGAGGGCCAAAGTGCACCCTAAGGGAGCGTTGGGGTTTTTGAAAGACGATGATTTCCGTGCAATTTTTAAGGGTTTGATTGAAAGTTTTAAGTTGGCAATTGAAAAAGGTGGATCTAGTGCCAATTCTTTTGTAGACGGTCTGGGAGAGCGTGGCTTGTATCTAACTTTTGCCAAGGCTTATCATATGACCGGTAAACCTTGCGAGCGCTGCGGGACAAAAATTGTTAGGCAAAAAATGGATGGACGTAGTGCTCACTTTTGCCCCAATTGTCAGGTACTCACTATAAAACCTTAAAATGTCTAATGTCTTTAGTACTTATTTAAAAGTCTTGAGACGACGTGACTTCTTCTTTCTCTCGTTGATAATTTTCTTTGGCCAGGCAGCATCGGCTTTTCTGGTTTTGGCTCTGATCGTTTCGGTGTTTTTGAAAACGGGAAGTAACTTGGGGGTTTCCGGTGTGGTTTTATCGCTGACTATTCCATCTTTTCTTTTTATGGCATTTGCGGGTCTCGCTGCTGATATATTCGATCGGCGAAAAATAATAATTTTGGCCAATTTGTTTATAGCCCTGGTAGTTTTGGTAATAATCCTAAACCAGAGCGTGGTTTACGCGTCAATTTCTCTTGCCTTTTTATATTTTGCTGGTAATTCATTTTTTATTCCGGCGTCGGGAGCGGCAACGGCTCAGCTGGTTTCAAGCGACGAACTTTTAGTTGCCAATTCAATATTCATATTTAATTTGGCTAGTGGAGTATTGCTGGGGCTTTTTGCATCAGCTATTGTTTATTTTTTTTCCGGAAGCCAGATGACATTAATTGTCTGTGATGTGCTGTTGGTTATTGCTGCAGTACTGTCATTTTTCTTGCCTAAGCTTAATCCTGTTGCAAAACCAAAAGAAAGATCCATTTCTTTGCGAATTAAAAATATTTGGAAAGGTTTTGATTATGTCTTCAGGTCAGAAAGAACGATGTTATTCTTCTTTGTATTTTCGGCAATTCAGGGAGCTATTTTTTTCGGAATAACGCTAGGTCCGGGATTTTTTGTTGAAATCGTAGGATTTTCCCTGAAGCGAACTATTCTTATTATTTTTCCACTAATTGCAATTGGAGTCCTTGGAGGTGTTTTCTTTACACATAGACCTAAAACGCGAGAGTTTATGCTTCTTTATGTCGGAAATTTGGTATTCGGTTTGGGGCTAGTTTGTTATTCAGTTCTTATTAAGCTGGAAATTTTATCGAGATTTGTGGTGCAAATTTTAAGTGCGCCTTTTCTGATTGCGTTAGGGTTTGGGGTTATTCTGACGATGATAGGATCTCGAACTGCACTGCAAAAAAAGATTCCGCACACCCATCAAGGAACTGTTTTTGGCGCCAATATTATTTTGGCAACCTTAATTGCCTCAATCGCTTCTCCCGTGGCTGCCATTTCTGAAGTTGTATTTGGTTACTTAGGTACGTTGTTTGGTATCGGTACTATACTTATCAGCTCAAGCGGATTTTTTTGGTACCTTAGTCGAAAGTGGAAATAGATGCAGATTAATTCTTTGGGTTTGACGAATTGGCGAAACTTTTCGATTAAAAAAGTTGTTTTTGCTCCAGATCTAACAGCGATTGTGGGTAAAAACGGGGCAGGTAAGAGCAATATTTTGGAAGCGGTGGCGCTAATTTCCGGCATAAGACCCACCAGAGTAGATACTGAATTGGATCTAGTAAAAATTGGTCAAGCAGATAGTAAGGTTGAAGGTGAGGTAGAAGATGGGGACCGGCATCAACTTGTCGTAAATTTTCAAGTCATTGATAACAGGCGAATTGCAAAATCTTTTTTTGAGGGGGCAATTAAAAAAAGGCTAGTTGACTTTGTAGAGATTTTTTCTGTTGTTGTTTTTGACCCAACGGATCTTGATTTGGTTTCCGGTTCGCCTTCACTTCGGCGACATCATTTGGATCGGTTTCTTTCATCTATTGATAGTCGCTATTGGCGAGCGGTTTCAGCGTATGGCAAGGTTGTCAGCCGCAGAAATAAAGTTTTGATGCGAATAGCAGATGGCAAATCTAAGCCACTTGAGCTTGGATTTTGGGATGAGCGAATTTTGGAACATGGTAATTATATTTCCAAAGCTCGCAGTGAATTTTTTGAATATTTAAATTTTGTGGAACAAGGAGAGACTTTGGGAAAAATTGGAGACTTGGGTTGGGAACTTAAGCAAAGTTTGGTGACGGAGGAGAAACTTATTAAAAATCGCGAACGTGATATCGCGGCCGGCATTACCCTGTCTGGGCCCCATCGAGATGATTTTAGATTCAAATTCAAGAGACGCGACTTGGAGTTTTTTGGCTCACGGGGTGAGCAGAGAATGGCGGTTTTGGCACTTAAATTAGCTGAACTTGAGTACTTTAAGGTCAAACGAGGCACAAGACCAGTTTTGGCACTTGATGATATCTTTAGTGAGCTTGATTGGGAGCACAGGGACACGGTTCTTTCGGTTATTGGCAATCAGCAGACGATAATTACGGCGGCAGAAAAAGAAAGTATTCCCAAAGAAATTTTTAAAAAGGCCAAAATTGTTGAGATTTAAAATGAATCAAGAACTAGCTTCACATTATGATGCACCTGGTGATTTACAACAGAGGTCACAGGGGTCACGCCAAATTTTATGTGATCTTCTTGAAGCAAAGGGCAAGATGCTTCCTAGAACTTTACTCGATAAAGTTACTTTTCGGCCCAAAGTCTTAAGCTATGTTGGTGTATTTGCCATCGGCGAGATTGGTCAACAATTCACCTTGAGTGGAGTAGAACCAGTCATGAAAAATATTTTGACTATTGATCTTGAAGACGCCAATAGGATGATTGTTTTAGGTCCAGGTTCCACTTTAAGAGCACGAGAGTTAGTTCATTGTAAACTTGCAATAGAAGCTTTGTTAGCTGATTCTGTGACTTCAAATTCTGCGGGAAATGTGCGATAATTAAGTAGTGTATGCACCTAAATATAAAGTATCTAATTTAATTCTCAAATACATTGGCCGTATTGAGGCTTCTCGGGAGGTCATTGAAAGTGCCCCACTTGTACCCGCTTATGAGGATCGTTTTCGACAAGAGGCGATTATACGTACAGTTCATCATGGAACCCATATTGAAGGCAACGAGTTGGATACCGGGGAAGTTGCTGCGGTTCTGGAAGGTGAAATTATAGATGCGAGGGATCGAGATATTCAGGAGGTTTTGAACTATCGAAGAGTTTTGAACTATATTGATAAAAAAGCCAAAAGAGATGTTGGTGAGCGGGATTTGTTGGCTATTCACAGGCTAACAGTTGATAAAGTACTGCCAGCTGCAACATCTGGCGTTTATCGCCTAAATCAAGTTGTTGTTAAGAATTCTAAAACTGGTGAGGTCAGCTTTAAACCACCAGAAGCTCCACAGGTAAAAAAATTAGTAACTGATTTTATGGATTGGCTCAACTCTGTTGATGCTGAGGATGTACATCCTGTTCTTAAAGCTGGGATTACGCACTACGTTTTGGCTTTCATTCATCCTTTTGTTGATGGTAATGGCCGTGCAAGCAGGGCTTTTGCTACTCTTGTTTTATTTCGCGAAGGCTACGACATTAAAAAGTTTTTCTCAATCGAGGAGTATTTCGATAGAAATGCTAAGAGGTATTATGAAATCCTTCAGTCGGTTTCCAACCAAAAAGTAAATAGTTTATCAGAGAGGGACTTAACAGGCTGGCTAGAATATTTTTGCGAGGGTTTGGCAGAAGAACTGGACGCAGTTAAAAAGAAAGTTCAAAAGCTTTCTTTGGACTCCAAGCTCAAAGGTAGAACGGGCCAGATTGCACTTTCCAGTAGACAAGTAAAGCTAGTTGAATTTATGGAGGCCAATGGTTCTATAAACAACAAACAGTGGAGAAATGTTCTTCGAGATTTCAGCGATGACACTATTTTGCGAGACATGAAGGATTTACAGAAGAAAAAGTTGGTGAAGAAGAAGGGTAGTACGAAAGGAGCAGTTTACATTCTCCGGTAGGAGAAAGGTACGATATTATTTATGAGTGAGCTTGGGTTAGGGGAGAAGGAAGCGAATGTAAATGATGTTAACAAGCCAGAGGAGAAATTTGTACAAAAAGATGGCCAGTCTAAAGTTTCCCGGCTTAACGAATTACTTGGAAAAATTAAGACTAGGCGTGTTAGTGTAACCAGTGAGTCTGTATCTGAGAATAGTTTTGAAGACGACTGCCAAGGACTTGAAGCAGATAAAACAGTTGATATTTCAGATCAAAAACCCCCAACAGAAAATGCAGAAGTGGAGCCAGTAAAGCAGGAAACAATGGAGTCGATTTGTGATCTTATGACAAAAATTTCCGTTGATTCTGAACGATCTGCTTACAATATTTCCTATGGGGAAGAGGGAGGGGATATTACGGATGGTATATTTGACGAGAAAACTGGATTATACATTAAGGCTTGCTACCAGGAAGAAAAAACTAAAAGTTCTAGTATTCGACATGTTCCTGGTTTGACCATAAGATTATCCACTCCTCCTTTAGCTGATAAAGAAACTGCTTCAATTTCGCTAAATAACATGAGAGATTCTTTAAAAAGAATTTATAGTGAATCACCAGAATTAGATAGAGATACTAATTTTAATTTCCTCTTAAATACTAGTGAGTATGACAGGGTTCAATTTGAATTGTCTTTTGATAGAGAAGGTATCGTTGGTCGCAAGGCTGGTGAAGTTTCAACTGGCATTTCTGTTGTGGAAACTGGGAAAGAAGGATATTTTACATTATCTTCAAAAAGACAGGTCCAGGAGTCAGGAGGGCAATATTTGAAAGGAATTATAGAGCGAGTTGTAGAAAAACAAAACGCAGGGTATGAAAAAAAACAACTAGAGATTAAAACATTGGTAGACAGTCTAAAAGATGAGATCGTTCCTAACGACGAATCGGAAGTTTACGAATATGCGTATCATGGGACTAGTCGTATTAAGCTTCCCAGCATATCTCAACAAGGTTTACAACCAAGCGGAAAAAGATCCAAAGAGCCCGGCACTATTTTTTTTACTGGATGGGATAGTGCAAATGTGGCCAATCCGGGTAATGAGGGGGAGGGTGTATTGTTTCGATTTCGTCTAAATGAAATGCCAGAAGTAGCTAAGGATTTTGGGCTTGGAGAAAAAGAACAACTTACTGGTATCTCGCTTAGTGTTGCAACCCGCCGCCCTATTCCATCAGAACGGCTTGATTTTAGTTTGGATAGAGGACAAACATGGACGCCGGCACGTTCACGAAAAGCGGAGCAAGCGGCTTAGTTATATGAAGAAATGTACAAGAAAAGGAGCAGTGCACATTTTAAAATGAGTGATGAAGACCCGTACAAGATAGAAGATTCGTCAATACTGACCTTTGTTGAACATAGATTAATTGGTAGTTCTGTGGATCGAGCTGACATGATCAGAAATCCATTTAAACCTCAGGCGGTTTTGGATGGTCGAAGGCCAATTGAAGTTGCTGTAGAAAGGATAACAAGGCGAGAAATAAAATCTGCAGATGCGGAGGCTTTTGGTCTACCTGCGAGAAAACTACCTTTGGTTGCACTTAACATGATGAGTACAAAAAGCGGTGATGTAATAGATAAAAAGTTGAGACTTACGGGTATTTTTGATCTTGTAACCGAAGAAGTGGAAAGAGACCCAGTAGTACTTTCGAAATACAGTTTGTCCACAGAGGGGAAGAAAAAGTATTTAGTTGAAGGGGAAGCTGGTAGACGGGAAAAGATAGGATAGATGAAATTTTCAAAATTTAGTGAATATCTGGAAAAATTAGAGGCAACAAGTAAACGCTTAGAGCTGATCGACATTATGGCGGATCTTTTTGGCCACTCTGAAAGCGTAGAAGTTGGCAAAATCAGTTATTTGCTTCAGGGTCGTGTCGCGCCGTTTTATGAGCCAATTGAATTTGGGATGAGTGAGAATTTAGTGGCGGTTGCAATTGGCCGTGCGTTTAACAAATCGAAAGAGGAGGTAATTAAGGATTATAGAAAACTTGGCAATATGGGTTTGGCGGCACAAGATTTGGCAAAGAAACACGAGCACACAGGTAATTTATCTGTTGCCGATGTTTTTGAAAATCTTCTAACAATTGCTAAGTTTAGTGGTGAAGGGACGGTTGACAAAAAAGTTGGCACACTGGCAGAGCTTCTAAAAAAGCTCGATCCAAAATCTGTAAAACATGTTGTAAATATACCCCTTGGAACGTTGAGGTTGGGAATTGGTGACCCAACGGTTATGGACGCGCTTTCGATTGCTAAAACTGGAGACAAAAAGCTGCGTCCCGTTATTGAAGATGCCTACAACAAGACAAGCGATCTTGGATATGTAGCCGAGATTTTTTACAAAGGTGGAGAAAAAGGTTTGGCGTCGGTCAAAATCATAATCGGTAAGCCGGTTAGACCTGCTCTTGCGGAGCGAATGCCCAATGCGGATGAAGTTGTTAAGCGCATGGGAGACAAATTTGCGGCCGAACCTAAATTTGATGGCTTCCGGGTTCAAATCCACAAAAATGGAGACAAAGTTGAGATTTTCTCACGCAATTTAGAGGACATGACGCATTCTTTCCCTGATTTGGCAGTTGGAGTTTTGAAGGAAGTTCGGGCAAAGTCTGTAATTATGGAAGGCGAAGCAATTGCTTATAACCCGTTAACCTCGGAATTTTTGCCGTTTCAAGAAACTACAAAGAGGAGAAGAAAATATAAGGTAGAAGAAACAGCTAAAGCGCTTCCACTGGTTAGTTTTGCCTTTGATATTTTGTACTTAAATGGTGAGGATATTACTGGGAAAGTAGAAGCAGAGAGAAGAAAACTGCTGGAAAAAGTAGTTTCCAGGGAAAACATAACCATTCGCATTGCAGAGCAACGAATAATTTCTACTGCCAAAGAAATATTGGAATTCTTTAATGAGTGCATAAGTGAGGGTTTGGAGGGTTTGATGATTAAAAAATTAGATGCCCCATATAAAGCTGGTGGGCGAGGTTTTCATTGGATTAAATTTAAGCGGGCAAGCAGTGGAGATCTAACAGACACTGTTGATTGCGTACTTTTAGGTGTATATGCAGGAAAGGGTAAAAGGACGGAATTTGGGGTTGGGGGACTATTGATTGGCATTTATAACAAACGTGATGATGTTTTTGAATCTATAAGTAGACTTGGTACGGGTTTAACTGACGATGAGTTTAGAAAAATAAATGAGATCGCCAAGAAATTGAGAGTCAGTCATAAGCCGGCCCGCGTTAGGTCCAAAGTTGAGCCGACTTACTGGGTAGAGCCTGAGGTTGTTTTGGAAATTTATGCTGATGAAATAACAAGATCGCCAATACACGTTGCCGGATGGGACGAAAAAACGGAAACAGGTTTTGCATTGAGGTTTCCGAGGCTTGTCAAATTTCGAGAAGAGGACAAGAGAGCAGAGGATGCAACAACAGTAGATGAGCTGAAAAAGCTATTTGAAAATCAGTATAAGAAAAAGTAGAATTCTTTTTGTGGAAAGAATAGAAATAAGCGAATTTCCCGTTTTATCCCAAGCACAGGTTGATCCAAAAAGACTTGAGGCGGTGCGTACGGTGTTGACCGCGGTTGCATAAGAGCACTTTAAACAAAGTGTAGCAAGGCAAAGGCAGATCCCCGGTGATAATTTCTACAAACAATTACAAAATAATTTAGCCTCTTGCTAGCTTCAGCTATATCTTCTTAAATGGAGTTATGCCCTCTGAGAAGTACTTAACCCCTGAAAAAATTCAAAAGGTACTCAAATATATAGACGCTTATTGGCCAAAAATAACCAGATTTCATCCAAAGGATAGTGGAACACTGATTGGTTTGCCCAAACCGTTTATCATTCCTGCTGAGAAGTTTTTTGAAGAACAGTTTTATTGGGATAGTTATCCAGTTGTTAAGGCACTTCTTGAATCTAAAAAACATCAGAATTTAGCAATTGGCATGGTTGAGAATCTGCTTTACGAAGTGGAGCGTTTTGGCTTTGTTCCCAATGCTTCTCGGATGTATTTTCTTTCGCGTTCACAACCTCCGTTTTTGTCTCAGATGGTTTGGGATGTTTTTGATAAAACGCGAGACTTTAAATGGTTCAGACGTGCAATTGGGTATGTCGAAAAAGAATATGAGAATGTTTGGCTCTCTGAGGACCACCCTCATCACAGGAAAGTGCATGCGGGCCTGTCGCGTTACTACGACATTAATATTTCAGATGAGCTGGCAATGGCAGAATCTGGGTGGGATAACACTGTGAGGTTTGAGCAGGGTGCTTTGAACATCCTGCCTGTTGATCTTAACTGTCTTTTATATCAATACGAGCGGGATTTGGCAAAGGCATTTGGGTTGCTTGAGGAATTTAAAAAAGAAGAAATGTACAACAAACTGGCCAGAAGTCGGGCAAAAACAATAGAAGAGCTGATGTGGAACGAGAAAAGTGGTTTCTTTTTTGACTTTAATTTTGCCAAATTAAAACAAGTACCAGTAATTACTGTGGCCGGACTTTTCCCAATGATTGCGGGTTTTGCCAGGAATGATCAAGTGAAGAAAATGGTTTCTGTAGTTGAGAAAGTTTTGGAGTGCGACTGGGGTATCGTTCAATCTGAAAAATTTCAAAAAGGTTTGCAATGGGATTACCCTAACGGTTGGCCGCTGCAACAATATTTAATTGTGGAAGGGCTTATAAAATATGGATACGATGATTTGGCTGCAACGCTTATAAAAAAATGGTTGGCAGTGAACATTAAAGTTTTTGAACAAAGTGAACAACTTTGGGAGAAATATGATGTGGTTTCTGGAGAAATTGGAGTGCCCGACAGGTATCCAACTCAAAGCGGTTTTGGCTGGACAAACGCTTGTTTCTTGCTCCTTTTGAAAAAAATGGAGAATTTGGGCGCGACTTTAGATAAAGAAAATCCTTCTGTTGATGCAATCCATCCTTCTTCGAGTGTTCCCTTGACATAGGTCCGTTTTTGGCTAAAAATGAGTGTGACTTTATGGATAAAATCCAGGCTTTAGATGATCTTAAAAAAAGGATGAATGAGGATGTGACTTTGCCTCTCAGAAGCGGTGCAACGCAGCTTGTTTTTGGAGACGGAAATCCTGATGCTGAGATTTATTTTTTAGGTGAAGCGCCAGGATTTTATGAGGATCGTGAAGGGAAACCTTTTGTGGGACTGGCTGGAAAGTTTTTAAACACCTTGATTGAGCAAATTGGTTTAAAGCGGGCGGACGTTTACATTTCCAATGTTGTTAGGTTCAGACCGCCCGGAAATCGGGATCCGGAACCAGATGAGATTTCTGCCTTTTGTGGGTACGTTGATGAGGAAATTAAGATAATTGGTCCAAAAATTATAGTTACCTTGGGTCGTTTTTCAATGGGTAAATTTTTGCCGGACGTAAAAATTTCTCAAGTTCACGGCAAAAAATATGTTGTAGATTTTTTAGGAAAAAAGCAAATAGTATTGCCCATGTATCACCCAGCAGCTGCATTGAGAAATGGGGCAGTTATGAATGCCTTAAAGCTAGATTTTAATGCAATTAAACTTGCACTTAGTGATAAAGTTGATATGTCAGAAAAAGAAGGTGAGGAGAAAAGTTCTCAACTCACTTTGATTTAAATGATTATTGATTCATCACGTCGACAAGTAGCATCAATTTCATATGTACTGGGTTTTGTAACAGGTTTTGTGATTTTAATGGTAGAGCAGGACGATAAATTCATTCGATTTCATGCAATGCAATCTTTAATCTCCACTTTGAGCCTTATTATTCTGAATTTTTTATTAGGCATTTTTTTTGCACCATTGGGAATTTTTTCAGTAATTTCTAACTTTTTGGGATTCTTATTGTGGATTCTTATCGTGGGTTTTTGTCTGCTGGGGTTTTTAGGAGCAAGACATGGAAAGATCTATAAATTTCCAGTATTTGGACAGATTGCAGAAAGAGTGGTTAGCTGATGCAGCTAATTGTTGGTCTTGGAAATCCAGGAAATAAGTACAAAAAAAATCGACATAATTTGGGTTTTATGATTGCTGATTCGTATCTGACAACGGAGGGGCTTACTTGGAGTTATAGCCCCGACTGGGTTTGTTATTGGTGTAAAAATGCTAAAACTGTTTTTATAAAACCTACAACTTTTATGAATGAAAGCGGTTTGGCGGTAGTTGCGGTTGCCGAGTTTTATAAAATTCATTCTAAGAATATATTGATTGTCTATGATGATCTTGACTTGCCCTTTGGAAAAGTACGCTTGGCTTTCGACGGCGTTTCTGCAGGACACCACGGAATTGATTCTATTGTTGAAAGTCTGGGAGGTATAGACTTTGGAAGACTCAGGGTCGGTGTGGGTCGACCTATTAATCCAAGGCAAGAAACGGCAAGTTTTTTGCTTGAGGATTTTAGTGATTCTGAAGTGCTTAAACTACCAAAAATAATGGAAAAATCGATCGATGCTGTCAATTCTTATTTAGCGGATGGAATTGAAGCGACGATGAACAAATTTAATTGAAAAAGGGCGAATGAAAAATTTTAGAGAAAAGGTTTTTGAGGTTGTAAAAAAAGTTCCGAAAGGCAAAGTTGTTACCTATGGGCAAGTTGCTTTGATTTTGGGAAAACCCAAAGGAGCGCGTGAGGTTGGATGGATGCTGCACTCAAATAATCAGGCGGATGTGCCGTGTCATCGAGTGGTAGATAGAAATGGAAGAGTGGCACCAAACTTTGCTTTTGATGGTTGGCAAGAGCAAAGAAGAAGGCTTATGGCAGAGGGTGTGGGCTTTGTGAGCGATATGAATGTTGATCTTCGTAATTATTTGTTGCAAAAGTAAGTTTAAGTAAAGATGAGTGTTTGTAGTTAATGGATTTTAAAAGGGAACTCTTTAAGTAGAAATTCTAATTCATCTTTTGCCCAGGGTGTGAACCTTGTTTCAGGTGTTAAAAGAAGAGTCTTAACTTTTTTAAGGCTCAAAAATTTCCCGCTATAAACTTCATTTTTGTCCATTTTTATTTTTCCGTCATATGTACCTTGGTAAAGGACAACAAGTTCATTCTCTATGATTTGTTGTCCTTTTTTGTAGAACTTGCTCTGCTGATGATGTTTTTTTCTTAATATTTTAATCGAGGTCTTAATGGAGAGTTCTTCAATTAGGCCGCGAAGCGCAGCTTCTTTATATGATTCATTAGGTTTTAAATGCTCAGAGCAGCTAATGTCCCAATGTAATGGAAACGATGATTTTATTTTTGATCTTTTTTGCAAAAAAATTTCACCTTTTTTGTTGAAAATCAAAATATTAACAGCTTTATGAAGTAGGCCCTTTTTGTAAGCAGTAGATCTTCTTGATTTTGTTACCACTTGGCCTTTTTTGTTTACTATTTCTATGATTTCTTTTTCCATTACGAGAATAGTTTATATCCTTCGAACTTGTGAACAAAGCCCTCTACTTGAGGGGAGTGCAGTGCACCATCTTTTTCTAAAGTGATTCCAAGTTGTTTGGTCACTTGCCCAATCCAGTGAACTGCCAAGCCACTTCGTCTAAACTCTAGATTTATTTTTTCGACTTGGTCTTTGTCTGCAGTAAATAGAAGTTCTAGATCTCCGGCTGGTCTTGATGCTGCTTCAAAACGAGTTTTGTAAGGGTTTGTATGGGGATTTTCCAAGGGTATTTGGTCATCCTTTATACGGTAACCGTACTTACCCCTGGTGTTATCTGTTAGAGCTTTGGCAAGACCATCAGGAAGATCGATGCAGCTTGTTACTCCAGCAAAATGGGAAAATCTGGAAAGAATTTGTCCGATTTCTATTTTCGCGCTTTGCCTAAGCATCAGCTGATAATCTATGAGTGTGTGTTGATGGTATTGATGGTAGCCAGTATTAAACTTATCCAATGTTCCTGTGACCCCTATTTTGTCTCCAATGCGAGCTGTTCCTCTCTTGAGAATGCTATTTTTCTCGACTCTGCCTAGACTCACAACAGATAAACTGAATTCGCCTGCTGAATTTGAATCACCACCAAGGATTGGGGCAACTGCATCTTTTGCAGCTTTTTTAATACCATCGTAGACTGCAATTATTTTAGGGTCAAAATCGGGTGAAACAGAAACAGAAACCATAATTCCTTCTGGCACCCCACCGCAGGCGGCTATATCACTTAAAGACAGCGCTGTTGAGAAGTAACCAATCTCAAATGGGGGCGCATTACTTGGAAAGTCAGCTTTTTCGGACGAGGTGTCTACTGTAATCAATTGGAAATGATCACCTCTATTTATGATCTCGCAATCATCGTCCAGCCAGTTTTCTAAAATCTGAGGCTTTTGGAGCGTTTCTTTTAGGTGAGCAATAAGTTGTCTTTCGTTCACTGGAGGGTCTTTTTAGCATATTAGGACGGCGATTTCCAATTTTTGGCTATTAGAGTTATAATCTTTTCTCCCAATGAGCCCAGACAGGGGCGTAGTCCCCGAAGCCCCAAAATTTTCTGTTGAAGAAATCCTAATTGCTGGTAATCGAGGTCCATGCGGAGGAGTGAATATGGCAGTGGAAGCTCTGGACCAGGTTCTGGATATTCGTGATGAAGCTGTCGGTTTTCGTGTCGAGGCGGATCACATAGGTAAGATTGATCCTAAACATCTGGTTTACGGAAGTTGGGATCTTATAAACAATGTACCGAAGATGGCTGAGTATCGAAGAAGAGGATATGTAAGCGTAAAAAACGATTTAACCTTAGTTCCAAGGAAGTCTGCGCTCGTAATTTCTGCTCATAGTGTCTCTCCGCAGTTCAGAAGATTAGCCGAGGAAATGGGCCATGATATTGTTGATACAAGTTGTCCACTGGTTATCGCTGTGCAAACAATGGCTAGGAACTCTGCTATGGCGGGTAAGAAGGTGGGCTATATCGGTGTTGATGGGCACCCAGAAACGGTTAGCGTGCTTGGCCAGTTTGAGGAATTGGGAAAAGTTAGAGGTGAGGACTTCATTTTGATAGAGAGTGAGGAAGATTTGAAAAGAATTGACTTAGGTAGTGGGCATGATTGGGTTGTTTATTCCCAGACAACCTTGATGCCAATGGAGGTCGATGTCATCGAAAAGAGCTTGATGGTTAAGTATCCCGATATATTTGTTCCAGATAAAGTAGGTTTGTGTTACGCAACCCATAATCGACAAGAAGCGCTCGATGACATGATTAAAAGAGGAATTGACGCTTTGGTAGTTGTTGGCTCTTCGGATAGTCATAATTCTCAAATGTTAAAGCGAAGAGGTGAATGGGCAAATATACCCTCGTACTCCGTAGATTATCCAGAAGAATTGCAAACAAACTGGTTTCAAGCTGGAATTAATAAGGTTGGGGTTACATCTGGGGCGTCTGTTTTGGATATGTATATGAATCCAGTAGTGGATTGGGTTCAGCAACGTTCACAGGGTGTCAGGGTCAGTTACCTTGAGCAAGTAGTGCCGGAAAGGCAATTAACATTCAACCTGCCGCAAGACCAGATTGAAAAGCTGAGATTGCGTTGGGTTGCTTAATAATGAGCCAAATTATTTTAGTATCTAAAAACGATAAGAAGCTGGGGTACACCTCTCTTGAGGAGGGCCATACGGGTAGGGGGAAACGACACAGGGCTTTTGTAACTCTACTTTTTAATTCCAAAAATCAGGTCCTTTTACAAAAGCGCAAACACCGGCTTTTTGACAGTTTTTGGGATTTTACTGCAATATCTCACCCTCTAAAAAATGGAAAAGGAGAAGAATCATACCAGGAGGCAAGTGATCGCGCATTGGCAAAAGAAATGGGTATTGGTCATGTTGATGTTAAAAAAATTGGCGCTTTTAACTATTTTGCAAGAGAAGGTAAGAATTGTGAGAACGAATATTGTGCAATTTTGGTGGGCAATTATGACGGAGTTTATAGGCAAAACGCAAAAGAAATTTACCAAAGCGGCTGGGTGGATTTTGGTAAATTTAAGCAAGATCTGCGAAAAAATCCAAAAAAATACACACCCTGGGCAAGGTTGGCCGTAAATAAATTGCCAAAAACTAATTTATTTTTGGAAGAACTTTCTCAATTTTTAATAAAATACGAAGGATATCGAAAAGAATTTTTCCAAAAGAAACAAAAGAATAATTCAAAACACAGGGAAATTCTCAATTTTTATCGTGACTTAGAAGAGTTTACCCGCGGCGGTAAAAAGTTGCGGGCATTTTTGGTCTACCTTGGATTTTTATCCGCCCGCGGAAACAAGGCAGATATAAAAAAAGTTTTGCCGATTGCTCTTGCTTTGGAAATACTGCATTCGTTTTTTTTAATCCACGACGACATCATGGATCGGGCCGATATTAGACGTGGAAAGCCCAGCATCCATAAAAAATATTCAAAGTTTGGTGAGCATTTTGGTGTTTCTGTTGGAATTTTGATTGGGGATATCGCCGCTTTTGAAGCATTCAAATTAATTAGTGAGTCTAATTTTGATCCGGAGACTAAAAATAAAGTGCTAAACTTTGTTCTTTCGTCATCTCTGGACACGGGGTTTGGTCAGGCTTTGGATGTTTTCTACTCACAAAAGGAGCCTACAGAGGCAATAATCTGGGAGATTTTGGACAATAAAACAGGTAAATACAGCGTTATCTGCCCACTTTCAGTTGGGTCAACACTGGCGGGA
The DNA here is from genome assembly GCA_038326365.1 of Candidatus Curtissbacteria bacterium. Classification (GTDB taxonomy): domain Bacteria; phylum Patescibacteriota; class Microgenomatia; order Curtissbacterales; family GWA2-41-24; genus JBBQJY01. The sequence goes on along the minus strand of JBBQJY010000002.1, from coordinate 35,608 downwards.
GGTACCAGGGCACAACTTGCTGCAATTTCCAAATTTGGTTACTATGCCGGGCGGGCTTTTCAGCTTCATGATGATGTGCTGGGGGTTTTTGGAGATGAAAAAATAATTGGTAAGTCGATTCTTTCGGATATTTGTGAAGGAAAAAATACACTACTTATTGCAAAAGGTTTTAGTTTGGCAAATGATTTTAACAGAAAGAAGCTCAAAAAATTGTGGGGGAAGCCAGACGCAAACGTTGAAGATCTTAATTTAGTCAAGAATATTTTGTCATCTTGCGGAGCACTATCTAAAGTTGAGGAGACGAAGATTAATTTGGTTAAAAGTGCAAAGCAAGGGATAACTTTGATTACAAAAGAGCAAAAACTTGTGCAAATATATTTAGAAATGGCCGATTTTATTGTTGGGCGGGCGAGTTAAGTTGAAAGCAAGCTGCATTTTTGATATTCTTGTCATTACCAAATAGAATCAGCCCGCTATTTTTTTGGAAAAAATGTCCAACAGAGAATCAAAAGTACAAGTCCCAAAACACCTCGTAATTATTCCAGATGGCAATCGCAGGTGGGCCAAGAAGCACGGCCTTGAGCCTATTGAAGGCCACAAGAGGGGCCTGGATACGGCTTTGTCTATTGTACGAGAGTCGAAGGGTTTAGGGGTGCGAATATTGACGCTCTGGGGTTTCTCGACCGAAAACTGGAAGAGAAGCGAAAAAGAAGTCAAATACCTTATGAAGATATACCTTTGGTTTTTTAAGAGACATTTAAAAGAACTTGTTAGTGAGGGAGTTAGGTTCAAATGGCTTGGTAGGAGAGATAGAGTACCGGCTGCTCTCAAGCAAATGCTGATTAAAATGGAAAAGGATACCGCCAAGAACCGTGATTACCTTCTTAATATCTGCATTGACTATGGTGGACATGACGAAATCGTAGATGCAGTGAAGCGAATTGTTAAAAAGGGAGTAAAAGCATCTCAAGTTACTGAAGAGATGATAAATAAAAACATGCAGACGGTTGGTATGCCAGACCCCGATCTTTTGATTCGAACCTCTGGTGAAATGCGAACATCTGGCATTATGCCTTGGCAAACTACATATACAGAGTTATTTTTCTCCAAGCTACTTTTTCCGGATTTTTCCTTGGCTGAGCTTAAGCGTGCAATTGGTAATTACTCTGCGCGACAGCGAAGATTCGGACAATAAAATAGTGTCGAAGCCAAAACCCCACAAGTCAAAGTTTGTAAATAAACCGTACGCTAGACGCGTGGAGAAGCCATGGGGTTGGGAAATCCATTGGGTAGAGGATAGTAAGCCATATATGGGGAAAATTCTGCACTTTAATCAGGGGCACAGGTTTTCTCTTCAATACCATGATAAAAAGATGGAAAGTTGGTTCTTGATGAGTGGGCGAGCGCTCCTTAGTTGGGAGGGAGCAGATGGGGAAATGGAAGAGATTGAGATGAAAGCCGGCACTGGATATAATCTTGAGGTTGGTCAAAAGCATAGGATAAAAGGAATAACCAACTGTGACGTTATCGAGGTCTCAATGCCTGAGACTGGTAAGACATTTAGACTTGAGGACGACTATAGCCGCGCCGGCAGAAATGAAGATGCCAGGGAGAGAGAACTGAGAAATAAAGGTAAAGTATGAAAGATTTTACGCTTAAACATTATGCTTCTCGAACTCAGGAAAAAATGCAAGAAGTCCTCATGGACCCAAATGCACAAGGTTTGGCAATTCACTACCATATGGTTCGAGGAGGAAGTGATCAGCGAAATATTACAGTTTGGGAACCGGGGACAGTTGGAGGAGAGTACATCAAAACTTATGGACATTACCATGTTGGTAAATTAGATGAAACTTATTGGGTAATTTTTGGAGAAGGAATAGTTTTGGTTCAGAAGCGAGCAATCGATAACGGGGGCAAGCCAAAAGATGATGAAATAGATGAGGCATATGCGGTTCATGTTAGGACCGGCGATGCTTTATTTATTCCGGCTGAGTGGGGACATCTCGTTGCAAATATTTCGAAGACATTTTTCGTGACAGCTGATGATTCGCCAGTTAACTTTGACGATGTTGATCCAGTTTCTTTGCCTGGCCACGCCGATTATGAGGCTGTACGGCGAATGCAGGGTTTTTGTTACTACGTCGTTGAAAAAAATGGAAAACCATATTTAGTTAAGAACAAGAAGTATAAAAAGGTGCCCGAAATATCGATAATCGAGGCTCGGGACTATCCTTTACATAAAGCTTCTTAAAGAATAAAATCCCCTCTATGTGCGGAATTTTTGGATATGCTGGCCGTCGGCATGATGCGGCAAAGGTTATCCTGGAAGGTCTCAAAAGGTTGGAATATCGCGGTTATGACTCTTGGGGTGTTGCTGTTTTGACACTTGGTAAAATTGCATCCGTTAAAAAAGTTGGAGCAATCGGAGAAGTTGTTGAACTTGGGCTGCCTAAATCTTCTGTAGGAATTGGTCATACACGGTGGGCAACTCATGGGGGAGTTACTCTAAAAAATGCGCATCCGCATACATCGACACACAACAACTTTGTAGTTGCACAAAACGGAATTGTTGAAAATTTTCAAACTTTAAAATCTAGGCTTTTTAACAAAGGTTTCAAATTTCAAACAGAAACGGACACTGAAGTTATTGTTCGCTTGATTGAAGAGAAATTAAAAAAAATTAAAGACTTTCGAGAAGCCGTTAGGGCGGCATTTTTAGAACTTGATGGGCGAAATACAATTATTGTACTTGATGAATTTGGCAAAATAATTGCTTGTCGAAACGGATCGCCTCTTATTATTGGTACAAATAGCGAAGGTGAATTGCTTTTTTCTTCGGACACTTTATCTTTTGCAAACTTAGCCACAAAAATGATTGTTGTTGAAAATGGCCAAATGGTTGAATCAGACGGATCTGCAATTGGACTTTTTGGCATTAAAAGCGGACGAAGGGAGAAAGTTAGCTGGGAAAAAGTTGATGTGAAGAGTCATAAGGTGGGCAAAGAAGGATTTGACCACTTTATGATCAAAGAAATTTTTGAAATACCCCAAGTAGTTGATCAGGTTGCAAACCAGGATAAAAAGGCGCTTATGGACCTTTCTCGCTTCGTTATTCGTTCCAAAAACGTCTATACGATTGGTTCAGGTACAACCGGCATCGCGGCTGCACAAATTGCTTATTTTTTGCGCCATTTTGCCAAAGTTAATGCCATTAGTTTGGTGGGTGCGGACGCTTACGAATGCTACGATTTATTTCAAAAAGGGGATCTGATGATTGCACCTTCTCAGAGCGGAGAAACAGCTGATGTTTTAGAGGTAATTGAGATTGCCAAAAAGCGAGGCGTTAAAATTGCATCGAACGTTAACATGCCGGGTTCGATGATGACAAAACTTTCTGACTTTAAATTTATGACTGGGGCTGGGCCGGAAGTTAGTGTAGTTTCCACAAAAGTTTTTGTTGCTCATATTGCTTGGGGGTATTTGCTTGCAAAAACAATTCGGGGAAAGTACGGCGAGGGAATGGGAAACATTAAGAATCTTTCTAAAGCAATTAAAAAATATTTAGATGATGCCAAAAACATAAAGTCTGTTCGGGACTTGGCAAAGTTGCTGATGGAAGAGGACGATATATACCTGCTTGGAAAGGCGCAGAATTTTCAAATTATTCGCGAGGGAATGGTTAAGCTGATTGAAACGAGTTACAAACATGCTCACGCCATGCCGGCCGGAGATCTGAAACATTACGCCATAACTTTAATGGAAAAGGGTGTAGTGGTTATTGTGGCTGTTTCTGCTGATTCTGTGCGCGCGGATGTATTAAATTCGGTAAGTCAGGTTAAGGCCAGGGGTGCCTACGTTGTTGGAATTTCATCTCTTGTTAGCCGTGAATTTGATTATTTTTTGAAAGTTGGGGATCTTGAGGAGGTTAGCTCTATTATGAATGTTGTTCCCTTGCAGCTTTTGGCGTACTACTTGGCTCTTGGACTGGGCCATAATGTTGATAGGCCAAGAAACATAGCAAAATCGGTAACTGTCAAATAGCTTATTGAGGTGAAGTGAGCGTGTAGCTTGCAGGTGTTGAGCAGGAGCTGTTTTTTGATGAGTCCTGCTGGGGGTCGTTGGCATTTTCCAGACAAGTTGTCAATGTAAAGTTTGTGCAATATGTTGAGGTGTTATCGCATAGAGGTATAGTTGGACCAGGCACAAAGATATAATTTTGGTTAGTGACCGGGTCTTGTGGGATGCTTTTGATATATTTTGGAGTCAGAGATGTTAGGTCGATTTTATAGTAGCCATCATCTTGTTTGGCAATAACAAGTGCTTGCCGAATGGCTTCTATATCGGACTTTCTCCTTTTGTCTTTACTTTTCTCTTGTGAATTAGAATAGGCCACAGAACCTGCAGCAACAATTATTCCAATTACCCCAATTACTACGAGGATTTCGATAAGCGTAAAGCCTTTTTTAGTGGGCATTAATTTAATAATACCCTAAAAAATTGTAGAATTCCTTCTATGGATAAAATAAAGCTGGCGGCAAAGGAGCTAAGAGTCAGTACGCCAACGCCTGAGGATATTTTAAAAATAAAGAGACGCGAAATTTACATAATTTGCGAGGACGTAATGGATACCTACAATGTTGGAGCAATTTTTCGCTTAGCTGACGCTGTGGGAGCGAGTTGTGTTTACTTGTGTGGAGGAAGTGAAACGCCACCAAATTCTCAAATTGCAAAAGCGTCTGTTGGGTGCGACAAATGGGTACCTTGGCAATATGAAAAGACGGCTGAGGCAGCGATTAAAGTTTTAAAAAGTAGAGTTAAAAATTTAAAAGTGTTTGCTGTTGAGCAAGGGAAGGGAAGTGTGGAGTTTAAGGCTGCAAATTATTCGTTGCCTCTTGCTTTTGTTGTTGGCCACGAAACTAGGGGAATTTCGAAAGAGACTTTAAAAATTTGCGATACGATGGTGGAAATTCCAGTGTATGGAGTAAACATCTCTCTTAATGTAATGGTCTCCTTGGCAATAGTTCTTTTCAACTCACTCTAATCGTTGCAGACGTAATAGTAACCGTCGCTTGCAGAAGGAACTGGGTTGCTGCCAATAAAATAAGAACCACCCCACGCTAAATTAATAGTGGTGATTTTATCTGAGCAAGTATTAAATGTTCTTGCATTGTCTGGATCTCTTGAACCTAGTTCGAGTTTTACTCTTAGAATCCAGGTTTTTGTGCCTTTGTTTGTCAATGCTAGCGTAGATATTGGACAAACGTTATTATTTAATTCAGCTACATCATAAGCGTAGAAATTACCTGCATTGCTTTGGGGGTCGTCTAAACCTTCTCCTAAATATTGAAGATTGTTGTTGGTGAGATAGTTTTTTAACCAGGTGTAACCATTTTTCTCGTAACCCATAGTAGAGGGTGACCCGACTGGGTAATATGATCCTGCTTTACAATCGTTTTTAGCATGTTCCAGGGCTTTTTTAACTTCGGCTAAATCCGTTTTTCTTTTCCCATCCCTGGCTTTTTGTTGGGCAGAAGTAAAAGCATAAAAACCAAGAGCAGATAGTATACCGATTAGCATAATGGTCATTAGCAGTTCAATTAAGGTAAAGCCTTTTTTGGAAGAGTTGAAGGAGGTCACGCTAAGGTTTGATGGTGTAGCTCCAATTAGTTGTGCCGTCACAAGGAGCAATATTTGGGCTGTCTCTCTGGGGGTCTTTTAGATTCTCAAGGCAAGCAACGATTGAAAATGAGGTGCAGGCCCCAGACGTGCAGGGAGAAGCAGGCCCCGTTGGGAAATATGCGTAGTAATTACTAGTCTTTGGATCTTTGGGCAAGGCTTTTATGTAGGGTGTTCCGCTTGATGGAATCATATCTGGCCCGTTGGCATTACTTCCTGATCCGGGGTCGTCCAGATAACAGCTTACAGCGCTTGGAGTACCATAAGTAATACAAGTGGGGTATGAATAGGCACCAGCTGAGTCTTGCTTCATCAACTCTAGGCTTCGTTTAATGGCCTCAACGTCTGATTTTCTTTTGGTGTCGCGGCCTTTCTTTTGACTGTCTGTGTATGCAAAAGTGCCGAGGGAAGCAAGGATACCAATGATGGCAATAGTTACTAGAAGCTCGATAAGGGTGAAACCAAGTTTACGTCTAGAAAGAAAGGGCATTGGTTTAATTGTCGAACGGGGTGGGTTATTTGTCAACTTAATTACTGCAAACGTAGTAATAACCATCAATTGCGGAAGCCGTTCCATTTAAGGCTGTTGTTGCGATAATGTTTGAGCAACGTGTAAAAGATGCGCCAGCTTGAGGATCATTTGTTCCTTGTTCAAGAGGAGATCTTAATACAAATGCTGTGGTGCCATCCTCGTTATAAGTTGTTGTCGTGTCGGGACAAACCTGTGCAGTCGAAGAGGGAACGGTTAGACCATACACATAGGGATTATTATTTTTTGGGTCGATTAAAGCGGCTTTTAGATAATTTTGTGAAACAAGATAAGTTGTAAGGGCTGTATAAGCTGTATCTTCTGGGGTTGTGGAAGTTCCGATTGGAAAATTGCCTCCTTTGCAATCTGAACGGGCGGCTATAAGAGTTTTTTTAATCTGGCTTAAGTCGTTTTTTCTTTGTGCGTCGCGCCCTTTTCTTTGTGCAGATTGGAATGTGCCGATGCCAACTGCCGAAAGTATGCCGATTAAAGCAACTACGACTAGAAGTTCTATTAAACTGAAGCCTTTATTATTTTTCATTTTGGTTCGGAGCAAACGTAATAATTTCCATCATTAGATGCTGGTTGGGGGTTGGTGAAGTTGCTAACGGCAATTATATTCGAACAGCTAATACGCGATTTATTCGCTTCTGGGTCCTTAGTATTCTCGAGAAGAGCCCTTGCAACAAAAGCTTGTTTTCCACTTGACGAGTTTGTGCAAACGTTGGCTGCGACGGATGGTAGGGTATTTTGGTCGTATTTGTATCCATATCCACCAGAGTTAATAGGATCAACCAATTTTCCTTGCAGATAATTATTAGTAACAAGCCAGCCAGACGTATCCGCTAATTGAAAAAAGCGAGTAGTTTCCACTCCCGAGGAAGCATTAGGATAATATGCAGCCCCGGTGCAGTCATTTCTTGCTTGTTCCATTACTTTTTTAAAAACAGTCAGGTCATGTTTTCTTTGTGCGTCGCGGCCTTTTCTTTGGGCGCTGATTACACCGGTTGCTACAAAGCTGGATAAAATTCCAAGAAGTACGATTACAATTAGAAGTTCGACAAGGGTGAAACCATCTTTATCTTTGGGCATTAAGTTAAGGGTAAATGGATTGACAACAAGAGTCAATGTTTGTAGAATACTTTTCGCCCCAAGATTATCTTGCGGGTGGTGGCCTGGAAAAGCCATCTAAAAAACTTGTGAGATTTTTGTACAACCAAAATATCCAAGTTTTGGTTTTTTTGTACCTTAACAACTGAAAAGTTAAATTTATACTGCTTTTCAGTTTTTTAAATTCTGAAAAGTGGTACCCAAACCATGTTCAATTTCGAATTTGGTCAAATATAGATCCTTAGAGTTTTTAAATATAACTCCGCTTAATTTTCTTTATGAAGATTGAGCGCAGTAAAAGAGTAAGATTGAACTTTTTTTTGAGAGTTTGATCCTGGCTCAGGATGAACGCTGGCGGCGTGCCTTAGGCATGCAAGTCGAACGGTCCCGCAAGGGACAGTGGCGGAAGGGTGAGTAACGCGTGGGAACGTACCATATGGTGGAGCATAGCTCGCCGAAAGGCGGGGTAATTCTCCATAAGCCCGAAAGGGGAAAGATTCGTCGCCATTTGAGCGGCCCGCGTCCTATCAGCTTGTTGGTGAGGTAATGGCTTACCAAGGCGATGACGGGTAGCTGGGCTGAGAGGTCGGCCAGCCACAATGGAACTGAGACACGGTCCATACATCTACGGATGGCAGCAACCGGGAATCTTGGACAATGGGCGAAAGCCTGATCCAGCGACGCCGCGTGGGGGAAGAAGGCCTTAGGGTTGTAAACTCCTTTTGTGGTTCATAATGAACCAAGAATAAGCACCTGCCAACTACGTGCCAGCAGCCGCGGTGATACGTAGGGTGCGAGCGTTATCCGGATTTACTGGGCGTAAAGGGTTGCGTAGGCGGTTTGGTGAGTCAAAACTTAAATCTTCATGCTCAACATGAAACTGGGTTTTGATACTACTAAACTTGAGTATTGGAGAGGTTGCCGGAACTTGCAGTGGAGCGGTGAAATGCGTTGATATTGCAAGGAACACCGATGGCGTAGGCAGGCAACTGGTCAATAACTGACGCTGATGCACGAAAGCTAGGGGAGCGAAAGGGATTAGAGACCCCTGTAGTCCTAGCCGTAAACGATGGACACTAGATGCCTGCGATTTTTCGTGGGTGTCGTAAGCTAACGCGTTAAGTGTCCCGCCTGGGGAGTACGGCCGCAAGGCTAAAACTCAAAGGAATTGACGGGGACCTGCACAAGCGGTGGAGCATGTGGTTTAATTCGAAACAAAGCGAAAAACCTTACCAGGGTTTGACATCCTAGCTGCACGCTTCTGGAAACAGAAGTTTCTTCGAGAGTGCTAGGACAGGTGCTGCATGGCTGTCGTCAGCTTGTACCGTGAGGCGCACCCTTAAGTGGGTCAACAAGCGCAACCCCCACTCTGTGTTAAATGTTCACGGAGAACCGCCCGCTAAATGCGTGGAGGAAGGCGGGGATGACGTCAAGTCAGCACGGCCCTTATGCCCTGGGCTACACACATCCTACAATGGACACCAACAACGAGTTCTGCAACTTCGCAAGGGGAAGCTAATCTCTTAAACGTGTCCTCAGTTCGGATTGAGGGCTGCAATTTGCCCTCATGAAGCTGAAATCGCTAGTAATCGCGGATCAGCAGGCCGCGGTGAATACGTTCTCAGGTCTTGTACACACCGCCCGTCAAGCCAACAAAGTCGGGAGTGCCCGAAGTATCCTTTTTGGGTCCTAAGGCAATATCGGCGATGGGGACTAAGTCGTAACAAGGTATCCGTTCTGGAAGGAGCGGATGGATCACCTCCTTTCTAAGGAGAATTACGGTTACATTTAGCTAATTTTTAGTTATTTGTAATCCAATGAATTTTTCGGCTCTCACGTGCCGAAAGTGCGATTGTTGAATCGTAAAATCTTCAGGAGTTGTCTTCCTTAATAAGACGTTCTCTAAGATTTATACGGGTACCACTTTTGAGGATTTAAAGCTTTATTTAAGCTTTCTTAAACTGAAGCAAATTTTCCCAATTATTCGATATTATTCCATCCACGCCGAGTGTCAGTAATCTTTGTGCTTCGGCAGCATCGTCTATGGTGTAGGTCCAAATTTCTGTTGATTTATCTTTGAATTCCTTCATGAATTCGCGATTTATTAGTTTGTGGTGGACAGAGAAGCCTGCTGGTTTTTTGAGACGAGCAACAACTCTTCTAAATTTGTAAACGCTTTCCATGTTTCTTAAGGTGTAGTAAGGTTTTGCGTTATTTTTGTAGGCAAGTTCGGAAATTGTTTCCCAATTGTGACCACAGAGCTTGGCGTCGTCTAATTTGAGCTTTAGAAGAAGATCTGAAAACCTGTATGCAAAGCTTGCGCGGTAACTCACAGGTTTAAGGTCTAAAAATGCCCTGGTTCTGACCTCAGCGGTTAGAACGCGCTCCAGAATTGGTCCCCAGCCGGCGAGTCCGAATAGGCCATTGTGCTGAGTTGTAAATTTTGGGAAAAATATTCGCTTGCTGACGTCGATTTCTACGAAGTCTACACCTTTTTTGAGGGCCATTTTGGCAGTTTTGTGATCTTTTACGCCGTGGGCGATAATCTTCATTCTCAGGTTTTCTAATTAATTATACCATTTGAAAAGGTGAAATTTCTTTTTGCCTTTGATAGGAGGTTGATGATTTGATAGAATTGGCCCATGTCAGAGAGAGAAAAGAGAGAATCAAATCTTGATAAAAAATTAAAGTGGGGTGGATTAATTGGGGCAATTATTGGAGCTGGATTTGGAATTGGCTTAATAGTTGAATTGGGACTCGCTTCTGCTGGGGGTGGGGTAGGGATTTCTTGGTTTAAAAATAGAAAACAGCAAGCAAAAGTCGCATAAGAGGATATATTTGGCGCAGTGGCGAAGAGGTAACGCGGCCGTCTGCAAAACGGCTATGCAGGGGTTCGATTCCCCTCTGCGCCTCATTATGAAAGTTTTTGAAGTGGGCGCGCCAGGATTCGAACCTGGGACCTTTACATTATCAGTGTAACGCTCTAACCAGCTGAGCTACGCGCCCGAAGCTTCCAGATTATACCTAAAAAAAAGTTTCTTTTCTATTATCTTCTGAAATGTTACTGTTAAACTAGTGTGCGAAAGTTATTGGCTGCCATTTTTTTCTGTCTTATTTTTGTACTTTCAACAGTTAGTGTTCAGGCGCAGAGTATAAGTACTGACAAAAAGCTAATAACAGTGGATATTGGCAAGCAAATGCTATATGCCTGGCAGGGGGGAAAAGTTGTTTTTTCTACCAAGGCTTCTACTGGTATGTACTACACACCGACTGTGCGTGGTACTTTTTCTGTCCAACGCAAATATGCACTGCAAGATATGAAGGGAAACTATCCCCCTTATGAGCCATATTTTATAAAAAATGTGCCAAATGTAATGTATTTTTATCAAGGTTACGCGATTCACGGAGCATATTGGCATAATAAATTTGGAATAAAAGTTACTCATGGCTGTGTCAATGTGCCGGTAAGCGCAAGTCAGTGGTTATTTAATTGGGCAGACTTGGGTACTCAAGTTATGGTTTTTTAACTACAAGCTCCGGGAAAATTATAAATACATTTGTAGAAGAACATTGAGTCAAATTACCAATTACTTTTTTATGCTTTTATCGTCTCACTTTAAAAAACTAATTAAAGACTGAGAGCTGACAGAATCACCGTTTTTTACTTGGCCGGAAATTAAGAGTTTGGCAATATTGTCTTCCAACTTGTCCTGGATCAGTCTTCTAATTGGCCTTGCTCCAAAGGCTACAACGAATCCTGCTCGGGCAACGGCACTTGCAAGGTCCGGTGTTATTTCTAAGTTAATATTTTTATTTTCTCGGAGGCTTTTTGCCAGACTTTGGAGCATAAGATAGGCTACTTGGACAATTTCTTCTGATTTGAGCGGCTTGTAGATTACAACGGCGTCAAAGCGATTAATCAGCTCTGGAGAAAATAGGCCTTTTGAAAGAACATAGTCTGTTAATTTTTTGGGTAAGTCCGAGCCTGTGGGATTTTTGTCGACTTCTTCGCGAATATATTCAGCTGCGGCATTACTGGTTGCGATAACAATAGTATTTTTGAAGCTTACTTTTTTGCCAAAAGCATCAGTTAGATTGCCCTCATCTAAAATTTGCAAGAAAAGATTCTGGACATCGTGGCCTGCTTTTTCAAACTCATCGACTAGCACCAAGCCAAAGGGTTGTTCGCGCAGTTTTGTGGCGAATTGGCCTTGGGTTTTGGTTTCGGGATTACCAATTAATCTGCTCATGGCGTCGCTGCCTTGAAATTCGGTCATGTCGAGTCTGACCATTCTATTTTCATTGCCAAAATAAGCCTCAGCGAGAGCTTTGGCAGTTTCAGTTTTTCCAACACCTGTTGGACCCAAAAATAAGAATGATCCCATGGGGCGAGCTGTTTTTTCGAGCTCGGCCCGTGCTCGGCGCATCGCGCGGGAAATTTCTTCGACTGCTTCGTTTTGGCCGACTATTCTCTGGTGCAAAATAGTTTCCAAGTTGGTCAATTTTTGCGCTTCACTTTCTGTTATTTTGCCAACCGGTGTTTTTGTTTTTTCGGAAAGAACTATGTCGACTGTTGCCAGGTCTAATTGTTTTATTCTTCGGTTTTTTGCTTCGGCGATGCCATCTTCGAGGATTAATATCGATTTTTCTGGTTGCTTTTTGTCAGCCATTAACGAATCGCTTTTGTCCATTATTTCTAAAATGGCCACTAAGCTAACTTCCGTTTTTTCTTGTTTCTGAATGTCTAGTGTTTTGCCCACCAAAATTGTCAGAAGTTCGTCGTGTGTTGGTTCATCCACATCTATCCTTTCAAAAAGTGATGTCATATTGGCATTGGGGCGAATATATGCATTGAAATTGTCGATAGTTGCCAGACCGATTATAGGTAGTGAGTTGTCGGTAAGAATTGTTGTGACTACCTCAGTTAAGTCTATTCGACCGTCGGCGCTGGTTGTTATTCTGTCGATTTCGTCTATTGCCAAAATAATATTGCCTGCACGTTTGGCTTCTTGTAGTAGGGATTCAAAACTACCCTTAACCTCTGCTGCGTTTTTGCTTGATGCCAAAAGAGCAACCACATCCAGGAGAATTAACCGTTTGTCGGCAAGTGTTGGTAGTTCAAGTCGGTTGATGCCTGAGGCTAAGGATTCTAGCGTGGAATGCTTACCGACACCTGGGTCTCCAACCAGAAGTACATTATTGCTTTGGACTCGAGTAAGGGTTTTTTGAATAGACGTCAAGAGTTCTTTTCTTCCGTGAGTCGGTGCAAAAGATTGAGCGGTGAGTTCGGTACCAAAGTGCTCTAGGGTATTGGTGTAGCCGTAAATAAGCATTTGACCCAGTGGTTTTGGTCTGACTGTTTGGGCGCTATTTAGATATTCGTTCAGATACGTAACAAGAGTTTTGAAGTCAGCTTCCTTAATACTTTTAACAGCAAGATAATTTTTTAGATCAGGCCAAGTGCCAACAAGAGCAAGGAATGGTTCATAGCTTTTTTGCCCGGCAGTAATGCCTAGTGTTTTTGCGTCTGGAAGTTTAGTAAAGAGGTTCTTAAATTCCTCGTCGAAAAAAGTAGTGAGATGGTAGCAAATACTTGTTGAGGAAAGTTTTTTGACCAAAGAAGCTGTAGATTGTAGGTCTTTTGAAGTAATTTTTGATTGTTGCTTTTTTTGAAAATCCATGTAGGAAAGAGCTGGAAAAATGAGATAAAGCATTATTGCCAAGGCATCAAAAACGATAAAAAATATTGTGACCAGAAAGCCGGCAATAATGAGGCCAAGCCTGACCATTGCGCCCACGATACTTGAAATTAAGTTAAAAGAAAGTCTATCGGTAAAGGAGGTTTTGCCGCTTAAGACCATCCTTTTGTATGGAGAAAAAAGATGCTGAAGAAGTCCGCCAATGTTGAAATTGGCCATTACAGACACGATATGTACTGGGCGAGTTTTTACGAATGTTGGCCAAGCGTAGCCGAAGTGATAGCTTAGAAAATTTTCGTAAACTTCAGGTTTACTGTTTTTTGGAATGGGCAGATTTTCCACTACTTAAATTTAGCAGAAGCTAGGAAGCATATCAATTTAGTTGAACAATTGATAAAATATCTGTTTGTGCTAGAAAGATCACTTATTTTTGAAGAGGCCGAAATAGGGCAGGATTTATTGGATCGGCAGGACGTGGTTTTTTTGCAATGTGCAATCTCGGGATGGACCGGGGTGCAAACACAATTGGTTCTTTCAAGGGACGTGAACATTTTGAGAAATGAGCTGGTTTGTAAGATGAGCGCTGACGAGTCTTTGCACGAAACTATCCAAAATGCTAAAAGATTACCATTTGTATCTGAAAATTTTTTGACTGCGCAAGAGGGTATGGTTGCATTTCTTAAAGATGCTGGCCTCAGAATATTTGAGATTTCTCGGGCAGTTGAAATTGATTCGTCCAATGTTGGGAAATCTCTTAGAAAAATAGGCAGTAAGAGAATAGACCGAAAGGACAGTATCTTGCCAGAGTATGTGGCCGCTGATGGGGTGAGAGCGGGTATGGCAAAGGCGATAAATATTGCGCTTAAAAACGATTTACTGGATACGAGTTTAATTCAAGGGGAACCTAGGTCGATGCTAAGTTTGGGTGAATCTCGTGCTGTGACATATTTTTGTATGGGGCTTTCGATGGCGCAAATTTCAAAAGAGATGGATAATTCTAAAGCTACAGCAAGCACAATGTTGAATCGAGCTCGAGCAAAATTGGGAGTAGGACCTAAGTATGAGCTTATTGGAAGAACTCTTTTGGAGCTTATCGCGCTAGAAAAGTAGAATTAATCTTCAATTAAAGTTGTATATTTTGTCCAAAAGTAGTTTAATTCTCTGCCTGTATGAGCCCGGAAGAAGGAAACCGAAGAAAGTATTCGCCACAATCGGAACTATTAAATGGAGTTGACTTGGTTGCGGAGAAATTTCCTTGCCCTTTTACGGCAGCTGAGCTTAACTTGTTGAGGGCTTTGCGAGATGGATTTGATTCTGAAAAAAATATTGCAAGCGAATTGAGAATAGGTTATCTTACCTTCAAGAAGCGTAAGCGGGATATTGCCGAAAAAGTGCAATCGATTTATAGGGGAGCTGGTAACGATAATTTAGCAAAAGCCTTGTCTTTGTCTATTTTGGGGAATTGGATTGAGCAGCCAGAATATTCGACTAGACAAACTGAACTGGAGCCATTGGAACGAGAATTGCTTTCCAGAAGATGTTTTGGATGTTCTGTTGCCGAGGTTATGAACGAATTTCATATTAAGGCAGAAGAGTATAACGAAAAGTTTTTAAATATGAAGAAAGGACTTGGACTTGCAGGTGATTATCAAGTAATCGCTTGGGCAGCTTCCCAGGCGCGAGTGCACCTTCTAAAAACAAAAAGAGTTAATGTTGAGGCAGAATCTTCTTGAGAGTAAAATTCTCGATAAATGATTTTTAAAGATTACGTCGCTGCCCGTGCTTGGCTTGAGGATTTCATTCCTTTAGTTTACGGCAAAGAAGAGTTGGGTCTGGCGAGGATTGAAAATCTTCTAAATAAATTAGGTAATCCAGAAAAAAAATTCAAAAGTATTCATGTCGGCGGAACGGCTGGCAAAGGTAGTACCTCGTTTTACATTTCCAGACTTTTGGCGAGCAGGGGTTTTAAAATTGGATTGCATATTTCTCCGCACCTAATTTACATCGGTGAGCGGATGCAAATTAATGGCAAGAATATTCCCGTTAAACGACTAGTTCGTCTAGTTAATTCGATTAAGCCCGTTGTAGGCGATATTGCAGGCGCACAGCCTCATTTAACACCCAGTTATTTTGAAATATTAGTAGCTCTGTCCTTTTTGTACTTTGCAGAAGAAAAAGTTGATTGGGCCATTGTGGAAGTTGGACTTGGAGGAAGGCTTGATGCCACAAACGTTCTGCGACCAAAAATATCGGTAATAACAAATGTTGGTTTAGACCATATGGAAATTTTGGGCGACACAATCGAAAAAATTGCATGGGAAAAAGGAGGGATAATTAAAGAAAAAACCCCAGTTGTGACAGCAGCGACTGTGAACGCCTTGGGTGTACTAAAAAGGGTCGCAAAAGAGAGAAAAGCTATGTTGATCAACTTTAATACTCTAAATAAAAAAGGTGCTCTTAAAACTGATATAAAAAGATCCATAAACAAAGAGTATCTATCACTAAGATCTATGGGTGAGGCGTTCGCATCTCAGAACAAAAATCTGGCTCTGGTTACCGTACTTAGCCTTGGGGTTACTTTGGATTCCGCCGCGGTGAAAAAAGCTTTTTCTGTCGGTTTTTCCGGGCGCTTTGAACAAATTGACAGAGGCGTTATTTTGGACGGAGCGCACAACGAGGATAAGATTAAGACTTTGGTTGAATTTATCAATAAAAATTATTTTGATAAAAAAATAACTTTAGTGTTGGCTTTTAAAAAAGGTAAAAACTGGCAAAAGATGATCGGGCTTCTTTTAAAAAGTTTGCCGATTAACAAAGTCATTGCGACAAGTTATTGTGCAACAACAGATATGGGAAAAAGGTCGGCTGTTACCGCGCTTGAGATAAAAAATTACAACGATCGAGTGAACGCACCGGTGAAACAACGGAACAACGAAACAACGTGCGTTGGTAATTCTCAGGAGGCGGTTTATCGGGCAATTTCAAACATGCAAAAAGATGAAATTGTTTTGGTGACGGGCTCACTTTATTTGGTAGGGGAAGCGCGGACATTGTGGAAATTGCCTGAATTTTAGATAATTAAGTTAAGTTGAAATTACTCCATGATTTAGATGTTTCTGGAAAACGGGTTTTTGTGCGAGCGGATTTGGATGTTCCGCTAGAGGGGCTAGAGCAAGTCCACAACAGGTTGGATAGCGAAACGGCAACGCGTCTTACAAATTTAAAAGCAAGTGTCGATTTTTTATTTCGCAAAGGGGCTAAGCAAATCGTAATTGCTGGGCATATTGACCGACCAGAGGGGCCAGATCCGGCCAAATCTACCAAACATTTAGTCGACGCACTCAACAAAATTTTAGGCAAAGAGATAGTTTTCAACGAGGATTTAGACGATTTAGTTGAAGGAGAAATTGTTCTTTTTGAGAATCTTAGGTTTTGGGAAGGGGAGGCAAAAAATGATGTTGATTTTGCTAATCGATTGGCAAAATTTGCCGATGTTTATGTAAACGAGGCCTTTGGAAATTCGCACAGAGAACATGCGTCTATGGTTTCTTTGCCATCACTTTTGCCACACGGTGCCGGTTTGCACTTAGAAGAAGAAGTGAGAGTCATGAATAAGCTTTTGAATCAACCAGCACGGCCTTTTGTTTCGATTGTGGGTGGAGCAAAGATAGAAACAAAACTGCCTGTAATCAGTAATCTTGCCAAAATTTCTCATCATGTTTTAGTCGGTGGTGAACTGCCAGTCGAGATTGAGAAAAACGGCCAGCAATTTGCTGAAAATGTTTTTGTTGCTAGGTTAACCAGCGATCATAAGGATATAGATCTGGAATCTGCCCATACTTTTTCAAGGTTTATTTTAACGGCCAAAACTGTAGTTTGGAATGGGCCTATGGGCTACTTTGAAGGTGGGAATACAACTGGATCAATTGTCGTTGCTCGCGCTATCTTGGAAAGTGGAGCATACAGCGTTGTAGGAGGTGGAGACACTACCCAAATGTTGGAGGTACAAGGACTATTGAGCCAATTTTCGTTTGTTTCGGCAGGTGGAGGTGCAATGCTGGAATTTTTGGCTGGAAAAACATTGCCAGGTTTGGCGGCGTTAGAATAATGGGCGAAGAAGACTACATCCCACAAGAATCTTGGGCGAATGGCGTTTTGCTTTTGGGCAAAGGTTTGCGCGAAGATAGGCAAAGAATACAAGAACAGCTAGATAGAAATCCAACTGGAGAGGACAAGGAGTCTTGGAATTATGAGGCTATTAAGCTGAGCATGATTCTCAAGAAAGAGGATTTAGAGCGAGATTCACAATGAACATCATGTTGAATTTATTCTATTTAATTGCGCTTGCGCTTATTTATGCATTTATTGCAACGAGTGTAGTTGCAAATTATTCCCCTTTTATGTTTGACGAATTTAGTAATTTACTAAGCTTTGTTTATGTTTTTCCAGTTATTTTTATTGTAATTTTGGCCCTTCTGCTGTTTTTGCGCAATAAAACAAATCGAAATGTGCTAATTGCGCTTTCTATCATTCCTGCTATTTTTGTTATTTATTTTGCATACAATTTTTTGGTTGTCCGGCCCCGACTAATACAGGAGATGCGACAGATAAATAGTACTTCTAAATACTGAATGACTAGATAGTCAAAACTTCCTGATTTTGCTAAGCTAAGTTCGTATGATAAAAGTTGCAATTAATGGATTCGGTCGGATAGGAAGACAGGCTTTTAAGGTTTGGTTCGACAAACACAGGGACGAGATGGAGATTTTGGCTGTAAACGATCTTTGTGATGCTGGGGTTTTGGCGCATCTTCTAAAATACGATTCGGTTTATGGAATGTGGAACAGGAATGTAATTGGGCATAATTTAATTGAAGATATCAAAGAAGCCAAGGACGGACAACAAGTAGGGAAAGTGACGGTGGACGGGAGAGAGTTGGCAACGTATGCCACTAAAGATCCTGCGCTTTTGCCTTGGAAAGATTTAGGAATCGATGTTGTTATTGAATCCACAGGGCGTTTTACCAAACAAGAAGATGCAAGTAAACACATTTCTGCTGGTGCTAAAAGAGTAGTCATTTCTGCACCGGGAAAAGAGACGCCAACATTTCTTTTAGGAGTAAATGAAGATACTTATAAAGGTGAGGACGTTATCAATAACGCTTCTTGCACCACCAATTGTATTGCGCCGATTGCAAAAGTAATGAGCGAAAAATTTGGTATTAAAAAGGCGATGATGACGACAATCCATGCGGTTACTGCTGAGCAAAATTTGGTAGACGGGCCACCTCCTGGGAGCAAGGCTAACGATTTGAGACGAGCTAGGGCAGGCTATATTAATATTATTCCGACAACAAGTGGTGCTGCAGTCTCAACAACGGAAGCAATCCCAGAGCTCAAAGGAAAATTTGACGGGTTGGCAATTCGTGTTCCAGTGCCGGTTGGATCGATTAGTGACTTCACATTTCTTTTGGAAAAATCGACAAGTGTCGAGGAAGTAAATTCGACGCTAATAGAGGCTTCTAAAAAATTGCAGAGAATTATGGCAGTTTCCAATGAACCCTTAGTTTCCACAGATATTATTGGTCGGTCTGAAAGTTCCATTATTGATTTATCCTTAACTCAGGTTGTGGATGGCGATATGGTTAAAGTTTTTGCTTGGTATGACAATGAGTTTGGATATTCGAACCGCTTAGTGGAACAAGTAATCCAGGTTGGAAATCACTCCTAAACTTCTTCATTATTCTTTTTTGGTCGGAAAGAAATAGCTAAAATTCTAATTAAAATCAAAGAGAAAAGAATGCCAACTAATGTCGCAATCTTTATCGTCGATTCGTCTCTAAACCAGATGCTGATAAGCTCCGAGAGCATAACGACCATAACCGTGTCGACAATATAGGTTACGCGGACTCTCCCTTCCGTAAAATAAGTGAATGCTGTTTTGAATATCTCAACAACGGCCAGAAGTATCAAAACGTCCACAATTATTTTTCTAAGACCGACTTCTAAACTTTGGCCAAACATTGCGCGAAAATCATAGTACGTTTTGTAAATTCCTCCAGCTAAAGAAAATAAAATGAGAACTAAAAGGATTGAAAGAAGTAGTCTAGATAACCTTTGAAAAAATCGGGAATACTCAAGAAAAGAGAAGTAGTGAGGAAGTATTAGGCCTTTAAGTTGTTTGTCCTTCAATGGTTGTTTCAAGGAAGTCTATTTTTGATCGTCTGGTTTTACTAAACGGGGAAATAAGTTTTTCTGCAATTATCGGTATGTATTCTCTCACAGTAGCCGTTAAAAGTATTTCGTCAATTCTGTCCAGTGCTGCAATAGCACTAGGATCGTTTGGGTCTGGTTCGTGTTGTTCTATAAGTGATTGTCTGGAAACTTCTTTTTTTAGGCCAGGGAGCTGTCGCGGATAATTTTCGGGAGATATACCTGTTTCAAATGCTCGATCGGTCACGTTAGTTGCAGGTTAATCTTATTGAAAAGTAATCAGTGAATTATGTCAATATCTTAAATCTATTGCCGCCTGTCCCTTTTTCTGTTAAAAAGTAAGTCAGTTAAGTTCTGTATAATTTAAACTGCTAGTATGGATCTTTCTAAAATTTATGGACCGAGACCAATTGCTGCCCATAAAGGGAATTTCGGTAGTGTTTTGGTAATTGGAGGCTCCAAGCTTTATTCCGGCTCTGCTACCTTGTCTGCGGTTGGCGCTATTCGGAGTGGGGCAGATCTTGTAACGGTTGCTGCTCCAGCTCGTGCTGCTGATGTTGCATCTCACACTCTTTGCGATTTGATTACTTATCCACTTAAAGGTGATTTTATAACCAGCAAGCATGTTGCCGATATTCTGGATTTAATTTTGGTTCGCAAAATCAACACAGTTGTTATCGGGCCTGGGATGGGCAGACACCGAATGACGATTGCGGCTATTAATAAGCTAATTTTTAAAATTAACTTGCCAATGGTTCTGGACGCTGACGCGCTTTTTGCAATTGCCCAGGATCCAAAAGTTGTTGCCCATAAACATTTAATCTTGACTCCGCACCTGGGGGAATTGGCGATCCTTTTGAGATTGCAAAAAGTTGAGGAGAATTTTGACCTTAGAATACACAGTGCCAAAGAGGTTGCTAAAAAATACGGAGCGGTTGTTCTTTTAAAAGGACACGTGGATATAGTAACTGACGGGACTAATGCAATTTCCAACAATACAGGAACGCCATACATGACCAAAGGTGGCTTTGGCGATGTTTTGACTGGAATTGTGGCGGCACTGTTGGCTCGAGGTGTCGGTTTATTGGAAGCTGCGCACTTTGGTGCATATATTAGTGGAAGGGCCGGTGAAATGGCAGCACAGCACTATGGAGAGGGTTTGGCGGCAAGCGATGTGTTCGGTTTTATTCCTCGAGTAATTCATAGTGCGTAAGTTGTTGACACCTCAATACCTATCCGATATACTTCCTTGCAGTGAATTTTAGCCAGTACCTAGCGACGGTACAGGATTTCGTGGGGAATAAATATTTAATGTTGAAAACTTTCTATTTTAAATCAACAAGTGGGCGTGTTACTGCGCCTTAAATTTTATCCTCACTTTTAACAATTTAATTACCAGAACCTCCGTCTTTGGTGGGGAATTTGTCCCTGCTGTTGTGCAGGGCGGGGGCCCGTAGTTCACCTGGTAGAACACCCCATTTGCACTGGGGAGGTAAGCGGTTCGAGTCCGCTCGGGTCCACAGTTTGCACTTTAACAAGAGAATAAAAACAAGTATGGTCACGTTCCATGGACTGGACGTGACTTGTAAAGAAACGCGAGTTTCAAGAAATTAATTTTAGTTTTTTTGAAACTGAGTGTAATGTAAGAGCAATTTTATGCGTTTAATGGATGCCTAGGTGCAACACACCTAAGAAGGACGTGAAGGGCTGCGATAAGTGCCGGTGAGCTGCCGTTAAGCTTTGACCCGGTAATTTCCGAATGGGGAAACCCACCAATTTATTGGTATCTCCTAGCGAATACATAAGCTTTGAGAAGGGCACCGCCCGAACTGAAACATCTAAGTAGGGCGAGGAATAGAAAACAATTAGTGATTCCGTAAGTAGTGGCGAGCGAAAGCGGAAAAGCCTAAACCACAGATTCGTCTGTGGGGTTGCGGGACTTTAATATGGGATTTATTTGAAGTAGCAGAAT
The DNA here is from genome assembly GCA_038326365.1 of Candidatus Curtissbacteria bacterium. Lineage (GTDB taxonomy): Bacteria > Patescibacteriota > Microgenomatia > Curtissbacterales > GWA2-41-24 > JBBQJY01. Next base: position 14,407 of record JBBQJY010000002.1, on the reverse strand, counting down.
TGTCTGGAATGGCAGACCATAGAGAGTGAAAGACTCGTATGCGAAATTTTGAATAACCCTAGAAGTATCCCAAGTACTACGGGACACGAGAAATCCTGTAGGAATCTGGCACGACCACGTGCTAAGGCTAAATATGTGTTGCGACCGATAGTGAACTAGTACCGTGAGGGAAAGGTGAAAGAGTACCCCGGAAGGGGAATGAAAAGTACCTGAAATTAAACGCTAACAAGCAGTGGGAGCTCAAGTTTACTTGGGTGACCGCGTGCCTATTGAAGAATGAACCGGTGAGTTTTCCCATTCTGTTGTCTAAGGACTTAGGGTCCGCAGGCCGAGTGAAAGCGAGCGTGAAGTGCGCGAAATTATAACAGAATGGTAAAGACCCGAAACCGTGTGAGCTAACCATGGCCAGGATGAAGTCCCGCTAACGCGGGATGGAGGTCCGAACTAGTGTCAGTTGCAAGTGGCTTGGATGAGCTGTGGTTAGTGGTGATATACCTATCGAACACGGAGATAGCTGGTTCTCCCCGAAATATATTTTGGTATAGCCCGAGTATTTAATCTCTAGGGGTAGAGCACTGGATGGATCGCTGCGGAGCAATCTGTAGCATTCAACCAAACTTCGAATACTAGAGTGTATATGCTTGGAGTCAGTCCGACCCGGATAAGCGGGCCAGGGCGAAAGGGAAACATCCCAGATCCATAGCTAAGGTCCCTAAGTGTATCTTAAGTGTAAAAGGTAGTGTTTGTGCTTAGACAGCAAGGAGGTTGGCTCAGAGGCAGCCATCCTTTAAAGAAAGCGTAACAGCTCACTTGTCGATTTGGCACAGGCGCGCCGATAATTCAACGGGGCTAAAGATACCACCGAAGCTTGGAATTTTACCGCAAGGTAGAGTGGTAGGGGAGCGTTCGCATTGCTGTGAAGTTTGCGCGTAAGCGTGAGTGGAGCGGTGTGAAGTGAGAATGCCGGTATGAGTAGCGAAAGTCATGTGAGAATCATGACCGCCGAATGTCCAAGGTTTCCTACGCAACGTTCGTCGACGTAGGGTTAGTCGGTCCTAAGGCGAGGCCAGAAGGCGTAGTCGATGGATTTGCAGTTAATATTCTGCAACTTGTAATAAATCATTATTACTAAAGGGAAGACGGAGAAGGAAAGTTTCTAGGTCGAAATGATACGGCCTCTAAAGAGTAAGGAAGTGAATTGTAGAAAATCTCTTTTCATGATTATTCGAGCTCTGATGGGTAGTTGGCGCAAGCTGACAAGAGAAATGGTTTCAACTTCCGAGAAATTTTCTCGTTAGGAGATTTATTGCAAACCGTACCGCAAACCGACACAGGTGGACTGGTAGAGTATACCAAGGCGAGCGAGAAAACTTTCCTTAAGGAACTCGGCAATATAACTGGACGTACCTTTGGTAGATGTCCTCCCTCGTAGCAATACGAGGGCGCAGTTAATGACGCCAGGCGACTGTTTATCAAAAACACAGGTCTCTGCAAAGATGAAAGTCGATGTATAGGGGCTGACACCTGCCCAGTGCTCGTAGGTTAAATGCTTGAGGTGACTCTGATTTATCAGGGAGGCTTCGGGTATAAGCCCGGGTAAACGGCAGCAGTAACTATAACTGTTCTAAGGTAAAATACGCGTTGCCCTAGAAATGTCTTTATGTGTTTTTAACTTGTCTATATGCTGGAAACACTGAGTATCTTGTGCTACGTAATGTGTAAAGTACATATGCGTGACAATGCACCAAGTGCAGTCAATCAGCAGGAAAGACTAGAAGCTTTTAAGTTTTTAGAATCCTCACTCACTATACGACAAGATATAATCAACTAATTTGATTGTATAAGAGATAGTGGCGTCTGCATGGCGACATGCAGGAATAATGGTACAAGGCCATTGTTCATAGCCTTGATGAAATCAAGGTGAAGAATACAAGCGAAATTCCTTGTCGGGTAAGTTCCGACCCGCACGAAAGGTTGAACGATCTGGCGACTGTCTTGAGGAAAGACTCGGCGAAATTGCAATGGCCGTGAAGATGCGGCCAACTTACACCAGGACAAAAAGACCCCGTGGAGCTTTACTGCAGCTTGGCATTTTTACAGTTTTTGAAATTGTATAGAATAGGTGGGAGGCTTACGCCGACAGTGTAATACCACCCTTTTCGATGATTGGAAATTACTCTACGTCCTAACAAAATACGGGATGGGGGACAGTGTCTGGTGGGCAGTTTGACTGGGGCGGTCGCCTCGAAGAAGGATTCCTCCAAATTCCTTCGCTGGGGCCATCTGATAGCAATATCAGGTTGAAAACTAACTATATGCTGGAATCCCCGTTCCCTAAAAGGGATTAGAATCCAACAGTACCTTAAATATAATAAGGTAAAAATCTGTTTGGTGCGGACAATCAGCAGGGAAGTCCTTAATTGGACCCCTCAACGACTGAACGTTAGCTCCATTTTTAAAAAATGGAGATGATACAGTCTGAACTCTTAGGCGACTAAGAGACTTAGTGATAAAATTCACTAAGATTCTAGTACGGCTATAAAATGAATAAGCCAATTCTTACGCGAGAGCAAAAATCAATAATTGTTGGGAAAATTTTGGGAGATGGTCACCTTGAGACGCAAACAGAGGGTAAAACCTTTAGGCTTAAGGTTGAGCATTCTATTTCTCAAAAGGCATACGTTGATTGGACCTATCAAATGTTAAGAAATTGGGTAAAGACACCACCTAAAGTTAGATTAAAGAAGGGAAAAAACAGAGAAGGAGTTAATTATTATTTCCAAACTGTAAGTACCCCCTCTTTCAGATTTTTTGGTCAAGTTTTTTATTCAAAAGGTGATAAACAGATCCCGATTATAATCGGAAAACTTTTAACACCCTTAAGTTTAGCTATTTGGTTTATGGATGATGGATCGATAAAATCTAGACACCATAGAGCCTTAATATTAAATACTCATGCTTTTAGTGATCAAAGTTTAAGAAGGTTACAAAAAGTATTTGAGCAGAAATACGAAGTGCGTACGACCTTAAGGAAGCAAAGTGAAGGTAAACAAATATATATTTTGGCAGAGTCAGTAGACAGATTTGTCGAAATAATAAAACCATATCTTCTTCCGGAAATGTTTTACAAACTCGGGAAAAATCTAGAATTAACATAATTGCCAAAAGAGTAACGGAGGCGTACAAAGGTCGACTCAAGTCCTACAGAAACGGACTTTTAGAGTGCAATGGCATAAGTCGGCTTGACTGCAAGTGGTACATCACAAGCAGGTGCGAAAGCAGGTCATAGTGATCCTCACATAGCTTGTGGGAGCGTGTGAGCTTAACGGATAAAAGCTACCCCGGGGATAACAGGCTTATCTTCCCCAAGAGTCCATATCGACGGGAAGGTTTGGCACCTCGATGTCGGCTCATCGTATCCTCCTGATGAAGTAGTCGGGAAGGGTTGGGCTGTTCGCCCATTAAAACGGTACGCGAGCTGGGTTCAGAACGTCGTGAGACAGTTGAATGCCTTTAACATTTGGCATTGACAATTTGAGCTGTCTTTCTCCAGGCGTTGTGGATAATTATCAGGTGTTACAAATAATGGAGAATCTTGTCCGAATAGACAAGAATAAATCTGGCTATTTGCTGGAAAACCTTGTTAATAATTTCGTACTAGTATATAAACTTATAACTAGTGAAAATTGAAATTAATCTGAATATTATTTAGAGCAAGACAATCAGCAGGAAAGACTAGTTAGATCGTATGATAATAAGTGATGATTATTTAGTAGGTTTTGTTGAAGGAGAAGGAATGTTCTATGTAGGAATTGTTCCTTCGAAAGAAACCAAAACAGGTTGGCAAGTGATTCATTTTTTTAAAGTTTCACAAAATCCTTCAGGAAAAAATGTTTTGGACTATTTTAGTAAGAGATTTGGTTGTGGGTATGTTAAAGAGAATAGCAAAATCGACATTACAGATAAATCACTGGCATACGTTGTGCGAGATTTTAAAAGCATCAAAGAATTAATAATTCCTTTTTTTAAAGACAAATTAATAATTAAAAAGGATGCGTTTGAAAAATTCTGCAAAGTAATTGATATTGTTAGTTGCAAAAATCATTTAACCGCAGAAGGGATGAAGGAGATACTCGAATTAGCTTATTCGATGAATACTGGCAAAAGAAGAGTATCCAAAGAATTAATCCTAAAAGCATATTTTAACTAGAATCCTCACAGGCCATACGCCAGATTACATTCAACAAAACAGAATGTAAAAGATATGGTCGGATCCTTATGGTGACATAAGGAGTTTGCAGGAATACAAACTAGCAAACCGTTTCATTTGAAACGTAACAATAATGTCGGCCTCTATCCGGTGTAAAGCGTTAGATACTTGAGTGGGGTCACCTCTAGTACGAGAGGACCGAGGTGAGCGAACCTCTAGTGTGCCAGTTGTCGCATCAGCGGCAGTGCTGGGTAGCTACGTTCGTAACTGAGAAGCGCTGAAAGCATCTAAGCGCCAAACAGGCCACAAGACTAGGTATCTTAGATCCCTGGAAGACTACCAGGTTGATAGGCACCAAGTGTAAAGCTAGTAATAGTTGTCTACGATATGCGTAGGGCTAAGTTGGTTGGGTAGTTCGGTGGAAAGAATTTATTCTTCCCACTCTCTATTTAACTAATTTTTCAGCTTAGGTGTACTAATAGATCATATGCTCTTTTTCATTACATTCAGTTTCGAAAAGGTTAATTTAATTTCACTTGTTTTTTATTCTCTTGACACAGCCTGCTGGTGGGGTGTAAAAATAAACCAGTAAATAAACACTTCTTGTCTGCCAAGAGTGTTTTTTTAGTTGAAGAAGATAAATAATGGTAGTTGAAAGAGATAACGTAAGTAGATCGATACCTGACCAAATACATCCAGACAAGACGGGCAGGTAAAGTTACCTTTATGCCACTCTTCCTGTGCACGGGGTACAGAGGATTGCGTATACACTAGATTTAACAAATGGGTACATAAGGGGAAAAGATGCTGAGATGCAATATAGAGCTTTAAGGCCTTAACTGGAAAACAGAGAAAAAGCAAGACAAAAATGAGCAGAGAAAGAATACAATCATTTCAGATGGAGCAGGCAGTATCTGCTACATTTGATGCATGGAAAGAGATGGAACGAGTAGATATCGCGACAGAGCTGGCCAGCGGTCAAAATATTATTGCTAGAACTTATGGAAAAGAAAATCCAAATATTAGGCGAGATGTTCCGACTGGAGCAACCCCTAGTCGTCGAGGATTTAGAAATTTGTTAATTCGTGAAGTTGTAGAAGATGTTGGTAGTTTAGTGAAGATTGGCAACGTAAATAGAATTAGAAGATAACGCGAATTAATCTTTTATTAGTTCGCGCAAATCCCGAAAGGGATTATTTTTTTGGATAAACCTAAAACATTATGACAGAGCGAGACAATGGTAGTACTATAAATATAGATATGCCTAATCAACGGCCAGAATTATATCCTGCGACTGTTTTATCGAGGCCAAAGGTTGCCTATTCAGAAATTTTCGATACTATTGAGGGTCATAAAGACATTTCGTATGAAGATCGAATACAAGTAAAAGCTCTTGATATAATGGTGGAGGCGATTCGGCACGAACCAGGTTTGGTAGATCAATTTGACAACTTCACTCTTGGTGATAAATCTAGGTTAACGGATAAAAGGAATCCAAATTATGGTAGGGATTTGTTAATGAGCGTTCATACTCCAGATGAATTTTTCGTTCGGGTTTTTGATCGCGCAAAGGTGAATATTGATGAGAACGGTTGGGCAATTGGTACGGGGTTAATGAAGCGCTGGGGACAGGCAATGGAAAGTATTGCCGAAGAATCAGACAGTGATCAATTGGACGAAGTGGAGGCAAAAAAGTTGGTAAGACGACTGCTTGTTGTTGAGGAAAAAGTCTTCGCACTTGATACAGTTCCCTCTCTGGTGTAAAATCTGCTTGTGGTGATTTGTGCGAGGCGGAACCACTCCATCCCATTCCGAACTGGATAGTGAAACGCCTTAGCGCCGACGATAGTGTCTCCGCAAGGTTTTGCGAAAATAGGTCGTTGCCACACTAAAGCAGCTCATCGAAAGATGAGCTTTTTTATGGAAAATTGACAGGAAAACCTTATTTACGCCAAATCCTATTAATACACCTACTTCGAGTGACTAAGTGTAACCTCTTGCTAATTTCTCTTTCCTTCTTTTTTAAAACCTGATATACTTTGACCCATCTGATAGTTGGTATTCATTTATCTTTATCTGAAATTTATTAACAAGGAAGTGATTATGGTTGGCAACAAACAAACAAACATCATCTAAAGCATCTTCAAAATCCTCATTTGCCGATCTTTTTGCGGCATCGATAAAAGTTCCTACGCTTCGGCGAAATCAAGAAGTAACAGGTACAGTCGTTTCTGTTTCGCCGGCTGAAATTTTAATAGATGTTGGCGCCAAAAGTGAAGGAATTGTAACTGGGCGCGAACTTTCGGCCGTACATGATCTGGCTAGTAAAATATCAGTAGGCGACAAGGTCGAAGCAACTGTAATATCTCCTGAAAATGATGCTGGGCAAGTTGTACTTTCTCTGCGAAAACTTTCAGGCGAAAAAAGATGGACAGAGCTTGAAGAAAAGCGCGAAAATTCAGAAGATATTCAGGTAATTGCACTTGAGGCAAACCGCGGCGGAGTAATCTGCGACTTTTTGGGGATTCGAGGTTTTCTACCGGCTTCGCAGCTAGCTACAACTCCAAGCAAACTTTCAGATGTAATAGGCAAAAATCTTTCGTGTCGGGTAATTGAGGTAGACAGGCAGAGCAACAGGCTGATTTTGTCTCAAAAAGCCCCAGACAAACGCGATCTTACTAAAATTCTGGCGATTCTTACCAAGATTAATGTTGGAGACAAGTTCAACGGGCTAATTACAGCCGTTTTGCCGTTTGGAATTTTTGTCGAGGTCACACTCGAGCAAGACAAGGAAGATAAATTGGAAGGGCTGGTTCACATTAGCGAGCTTTCCTGGGAAAAGATTGAGGACCCTACTAAATTTTTCAAAGTGGGCGATCGAGTTGATGTGATGGTAATTGCCAAAGATGAGGAAACGGGAAGATTGAATTTGAGTATAAAACAGCTTTTGAAAGATCCTTTTGAGGAGGCTGCTGCCAAATACACCAAAGATGACAATGTTAAGGGAACTATTTCTCGCGTGACTCCGTATGGAGTTGTTGTGACACTGGATGCAGGTATGGAAGGGCTTATTCATATTTCGAAAATTCCACCCGACCTTAATTTGGAAGTTGGGCAAGAAATTGACTGTAGTGTAGATTCTGTTGACGTTAGAAATCGAAAAATTGCACTTGTGCCGGTTATAACTGCAAAACCGGTACTTTATAGGTAAATTCAAATTCCTACGCTATGTCAAGGTCCTCGAGTCAGTTTGTTTGTCAACAATGCGGTTACCAATCGCCTTCATTTATGGGCAGATGCCCGGAATGCGGCGAATGGAATTCACTGGTTGAGACAGAAACAAGACAACAGGTCGCAAATGACAAAGCACAGATTCCCGATTTCAAATTAGAAGAGAAGCTTTTTAAGCTTGGCGATGTTAAACGGTTAAAGTTGGAGCGAATACCATCGGGATTTGGTGAACTAGACCGCGTTTTAGGTGGGGGAATTGTGCCAGGTTCGATAGTTCTGATCTCCGGCGAACCGGGTATTGGCAAAAGTACACTACTTTTGGAAGCGGCTATGGCTATTGCCCACGGTTCTGGGCCGGCGGGGCCTGTACTTTATGTTTCAGGGGAGGAATCAGCCCAACAAGTTAAAGTTCGAGCAGATAGGTTGGGTAAAATCCCCGACAGCCTTTATATTTTGCCCGAAACGGATGTGGATATTGTCGTTGGAGTTTCGGAAAAAATTAAACCGAAACTTTTGATTATCGACTCAATTCAAACACTGACCTCTCAAAAATTAACGGGTTCTGCAGGTTCCATTGGTCAATTGCGTGAGTGTTCGCAAATTTTACAAAGATTTGCCAAATCCACGCAAACCCCAATTTTCATAGTTGGTCATGTCACCAAGGAAGGAACGATAGCTGGTCCTAAGGTTTTGGAGCATTTGGTGGATACGGTTCTTAACCTTGAAGGTGACGAAATGTACTCGTTTCGCATTTTAAGATCAGTTAAAAACAGGTTCGGCTCTACGTTTGAAGTGGGAGTATTTGAAATGCAGGACGCGGGTATGATTGAGGTTAAAAACCCCTCTGGTATTTTTTTAGAGTACAGAACAGATGCCCCAGGTAGTGTGGTGACTGCAACTATTGCCGGCGGTAGACCAATTTTGGCCGAAGTACAGGCGCTAATCAATCAAACAGTTTTTCCGGTACCAACCAGACGGGTTACGGGATTGGACTTTTCTCGAGTTCAGGTAGTTATGGCCTCACTTTCTCGGGCTGCGCGAATTCCACTTGGTACTTTTGATGTTTATGTGAGCGTGGCGGGTGGGCTTAAAGTTAGTGAACCGGGGGTAGATCTTGCAGTTGCCCTTGCGATTGCCTCGGCCGCTCGCGATACTTCTTTGAAGGCTAAGGTTTGTGTTTTTGGTGAAGTTGGGCTCTTGGGTGAGTTGAGGCCAGTTGCCAATGAAAAAACAAGAATAAGTGAAGCCAGGAGGCTTGGATTTGTGGATTTTATTAGTGCCGACAGGTTTAAAACTCTAAAAGAGGCAATTGATTATTCTCTGGGTTAGTTTCCCATTTTAAATTTTCCAACTGCAATTATTATTGACGCAAAACTTGGCCTGAGAATGGTAAAATTCTGGCAGAATGAATGCGAAGACTTTTTTTAGGCCGGCCATTGCCATAGTTTTTGGGTTTCTGGGCATTTTTATTGCTAAAAACGCGACGCCTGCGGAGATATATGCAGTCAGCGGTACTTATTTTTTAATTGTGGCTTTTTTGGCTTTTGCGGGCTTAGGTTTTATGATACCGGATTTAATCGAGCTCGGAGGCAGAGCCGGAATTTCTGCTCTCGCCAAGCAAATTTCGGATAGAATCCCGACACCTGGGCGTGTTTCCCGAATTGCTTTTCGAAGAAAAAAAGTGAAAGACGAAAGTCCAATTATTGTTGATACTAGTGTTCTTATTGACGGTCGGGTAATTGAGCTTGCCCGAAGCGGTTTTTTGTGGGGAAAGCTGATTGTCTCTTCCGGGGTTGTGGGAGAACTACATAATTTTGCTGATAGTGCTGATGAAGTAAAAAGAGCTAAAGGTCGGCGCGGGCTGGATGTAGTCAATGAGCTTAAAAAAAGCAAAAATATAAGGCTTGAAGTATATAAGAAAGAAATTAAAGGAAAGAATGTAGATAATCAGCTTGTTGAGCTCAGCCGTAAATTAAAGGGAAGACTGATGACTGTTGACTTTAACTTGAATAAGGTCAGCAGCATTCATGGCATTGAGGTTCTCAATATCAACGAGCTTGCCAATGCCCTTAAGACGGCGGTTTTGCCAAATGAGCAGTTAACTATCCAGCTAAGTGCGCGAGGAAAAGAAAAAAAGCAGGGGGTTGGGTATTTGGGTGATGGAACTATGGTTGTCGTTGAAGATGGAGTTGAGTTAATTGGCCAAGAGGTGAGTGTGTTGGTTAAAAAAGTCATTCAGACAAACGCGGGTAAGATGATCTTTGCACGAGCGAATCGAAGCTAGGGTTTAGATTTAAGACTAAGGTCCCCCCATTCACAGTTGGCTACCCATTAAATCTTTAAATTTCATTTTTTTGACCTAAATTCTGCTTACCTATCTATATACTTCTGCAACAATTAGCCTCAATTTTTAGTTGAAAATACCGAAACGACAGCAGTTTCTAATAACTCACAAGAAGATCAAATCTACTCGACACACTTTAATGTTTTACCTATTATAATAGGATAAACGGGTCTAATATGTAAGTTCTAATAACTACAGGCCATAGTTTTTAGTCACATCTTTTTACTATCGGGCATTACAATTGCTTGACAATAATTATTGAGGGTGCTAAATTCTAATAGCAGGCTGAAAGATGCATTTTTCTTAACCGAAAAGTGCTTTGGAGAGCGAGAGTTTTCCATAAAAAAGTCCCACGTTCCCCGGCAAGGGATATTTGGGCGATGTTTACTTAAAAGTGAACAAGGGGATTGCCTAAAAACGATTTCCTATAGATTTAAAAGAAGACTTGTTGAAAAATGAGTTTTCCCATAAAAAAAGAGCATCACTACCGCAGACTGAAACTCGAATAGCAATGCTCTTTTGAGGTGTAAGGGAAGCGACTTAGGGCAGCTAAGTTGCTTTCCTTTTTTAGATTAGAACATATTGTAAACCCCTGTCAAGAGGCAATTTTCACTTGTGAAATTTAGCTTCAAATTCCACCTATTGAGTCTAAAAATAGTTATTTAACGGGTAAATAAAGTCCTCGGAGGTTTTGTCGCACATTTCATAAAAATATTAAGTATTTAAATCATTTTGGAGCTAGATGAAAACCTATAACTTTGACAAAACTTTATTCATTTGTTAACATCTGCGCACTCGAAACACTGCCCCTAAATTTTGATGGCAAACGAACATGATCCCCAAATCCGAAAGATTGATCATGGACTCTTCTTCCCCACAGAGGCGAGTCTTGATCAAAGTACTGTGCCCCTTACAAGGCCCAAAAGACGTCGATCTTCAAAAAGAAAACCAGCCGACGCAATTAACATTCAACCTACAATTCCTGAAAATTTAAATCCAGACCATGGGCCATTGAGTCAGCCAGAGGGAATAAATTCCGTGCCTGCCTTGGATGGCGAAAAAGTGGATTCTGCCTCGGCAGGTAGGCGAGTGACAGAAGACTTAGAGCCAATCCCAGTTCCGCTAATCGAGCGCTCTATTCTGCACAGTTTAAAAAGTTTTAAAGTGGGTGGTCAGGCAACAATAGTTAGCGACCGTGTTAGTCGTTATTTAATTGGTAGGGGTGTTGACGAGGAGGAAGTAAACAAAATGAAGCCAAAGGAGGCCTTGGAAACAGTTTCAGCCAATGTGGAGAAGGATTTCAAGGCATATTTTGAACAATTACGATTTAATACGGCAACGATTTTAATAAATGCAGGTTTGGAGCCTGCTTTCGACTTTCTATCTCCCTTGGGTGAAGCGGATAAAGCTACTCCACTTGAAACTGAAGAGCAAATAAGAACCTTACTATGGAACGGTTCGTTCAATGGCGAAAAGGAAGAACTGGAAGAACAGTTCAGAAAGCTTGAGCGAGAATTTTTAGAAGCAAACGTGAGAGCAAATGGAATCATGAGTCTTGATGAGTATTTTCGTCTGAACGATATGTTTTCTTTAAGGGTACTTAATGGAATTGATCCAGAAAATCTTGTAGATCATTTTTCGAGCAAATTACAAGAGAATGACCCAGAAGAAGCGAAGAGAGCACTGACTGTTTTTTACTACAAAAAACATCCACAGAGCAATGAAGTCGAATACCTTCAAGAAGTAGCTGAATTTAAAGCTACTGTTTCTAGCCTGAGTAACAAAGGAGACGTTGATGAATTTTCTGAAACGGCAGATATTGTGGACTTTATTGAAAAAATCAAAGTCGTAGCTCGGGATAAATCTGATTATCTCTTGCAAATAGCCGAAAAAACTTATGAAGCCGCAATAGCTGCATTAAACAAGTCTGCAGGTGGTAAACATTTGCCTGATGCCCGACCCGATAAGCTAACGGACCCCATTTTCGATAAACCAGCAATTGCTGAGCCTGTGAAGTTGCTTGAAAAAGAACTAAAGCGGCCAGACCCAGATAAAAAGCCTAAACGGAGTTTAAGGGATAAAATATTCTTTCTTAATCGAGGCGCTAAGAATAAGCAGCCCCCAACACCTTTAAATGGCAGCCGATCTCCTGAGCTTATTTGTCGGGAATATTATGACGGAAACTATCGCCATTGGAGAGGAAATATAGGTTTAAGCATATTGGCTGCGGCTCTGGCGAGTGGTGCAATTGCCACAGGCGCGATAACTGTTTTTGATCATTTTAACGATGAATCTCATCAGGCTGCGAGTACTGGTAACACAATTGTTTTAGGCAACAACGTTAATAATTACGGAATTGTCGATAATAGTACATCGGAAAGTTCCACTGGCGCAGATCCCGATGGACTTCACGGAGGTCAGCGACACCCTCAAGGAGGAGAGGACCGAGGCACAACTGGCGAAATTAAGCTGAGTGGGGACATGAATCAGGACCTGGCGAAGTTGTATTTAGATAACAAGTCGGATGAGAAGATCGGGGACGGGATTCACATAAAAGCGGAGGAAGCGGGGCAGTTCTTTAGAGCACTGGGAGTTAGCGATAACCCGGAACGGTATGAAACACTTTTTGATAGCTTTGTAGACCAGGATCCAACGACGGAAGTGGTTGATTTAAATGTTGCAGACGCAGACATTGTCGCCTACGACTTCAGAAATGAAGATATACAGTTGCACAAAGCTGACCAGGCAGGGCTTGCCACATTTAGTCGAGACAGAACTATAGACTTGGAGTTGCCAGAAGATAATATTAAGTCGAAGCCGGCATCAACGACATTCTTGGAGGAAAAACCTTTGGTTTTTGCAGCAAGTAGGACTGCAAAAACCCCGAAAGTGCATAAAACAGCTTTTATGGGTGCTGCTTGGGCAAATGGTGTGCCTGTAGTTGATATTTCCAGCCCGATTCTAAACCGCGAACTAGTTAATAATACGAAAATCACCAATGTTTTGAGATCTCAGGAGAGTTGGAGTGGATTTGTAAGAGCATTTGAGGCTCCAATGGCTATTTGGCAGCAGAGGGGCACGGTTATGCAGGAGCCTGAGTCAGTGATCAATGAAGGGAGCCAACGGGGAATTCCCGAAGAAACGGTAGCTGAAAGCCAAAATCAAGACCCAGCCCAGGAAGAGGCTAAGGTAGAACCAATAATTAGGCAGCAAAACGCAGAAATGTTCACGCTTGTAGGCTCATACCCGGTTCTGGCGGGGGCGCGGAGACCGGAATTTAACACTTGGAACTGGGGTAAAAAGAGATATTCGGGTATAAACGACGACGAAGAAGACAATAGGCCTTTTTGGATTGCCGGTTAATATTTCCATTTATTGTTAATAGGATTTGACAAAGAAAAACATAAGGTGTATATTCTGCCGGCCCATAGACTATATAAGTAAAAGATACACATATAGCCTCCTGCCTTTTTGATTTTCCTGCCTTAAGTGAGTTAAGACTTAAACCGCTTTGTATATAGGTTATTATAACTAACCCATAGTACTTGACAAAGGGTTTTTTCTGTGTTATAGTTCACAACTTGTAAGTGGCCTAGAGTAATCTAGACCTGCCAAAAGAAATATGGCTACTAATACAATAGAAACAAACCGAAATAATCAATCGCATCGCATACTGCGACGCGTATCCAAACCCGCGACAATTTTTGGAAGTGTAGCTCTTGGGGCTGCATCCTTGACTGGCATATCACTTGGAGTTGAAGGCAACAAAGCTCAAGCAGAAGGATCTAATTGTGATGGCGCAACTGTTGCTTCTTTATCTTTTTCTCAAACGGGAGTAGACAAAACCGCTAATACTTTTTCCGGCATTGGAGCAACTGTCGTTAAGTCTTCGAAGGCACCTCAAGAAACACCTGATGGCAAATCATATACAGTTACGGTAGCACCTGGTGGCTCTTGGACTCAGTCGTTCAAAGATGTTTTAGCCAAAGATGGAGTGATTTTGAAGACAGCTGAAGATGTTAAAAAGCAAGCAGAAAATTACAGTTTGATTAAAAAAGGTACAAAATCTGCTTTACTTGACCACGCAAACGATTTTTCTGAACCGGGAGATGGTGGACTTATTACTCCTAATAGGATAGATAGTGTTCTTCACGCCGAGGATATACCTGCTGACAGATTTGCAACAAGCAAGATTGCTACTGCGGGGGATATGGTAACCCAGTTGATTCCTAAACCTACACCGGACACAGGTGACTTTACACCGACTGCACCTACAAATACACCAGTTCCAGCTACAGTGACGCCGACACCAGATTCAGATTTAATTAAAGCTAGCGTTACGCCTGTACGAGAAACAACTAAAGCTCCAGATCCGTCTGTTATACCGCACAACACATCGACACCTACGGAAATGCCAACAAATACGCCAGTTGCAACTAGAACTCCTAGAGCTACTAATACAGCTGAAAGCACAAAGATTCCACCAATCGCAACAAATACTTCTACACCGGCTGCTGAGACAACACCGGCGAGTGTTACTCCAATTAGAGAAACTACGAAAGTACCAGATCCGTCTGTTATACCGCACAACACATCGACACCTACGGAAATGCCAACAAATA
>JBBQJY010000001.1:0-130315 GCA_038326365.1 Candidatus Curtissbacteria bacterium | reverse complement strand
TAAATTACGGAATTTTTTTCAAGATTTATTGGATTAGTTTTTTATCTTTTATTATATCGACGAGTGTGCATTTTTCTCATTCTACAATAGATTCAATTATAATGCTATAGGTTACTTCGCAACTTTCAAAAAAGGCCTCGTGACCGTTCTGCGAGCGTTACTCTCGAATAATTTTAAACTTAATAATTCCTGCTTTTATCATTTATTTAGAGTTTAGCCTGAAGCTATTTTAATAAGTGGGTAAGTACTCTTTGTAATTTTGCGCATTAAGGGTAAACTTTGAAAGGTTACCTAAAAGTTTTTGTTTGGCTATTTTGGCACAAATCCCTTTTATCGTCCGATCTAGCGTTCTCATACCAGCATCGAATCCTAACGGCCTGACAATTTCTTGCCAAACATTATCTTCTATGGATATATCAGTCGGCTCTAAGCCTGTTTCTGCAATAGCTCTGGGCAACAAATATTGTTTACCAATTGTTATTTTTTGCTCATCTGTGTAGCTAGGCATTTCGATGACTTCCAAACGGTCGAGAACAGCCGTGGCGATACCGGCTGTGTTGTTGGCTGTTGTTATGAAAATGACTTCTGAAAGATCGAAGGGGTAATCAACAAAATGATCTAAAAAAGCGGCATTTTGCTCGGGATCAAGCAACTCAACCAAAACACCCATTATATCTGCTTTGGCTTCAGTGGTTACACGATCGATTTCGTCGAGCAAGATGACCGGGTTTTTGGTTCCTACCCTCCTTAGTACTTTCATAATTTGTCCGGGCTCGGCATCCGGATAAGCTCGAGCGCGACCACGAAGCTGGAGAGCGTCACCCATGCCTCCCATAGGAATTCTTCCGAATTTACGGCCGAGTGCTTGGGCTATTGAGTAAGCCATAGTAGTTTTACCTGTACCGACAAGACCCAAAAGCAAAAAAGCGGGCGCGTGAAATCTTTCTCCTTTGGCTTTTTTTAAACTTTCTATGGCAATAAACTCAAGAATTCTTTCTTTAATTTTCTCAAGTCCGAAATGGTTTTGGTCTAAGACTTTTTTGGCAGTTTCCACAGACAAAATATCTTCGCTGCGTTTGTCCCAAGGAAGTGATGAGATCCAATCCAAAAATCGTGCAACAGAATCATATTCTTCGCTATAGCCCTTGGATGAAGCTAGCCGAACAAGACGATCTATGTTGGCTTGGCCTTTTTGTAGCAAAGGAGGCGGCAGGGTAATACTTCTTAGTTTATTTTCAAGAAGGCGGATATCGTCAAATTGGGCAGGAGTAGAATTCATTCAAGGTTAATTAAAGCAGAAATGGTCTGATCGTTCAAAACAAATTCTGCTTTTTTTATTTTTTCCAGAGAGTTTTCTATTTTGGATTTATTGATTGGATTGATCGATCCTTCATTTAAGAGGAATTTAAAAAAAGTGTTTGTTAACTTGTCTGCAGTTTTGTCATAATTCAGAACGACTGAGGCTGTTTTGTTTGAAGATGGAAATGATTTTTTGTCTTTTGTATCCAATATTTCCTTAGCCAACTCAGCCGAGGAGGTGAGCACTTTAAAATCGTTTTCTTCAAAAATGGTCAAGAGAGGCTGATTTTTGGTTTGAGGATCTGTTTCTAAAACATGAACTTTAATCGGAGTTTGTGCATCTGAATCTAAAGGTACTTCTTTGAAATTATCAAAGGGCAGATTCTCTTTTTTATAGTAGAGCGCAAATTGACCATTTGGGTACAGTGTCAAGTATTGGCCATCTAAATTTCCCATATTCTTTTTAAGATTTTCTTTTTGATTTTGAGAGATGTCAAGATTTTTAAGTACTAAGGTGGTCAGGTCAGGACCAAAAACTGAAAGTGCGACTTTTTGTGGAATTTTTATTTGCGATATATTGAAAACATAAAGTTGTAGGTCCCTGTCAAATTTGGCATCAAACTTAAGAGTGTTGGCCTTAATGGCGAAATTGCCACTGATGGGACTTACAAATGCCAATTTAGCTGTTGAAGTGGCGTCAAGATCTACCGAAAGTCCTTGCGTGACATCTTGGGGAACGGTTAGGCTTTCGAGAAATTTTTCAAATAGATGTTTGTCGGAATTGATTTGGAACTCAAGTTTGAATTTATCCTGCTTGAGGCTCAGAGTAAATTTATTTTCAGCAGAGTTACTTTTAATATGGAAAATAATTGTGCCTACTACAAGTATTATGAGGATCAAAATTCCCAAGAAGATTTTGGGAAGATGTTTCATTACTTTATTTTAGAACCTTTTGCCGCCCCTGCGTCTATCCCTGCCTCTGTCTCCTTGGCCTTGATCTCTTGAGCTAAATCTGTCTCTATTTTCGGAACTTTCCCCCTGACGATTTTGTGCTTCCTCTTTGGTAATCATGGAAAGATTAACTCGACCTTGGTCATCGATTTCGGCAACGTAAACTTTTACGATCTGGCCTATTTTAACCACATCTTCTACTTTTTCAACGCGATGGGTGGCCATTTTAGAAATGTGCACCAGTCCCTCTTTACCCGGTAAAATTTCGACCATTGCACCAAACGGAAGAATTCTCTTGACTGGGCCCTCATACTCTTCGCCTGGTTCAGGCAATTTGACAATGCCTTCGACCCATTGAGCTGCTTTTTGACATGCTTCCGGGTCTCTGCTGCTGATCATTACAGTTCCCTCGTCATTTATGTCGATTGATGCTCCAGTTTCGGCAATGATTTTGTTAATTGTTCTGCCTCCAGAGCCAATAACTTCCCCAATTTTAGTTGGATCAATTTTAATCAAGATAACCTTTGGTGCATGCTTGCTGATTTCTTTTCGAGATTGCGGGATCGTTTCTAAAATTTTCTCTAAAATCTTGAATCGAGCGACCTTTGCTTTTTCGAGCGCCTCTTCCAGGATTTTAACTGGAACACCTTCCAGCTTCGTGTCCATCTGAATTGCTGTTACTCCGTTTTTGGTGCCGGCTACTTTGAAATCCATATCCCCTTGAGCATCCTCTTGGTATGCAATATCGACAATAGTTACATATTTGGATTTATCTTTATTGTCTGTTATCAGGCCAATTGAAATTCCGGCTACAGGTTCTTTTATTGGGACACCGGCGTCCATAAGTGCAAGAGTCGAACCACAAACAGAGGCTTGAGAAGTTGAGCCTGCTGATGACAACACTTCAGATACAATTCTGATTGTATAGGGAAAAACGTCGTTGGCAGGGATGACCGGGCGAACAGCTTTTTCCGCTAAGGCACCATGCCCAATTTCTCGTCTACCGGGAGCTCCTCTTCTTCTTGCTTCACCTACAGAGAAAGGTGGGAAATTGTAATGATGCATATAGCGCCTTGTCTCTTCGCCTTCCATACCTTCTATCAGCTGGCCTAAGGCAGGGGAACCGAGAGTGGCAATCGAAAGGACTTGAGTGTCCCCTCTTTGAAAGATTGCAGATCCGTGCGTTCTAGGAAGCAAGCCTATTTTCGTGGTAAGTTCTCGAATATCATCAGGTTTTCTGCCATCTGGTCTTTTTTTATTAACTAATATTTCATGTCGTAAAAATTCAGCGACCTCATCTTCTAATATTGTTGCCAAAATTTTGCCGCTAATTTTGCCTTCTTCGCCTATAAATTTTTCTTCCAAAACTTTCATAGTGTCTCCGAACCAGCCTTCATCCTGACTTGCGCTACCTTGAAAATCTTTCATTATTTCGGCTTTTATGAATTCTTTTACCTCTTTCTCAACGGCCGCATCTGCTTTTTGAGGTTCGTATTTAGTTTTTTGTTTACCTGCGGTTTTCGTCAATTCTTCAATTAGATCGATAACTTTATTGCCCTCTTTTACTGCCATATCCATGGCTTGAGCAATGTGTTTTTCCTCAACTTCATCGCCCTCCGCTTCAATCATGGCTACATCTTTTCTGTTTGAGGCGACGATTGTCTGCAACTTTGCAAGCTCTCTTTCGCTCTGAGTGGGATTGACAATCATTGCATCCTTAACCATGGCAACTCTCAGCCCAGATAATGGCCCATTCCAAGGAATATCGGAAATTGACAAGGCTGCTGATGTCGCAATTAGGGCGATAACGTCCGGAGCGTTTTGGCCGTCAACGGATAAGACCGTAACAATGACTTGAATTTCTGCTTGATAATCCTTAGGGAAAAGCGGTCGTATGCTTCTGTCGATGAGACGAGATGTTAATACTGCCTGTTCTGTGGGTCTAGTCTCGCGTTTTATGAATCGAGATGTGGAAATCTTGCCACCGGCATAAAGTTTTTCTTCATATTCAACCGAAAGGGGAAAATAATCTACTGATTGCGGCGCGTCCTGAGCAACTACTGTTGCCAAGACGACAGTTTCCCCATACGTTGCCAGAACAGATCCATTAGCCTGATAAGCTAACTCGCCTGTCTCTAAGGTCAATTTATTGTTGCCCAGAGCAATCTCTTTTTTTACTACTTTTTGCATAAAATACGATTAAGAGAAGAAGGGGGGTTAGAAATCGGGTACTAAGAAACATTTGTGATTCTTACTACTCAACTTCCAACAGCCCTAAACTCTTACCAAACACATTATAACCTATAAGAAATATGTTTGCAATATCTCTTATTTGGATAAAGCCAACTTATTAATGATGTCTTTATAGCGATCAGGGGCTTTTCGTGTTAGATAGTGAAGAAGCCTTCTTCTTTTATTAATCATCGAAAGCAGACCCCTTCTTGAATGATTATCATGGGCGTGAGACTTTAAATGGTCGGCTACATTATCAATTCTTTGAGACAACAACGCCACTTGGACTTCCGGTGACCCGGTGTCACCTTCATGAGTTTTGAACTTGTCTATAACTTGTTTTTTAGATGCTGTTGCCATAATGGAAAGCTAGTATAAAGAAATTACGACTCTATGTCAAAAGACTTTGAGCCATGATAAATTTTGGGCGGCTTAAGCCAATCTTTTTCTTGATTTCTTTCTGCCTCAACTTGCTCAATAGGGATTTCGGCTACTTCGAATTGTCCGCTTGATTGAATCTGCTCAGGCTGCATCGACTGCGATTGACCCGTGTCTGGTGGTTGGGTTGCTGATTGCGCGAGACTTGCCTTACCTGCGCCGAACTTAATGAGCCATGCCGCCGTTTTTAGAGTCGACTCACGTGTCATTGTCGGGGAAAACATTTGAGTGCTGGCGGCAATGCCAGAATATAGATTAAAAGAAATATCTTCGTCAAGGGGAAAATTAAAAGCTTGGCAAAAATCTGCAATAATTTCCGCAATACCTGAACTCTGGGGATTGTTAATATTAATATGGGCAATCTTTTTATCCAAAGCGTTCTTGGCTAGGTTTAGAACAGGCAAATTTGGATCTAATTGTTGTTCACGAGTAATATCGTGCCTCAATTCTTCTCCCGTTTCATATCCTAGTGAAATTATCATATCCGGCTTAAGCGCTGATGTTTCAAATTCAACATCATTTTGAGAAATCCCTTCGGAGTTGGCGAAAGCGTGAACTACGATTTTCAATTTTTGTCCCTCTAGGAAGTATGTGACCTTGTCTACATTCTTTACCGCTTTGTCGATCACTACTACTAAGTTTTTCTGGTCTTCCTGCTTACCAACCTTGTCAACACCGTAGAGCATCTGTGCATCGGCAACTGTGGGATTTTTAGCAACAATTTGAACTTTCTTGTTTAATTTTATAAGAGACAAGTAGAGAGCAAGTCCTGCGGCTAAGCCTTCAAAATTGCTTTTTTCCGAAACAAATACCAATATATTTTGCGCCGATGTAAGTTGCTCAGATATTTTTTGTTTTTCTAGATCGTCCATGTCTTGCCCTATAATTTAGCCCAGGGATTCTATAATATCTCCAACTTTAAAGTCAATGCTTGCTTGGAACGCTATTCCGCAGTCTTGACCTGTTGAGACGCTTTCTACATCTTTTTTAAATTTTTTGATCGATAAAACTTTTGTCTCAATCGTTTCTTGGTCGGTGCTTCGTATCAATACTGTGTCTCCGACTTGGATTTTTCCTTTAGTAACTTGAGATCCGGCAATTTTTTTGCCATCGATGTCAAATGCAGCTACGACTTTCGCTGAACCTTTAATTTTTTGCTCGAATTTAGCTGCCGTGAAACTTTCGGCGATATCTTCAAGATCTGAGATGAGTTCATAAATTACTTTATATTCGCGAATTAGAACTTTTTCCCTGTCTGCCTGGGATTTGACAGCTCCGGCAATTTTTACATTAAAAGCAAGAACTGGAGAGCTGGCTACTTTTGCAAGGTTGACGTCCGTTGCCTGTACGTCGCCAACGCCTGAGGCGACTACAAATATTTTCTCGGGTAGATTAGCCATAATCGCACCGAGAGAACCCAAAACATCCGCTTTTATAATAACTTTGAATTTGTCCTTTGCTTCTTGAGACCTTGCTATGATTTGCTCTGTAGTTGCCTGAATTTGTGCCTCGCTACTTTTGGTTTTGGTGAGATCAGAGATTATACTTCCGACTTCTAAAACTTTTTTAAAACCCAATATTTCTACGGGTTTGGATGGCGGTGCTTCTTTGAGACTTAAATTGAGCTCGTCAGTCAGTGCACGCACGGCTATTGTTTCGCTGTCCACCAGAATTTTTTGCCCAACTTTCAAAATACCTTTTTTAACAATTGCATGCACTATCGGTCCTTTGTTTTTATCAAGATAAGATTCGATAACTACTGCTTCTAGCGGTTCGTTTTCCAACGACGGCTGTGGGTTAATTTGCCACACCAGCTCAATAACTTCAAGAAGTTCTTTTATGCCTTGTCCTTTTGGGGGAGCCACCTCCACGACTGGAACGTCTCCACCATAACTTTCTACAATGACATCGCGAGCCTGGAGTTCTTTTTTAACCTTTTCAACGTTTACGTCTGGTAAATCAACCTTGCTGATTGCAAGAATAATGGGTTTATTTGCTTTTTTAATGTGTTTGATTGCTTCAACTGTCTGAGGTTTGACGCTGTCGTTGGCCGCCACTACCAAAACAACGAGATCTGCAACTTCAGCCCCGCGTGAGCGCATGGCCTCAAAAGCAGCGTGCCCGGGCGTGTCTAAAAAAGTTATTGGTTTTTCCTGAAAAATTATTTGGTACGCTCCGATATGTTGGGTGATTCCTCCATGTTCTCGGGCAACAACATTGGTTTTACGGATGGCGTCAAGAAGAGTCGTCTTGCCATGATCCACATGACCCATGACGGTTACAATTGGAGGTCTGATTTTTTGGTTTTGGTCCATTTATTAATTTTGGCGAGTGCGGTTTCATTTTGCCGAACTGTCACCGTTATCATCCTGTTTTTTGTCAGGCATTTCTACTTCTTTTTGTTTAGTTTTAACTTCTTTTGCGACGTTAATTGCTTCAGTTTCTTCTTTTTTCTCTTCTTCGTCAGCAATTAGCGGTTCGACGTCATCGCCAATGGGGCTGATAGTTACAGTATCATCATTTTGTGGCTTTGAACTATTGTGATCGGGCACGTCGATCGTTGGCTGTGTCGACGTATTTTTGTCTACTTGGCTAGATTTGTTTGGCAAGTCTGCTGGTTTTGATTCTTCTGTATCCTCTATTGTTACACCGAGTGCTCTTTTGGCTTCATCTTGAGCTGCTTTTCCTTTTGCTTCAACTTCTTTAGGTGTTCCACTTTTCCCTCGAATATCGATTCTGTAGCCAGTAAGCCTGGCGGCCAGACGAACATTTTGTCCTTCTTTGCCAATCGCAAGAGAAAGTTGATCGTCCGGTGCGGTGACCTCGGCAGTTTTTTCTTCCTCGTTTACAACCACTTGTATTTCTTTGGCTGGAGAAAGAGCAGCTCTTATAAATTCAACGGGGTCTGTTTGAAAAGCAATAACATCGATTTTTTCATCACCCAGTTCATTTATAACTGCTTGTACTCGAACACCTTTTTGACCAACACACGAGCCGACAGGATCGACTCCCAGCTGACTGGAAAAAACAGCGATCTTCGTACGAGATCCGGCTTCTCTGGCAATAGCTTTAATTTCGACTGCACCTGAGGAGACTTCTGGCACTTCTTGCTTAAATAGACCTTCCACTAACCCGTTGGCACTTCTTGAAACAATGATTTCTTCTCCACGAGCACCTTCTTTGATACCAACTACGAAGAATTTTAAACGTTGATTGACAAAATATTTTTCGGCGTGAGCTTGCTCTTGCGGCGGCATAATACCTTCTGCTTTTCCAAGATTGGCGGTAATAACAGGACCGGAAATCCTCTGAACTATTCCAGAAACAACTGTATTAATTTTGGAAGAGTATTCTGAAAGGATCGCGTCCTTTTCGGCTTCTCGGATTCGCTGGAGAATAACCTGTTTGGCAGTTTGTGCGGCAATTCTACCAAAGCCAGGCGGTGTCATGTTCTTTTTGTCCTTGGTTAAAGAAACTTCACCTGTGTTGGCGTTAAGATCTATTTCAATACCTTCAGGTTCCCCGTAATCTTTTCGATAAGCTGCTAAAATTGCTTGCCTTATCGACTCTAAGACAATTTCTGGTTCAAGTCCACGTTCGGAACATACTTGGTTTAAGGCTGATGCGAATTCTGATCTTGCTTGTATTGCCATTTTTAATTATGCTTTCTTTTTGAAAAAAGGCGCCCATTCGCGCCTTATCACAAAGTACTTGTTTTAAAACTTTAGCCGAATTCTAACAAAATAGGTAATTTGAGTCAACAAAAGCTAACATTATAGTATTATTGTCAATAATTAAGTCCATGAATCTAAAAAGGCTTGTCTCAAATCGTATTTTTGTCGATTGCTCTTTGATATTTTTCTCAATAATTGTTTTTTTTCGAAGGATTAATGCTTTGCCACTTAGAAACTGGGACGAGGCCTGGTACGGAGAAATTATCAAAAACATGGCCAGTGGTAAGTATGGATTTTTGATGCCTTACTGGAATGGCCGCTTTTATTTTGATAATGAGCCTCTGTATTTTTGGCTATCGACACCTTTTTATAAATTTTTTGGGTCTGGAATTTGGGAAATAAGATTTGTTTCAGCGCTCTCAGGCGTTATTGCTACCTACCTTATTTATTTAATTGGAAAAAAGCTTGCCAATATTCAAACTGGCATATTTTCTGCTCTTATTTTTTTAACAATTGGAGGAGTTGTGTTTCGCCTGGCTCACGGAAATTTGGATGCGCTATTGATCTGCCTGAGTTTAGCCTCCTTCTATTTTTATATTCGTGCACAAGAAAAATTTTATTTTAATTTTTTTTCGGGTGTTAGCTTAGGCCTGGCGATGCTAGTCAAGAGTTGGGGCATCGGCCTTTTTCCACTGTTTCTTATTGCTTCACATCTTATTTACTTAAACAGACGCAAATGGCTAAATCTGCTAATAATAATGTGCTCGGCCTTGGTTGTATTTTCCCCATGGTATGTCTGGGGACTTTTTAAATACGGTGGGCAGTTTGCAAATTGGTTTATTTTAAATCCATCCGAGGGTCGGCTTTCGAGCCCAATTGCCAACTTTTCTTTTACTTACATTAACTTTGCGTTAAGAGACTTGGGGTTTTGGCTTGTCATTCCAATCTTTTTTTTAGCGATAAGGCGGGCAAAATATTTCGAAGTGAGGAGAAATTTTGTCGTTCCTTTTTTGGCAATTTCAATTTCCTATATAGTTTTTTTGAATTTTCTATCGGACAAATCAGACTGGTATCTGCTTCCTGCATACCCAGTATTGGCGATTATTTTTGGTTTTATAACAACTAGGATTTTTGAAATTGAAAAGAAACATACAATTGTGATTTTCGTTTTTATTTTAGTTCTTCAGTGCTTCAATGTTTTTCGCATAGAAAACATTTATCCGGATAGGTCAGCGGTGGGCAATAACCTAGGGATGGCAGCTTACAATATAATACCTAAAGAAGATGAGGTGATTTTTGATGATCATGATTTTACGGGCTTTCTTTATTTTTCTGATCAAACGCATGTTTTCACACTTCAAGATAATCGAAAAGACGGTGAATGGTGGATTTTAAAGCCAGAAGAGATTAGAAACTTTATTGACAATAACCAACGAACTTGGATAATAACCCGAGACAAAGATAAATTTTCTAATTTTACTCAGGTAACTTTTTTCAAGAATTATTATTTTTTGAGAGCTAACTAGTCTTCAAGTTTTGATCGCATGAGCTCTTCTAGGGCAATTGAAGTAACTGCAATTAGGGCCGATTTTAACATAGGACTTTTTTTGATCTGTTTTGCAATTGTAAATTCACTACTTACTCCCGATCTTATCCGAGTAATGATTCCGCGGTTTATGACCGTGCCAACTTGTGGCTGAGGTTCTTCGACTTCGGAGTCGTCTCCGGATAATTTTCGTTGTCTGAGGTATTCGGCGCCCACTGCAGAGAGAGCAGCCCAAGTTGCGGCCGTTTTTAAATGTTTTACATAAGGTGTTTTTGAATCTTCAGCTCGTGCCACAGGCACAATAATAGCCAAGACGGTGTCATTTAGTCAAATTATGCTTTAGCAGGAACCGGAGTTTCAGGTTTTTTATTCCTGTTTACCATCTCAAGTTTCTTTTCGCGCTTTGCAGCAAATTCGGCATCAACAATTTTTTGACATTCCGGGTCCGGACAAACGGTTATAGAATGCGTAATAGGACTCCCCTTCTCGGTCTTTTCTACCCACACTTTTTCTACAATCCGAGTCTTTCCGCACCTAATGCACGGTGATTCTGGTAGTTTTTGCAACATTCTTACCAACGCTTTCCAGAGGATTTTTGAAAGTTACCCCTGTTGTTATTGTTTGAAAAACTAGGCCTGTCCTCTTTTGGTCTTGCCTCGTTTACAACGATAGCTCGACCATCTAATTCAGTTCCGTTTAGTTCTTTTATTGCTTTATCAGACTCTTCATCTGTAGACATTTCAACAAAAGCAAAACCTTTGCTCTGTCCGGAATATTTATCCGTGATTAGTTGACAACTTGCTACTTTACCAATTTTTGCAAACAGTTCTTCGACTTGTGCCGAAGTTGTGCTATATGGAAGACTTCCAACAAATAATTTTTTTACCATTTTTCCTCCTTTCTTCTTTAGGTCTTAATCAAAAGTTAATATGGGATACAAGAATATGCATTCGGAGGTATCTTTTCTCTAACTTACTTAAGCTCTGTTTTTGATTTTACCACTTATAGGCTATACGACGCAAGCTATTCATTTGTAGATCGTGGCAGTACTTAAACTACTTGTTTAAGTTGACGTCTATTTTACTTGGTACGTTAACCCCAGCTGATCTGTTAAAACTATTGCCCAAATATGGAAGTCCGTAAGCCAAAAACATGAACGCGAGCAGGACTAACAAAATGACTCCAGCGATGAGGCCCAAGAAACTGCCTGAGCTATCATCGTGGTAGTGCCTTTGTTCAACATGTGTTGTTTCGTGTGTATGTGGGATCTATTTCACTTTCTTTCTTTGTACCCATAGTTTATGAAAACAGGGTGTGAATAAAATTAAATGGTCGTAAGAAAAACGTAAGGACTTAGGTGCCTGAACTGGCTACACAGTAGGGATAGGAGATACTCTTTTATCAATTCTTTTTGTGGCTTCGACAAAAAAATTAACTCCGTCCGAGGCTACTTTAATATAAGAAGTGTTCCCAACTCTTATATTTCTAATCTGTTTGGGCAAGTAGTAGCCTAAATGAATTAAAATGCGGATCAAAACCCCTCCATGCGTTACGACAAGCACTTTTTTACCTGGGTAGCCAATTGCAATTTCCCGAAGATAGGTAACTATGCGCCCCGTTAGTTGTTCGTCACTTTCAATACCCACGGATTTGTAAGGTATTTGTTTTTCACTTAATTCTTCTAAGATTTCTACAACTCTTCTATCACTGCCCTCGTGTTTACCAAAACTCCTTTCTCTTAGAGCCTCGGCTGTTTGAACGGTCAATTCATGCTCCAAGGCAACAATTTCTGCGGTTTTTTTGGCACGAAGTAAGTCTGAAGAGAAAACTGCGTCGAATTTAATGTGCTTAAGTTCTTTTGCAAGGTTGTTTGCTTGATTGAGACCTTCCATGGTCAGAGGGGAATCGGTGTGACCTTGAACAAGGCCTTTAACGTTCCATTCGGTTTCCCCATGCCTGGCTATGTATAGGGTGCAGAGAATATTTTTGGTGCCTAGCAGTTTCATTTTGTTGTAATTGTAGGCCAAGTATAGGTTAAAGCCTAAGAGATTTCTTCTAATTCTTCCAATATTCTCTTTTGATCTTTGGATAGTTTGGTTGGGACGAAGAGGCGAATAATAACATAGTGGTCACCGCGGGCGTTAGAGGAAATATGCTTGACGCCTTTGCTGCGCAAGCGGATTTGAGTGCCTGGTTGAGTTCCCGCCGCAACTCTAATTTTGACTTCCCCATCAACAGTTTCTATTTCTGCGATTGTGCCTAGTGCTGCTTGAGAAAAAGTTATTTCGTGTTCGGTTACAATATCATAGCCTCGACGAACGAATTTGTTCGACCTGTTAACTTGAGTAACTAAAACAAAGGTAGAAAATTTTATTTCGGTGCCGTCATCTACACCAGCCGGGATTTTTATTTTTTGTCGTTTGCCTTCTATTTCGACTTCTTTTTGAGCACCATGAACTGCATCTTCAAACGAGATATTAATAACATAACGTGGCAGGCGAGCTTGTTTACCGTATGGGGAAGAACCTCCAAAAAATGCTTCGAAGATGTCGAAAGGGTCTGCAAAACCTCCAAAATCGGCGCCTTGTGCGCTTTGGTCTGCTCCAGATGACCAACTGTAAGTTCTGAAACCACCTGAACTCGCACCGCCAAATGGACCCTGGCCAGCGCCCATGCCGCCTTGTTCAAAAGCACTATGGCCATATTGGTCATAAGCGGATTTTTTTTGAGGATCGGAGAGTACTTGATATGCCTCGTTTATTTCTTTAAATTTATCCTCCGCGCCTGCTGATTTGTCGACATCCGGATGATGTTTGCGGGCAAGATTTCTGTATGCTTTTTTAAGCTCGTCGGCAGCTGCTGATTTTGAGACTCCTAAGACTTCATAGTAATCACGCTTGGTGGCCATTGGTGAATTATAGCTTTAATTTGGAAAATTCTCGACAAGCTTGAATGTTAATATTTTCTTCTTCGACCATCGTGAAAAACAACCTAATTTGAGATTTTTTTACCCTGGAGATCTTCGCCGCTATAGGTTGCGGTTGTTTTATTGACACGGTATTCAAGTTCACCTATTTTTTCCTTACCACTAAAAAGCTGTACTTTGTGCGCGCCTGCGACCTGAAGAGGAAAGTTCACAAGTTCTGTCATTACATTGGCTTTTCCGTTTGATCCCAATTTGATTGTAAAATCTTTATTGGGAAAACCATTTTCAACTTTCGCCGGTGGCACCAATTTGAGCGTAAGTTCGTATTCTTCCCCAGCCATTCCACGTACTACAGCGACTAAATACATTTTAGGCCAAGTAGCAGGAAGATTGGCAACAAAAAATTGATCAAAAATGCCGATTACACTTAATTTTTGCTCTTGGGAAACGCTTGCATGGTCTGCCAAAACAAAGATATCTGTTGTTAATTTTGCCATTTACTCCTTTACAACTTCCCCTTCCTCAACGTCTGCGCTCTCAGTTTTTTTATCGTCTGATTTTGTTTCGCCGTCGGGTTGTGCTGCATTCTTTGAGTTATCTGGCTCTGAAGTGCCTTCTTGTTTATACATAGACTCGCCTATTTTCGATAAGGATGATGATAGTTGATCTGTTTTTGTTTTCACCTCTTCGATCGGACCTGCAGGGGCGATATCTTTAAGGGATTTAATCTTTTCTTCAACGTCACTTTTCACTTCAGCCGGAACTTTGTCTCCCCCGTCTTTTAAAGCTTTTTCTGCCTGATAAATTAAAGAGTCTGCCTTATTTCTTGTTTCGATTTCGTCTTTTTTCTCTTCGTCTTCTTTGGCATGTTCTTCTGCCTCCTTAGTCATACGCTTGATCTCTTCGTCAGTTAAGCCTGTTGATCCTGTAATTTTTATAGACTGTTCCTTCCCACTCGCCTTGTCTTTTGCTGTAACGTTCAAGATTCCATTGGCATCTAGGTCGAACTTAACTTCAACCTGAGGAATGCCACGAGGTGCAGGGGGGATGCCGTCTAAAATAAAGCGCCCCAAGGATTTGTTGTCAGCAGCCATGGGTCTTTCACCCTGCAAAACATTAATTTCGACAGACGTTTGGTTGTCAGCAGCTGTTGAGAAGGTTTCTGATTTTGAAGTTGGAACAGTTGTATTTCTTGTGATTAAAGGCGTTGAAACCCCACCCAAGGTTTCTATTCCAAGAGTTAGCGGCGTGACATCCAGGAGCACCATTTCTTTCATTTCTCCTGTTAAAACCGCACCCTGGACGGCTGCTCCGATTGCCACAACTTCATCGGGGTTTAAACTTTTGTTTGGTTCTTTGCCAAAGAATGCCTTAACTCTCTCGACAACCAAAGGCATTCGAGTCATACCGCCAACCAGAATTATTTCGTCAATTGCTTTGGCATCAACTTTTGCATCTTTTAAAACGTCTTTTACTGGGCCAAACGTTTTTTCGACGAGTTCTCCTACGATTGATTCTAATTTCGAGCGGGTAAGTTTGCTCTGCAGATGCTTAGGACCTGCAGAATCAGCAGTAAGATAGGGGATTGAGATTTCTGTTTCAGCTGTTGTCGAAAGTTCGATTTTAGCTTTTTCGGCGGCATCTCTTATTCTTTGCATGGCTTGTTTGTCGCCACTGGGATCCATGTTGTTTTCTTTTTTGAATTCTTCAACGAGGTATTCGACAATGTGGGCATCGAAATCATCACCTCCGAGATGCGTATCTCCGTTGGTTGCCTTAACTTCAAAAACGCCATCTCCAAGTTCTAAAACTGAAACGTCGAAAGTGCCGCCGCCAAGATCGTAAACAGCAATGGTATGGGCGTGTGATTTGTCCAGCCCATAGGCCAAAGCAGCTGCCGTGGGTTCGTTAATTATACGTTCGACTGTAAGACCGGCAATTTCTCCTGCTTGTTTAGTTGCTTGTCTTTGGGAGTCGTCGAAGTAGGCGGGGACTGTGATAACTGCTTTTTCGACCTTTTCGCCAAGGTAAGCTTCCGCGTCTGCCTTGATTTTACCCAGAACCATTGCCGAAATTTCCTGAGGTGTATAGTCTTTACCGTCTACGTTTACAACCGCCATGCCTTCACGACCAGCTTTAACTTCATATGGAAGCCATTTCATATCGCGCTGGACTTCTGGATCTTTATACTTTCTACCCATTAATCGCTTAACAGAAAATATCGTAGTTCTAGGGTTCACGATCATTTGACGTTTAGCCACGTCACCGACAATGTGCTTGATTGGATCCACCACAGAGGGGATGATGTTCCTACCTTCGGCGCTATGGATGACTTTGGGTTTGCCGGCTTCCACAACTGCGACAACCGAGTTTGTTGTTCCTAAATCGATACCGATTACTTTACTCATACGTTCACTCTTCTACAAAAATTATTTGTCTTTTTCATTTGATTTGCTTTGTTCATTTAGATTTTCTTTTTTTGTGACGACCACTTTTGCTGGTCTAATTACCTTATCCTCTATTTTATAACCTTTTGCGGCTACCCTACTTATTTTATTATCAACTTCTCCTGCTTCTGCTTCAATTGCCTCGTGAAGGTTTGGGTCAAAAGTTTGTCCTTCAGCTTCAATTTCGACAACGCCTTCCGAGTCTAGAATATCTTTAAATTGTTTTACTACTAATTCTAAGCCTGGATCTTGAAGATGCTTTTGGGCAGTTTCAAGATTATCCAGAACCGGCAAGATTTTTTCAATTAAAAGTGCTGCCGAAAGCTTACCTAAAAGCTTTCGTTCTTCTTCTATTCTTCGTTCTAAATTTTGATAATCTGCAAGTGTCCTTCTAAGTTGATTTTCCAACTCTTGATGGCGCTTGTCTACTTTTACATTACTTTGTGTCCCAGCTTTGTTAATTTTCATCACAATTTATCTATCTATATCTGACAAAAGCTGGGCAAAGTATCTCATAGTCGGAATAATAGTCGGGTAATTTTGCCTTGATGGCCCAATTACACCTAAAAAGCCTCTATGGTTTGGCATTTGATACCTGGTCATAATAAATCCACAAGGCTCTAAGAAGGGGATACCTAGTTCATCTCCAAATAAGATACGAATTTGCTCTTCGGCTTTCATTTGAGAAATAACTTGCTGGAGTAAGTCAAATCTGTCGATCATCGAAAGCACCGTTCTGGTTATGTCGATATCATAAAACTCTGGCATATCCAGAATATTTGCCATGCCGGCTGCGTACAGATCGCCTTCTTCGTCGGTGGCAACCGCCAGAGAATGGGTCTGATTGGCAAGAACTCGAGCCACATTTTTCAAAAGCTTGTTAAATACATCTTTTTGGTCGGTTAATTCTTCTTTAATGGCCACTTCATCTCTCAACGAAAGCTGTTTTTCTTCCATTAACTGATCGACATAAAATTTCATGCCAACTGATGTTGGAATTCTACCTGCTGATGTATGAAGTTGTTTTAAATAGCCAAGAGCAGTCAACCTAACCATCTCGTTTCTGATTGTTGCCGGGCTAACTCCAAGGCCGGATTCTTTTTCTATGGTTTCAGAACCAACAGCTTCGGCGGTTTCGATATATTTTTCAATTATCGAGCGAAGTAAATTTTTTTGGCGTTCGGTTAAATCGATCATTCAGCACCTCAATTTGAGATTAGCAATAGATTAACACGAGTGCTAAATCTTGTCAATAGTGTTTATGGAAACTTATTTATTTTGGTCCATTGGAGGAAGATAACGGTTTGGTAAATTTTCCAAATACGAGGGACTTCTATGAGAGTCATTGTCCATCATAGATCGGCTTTTGTGATTGAATTTGGCTTGGCCAATAAATATTAAGGTTCCGACAATAATCAGTGCGATTTTTATTGTTTGATTATTCATATTAATCTTAAAGCTTGGGTATTTGTCTGAAATTCCAGCAAAAAATGCCAGCTCACTGAAGGTTAGGCGAAGCGCGTCTACCGTAAGTTCGTAAGTACTGTCTGGATAGCTACCTTTAAAAAATACGGGAATAGAAGAAGCAATAACACCTACTCTGGCCCCATTGCCAACGATTTGGGCGTAAATTGCAAACGGGATCAAGAGTATGCCCCTTGCAATACCTCCAATAATTGGGAAAGCAAAGAATGCACTTGGTTTGGTTGGCATAGAGAACTTCAGGCTAAAATCTTTACTTTCTTCTAAGTTAAAACCTGGATAATTGTTGGTAAGGCCAGCAAAAAATAATGTTGCTCGAGCAATTAGATTCATTGTTCTTGTAGTCATTTCAAAACAATAAGGCCAATATTTTTTGTTAATTAAAATATAAAAAGAATTTATTATTTGAAGAATAAAAATATAGATTGCCAAGATGGCAATTTCTATGCCAATGGGAATAAGAATAATAATTTTGACAAGGCCACCGGCAATCGGGAAAGCCCAGTTTTTGCTAGGATTTTTGATTTTTTCAATCGCGAATTCGGGATAAAGAGCTGTTTCCATGGTTAAATCGTAAGCATTACTCGTATCAATTGCAAATTACCCGCTTCTATGCTGCAGTAGATAGTCTTGAATTATCTGGAAGTGATCGAATGCAAAGTCACTTTCTGCGGGAATTTCGTTAAATTTAAACCATTTAAGTTCATCTACTTCGCCTTTTTGGGCAATGAGTTCACCTTCTGCTGAAACCATGTGGACAAAAGCCACGTTCTGCCGATCGTCATTTTTTCTAAGTGGATTATCTATTATTTTAAAAAACTTAATTGATTTTGCGTTTAAGTTAGTTTCTTCTTTTAACTCCCTGGCAACAGCTTGCTCTATTGTTTCATTCAGTTCAACGTATCCACCAGGCATCCCCCATTTGCCCCCATTGGATGTGTGCTCGGCCCGCTTTATTAAAAGTATTTCCTGGCCGCTTGTAACAATTGAATCGACAACAACGTGCCTTAGCATTGCTTTATTTCCATTTTCAAAGGTGCAGTTGATCATTTTTTAAAAAGTTGAGAGTGCATAAATACTGTAAGAGCCGATATCACGCCATGAATGTAGCCATCTTGTCTTGTTATTAAACCTTTGGTCATTAAGCCATAATGGCCTTCTTGGTGTTTGCTGTTTTTTCTTTTGAAGACTTCGTCGTCTAGGTGGCCAATTTCCATGCCAGCTTGCACTTTTTTTATGAATGAAGGTGGTGTTGGCATATTTATGCTCGAGGCGACACCTTTTGTGCCTTTTTTGTTAATAACCACCATCCAAGCAGTGTCAAACCAGATATTTTCTATTTTTGTGATACCTCCTTCTATTCCTACTGCGAAATCTGCTTTAGATTTTAAAAGTGCTCCTTTTGCGCGGTTGGTGGCACCCTTTATTGATTCGGTGTCGGATTTTGGCTGAGAAGAAACGCCTGAGAGAATTTCTAGGCTCATTACTTGCCACTTTTTCTTTGGCCATACTTTTTCAAATGCAATCTTTGTTGCATTGATTTTTACGGGATTTGTGGAACCAACTGCAATTTTCATACAGTAATTATACAATCGTATTCCAATATTGATTTTATTTAAGCCATGTGAGTAGATTAAATTATGGATGTTAAAGAAGTGTCCAAATTTCTAGGTGGGTTCTTTGGAGGACTTACACTTGCACACTATTTTTTGATGCAATCGCAGGTGGTTCCATTTACATTTATTGATTTTCCAGTCACTTGGCAATTTTTTTATTTTAGTTGGTTAGTTAATACAGCATTATGCTCAATTTTTCTTTATTATGGCTGGGGAAAATTCAAATCAAAAAAAAGGTAGTTTATTTGATAGGATAAGGTTTATTAATATAGTCTGTATAACTTTCTCCATTTAAATCTTTCTCCACACCCCCGGTTATTCTTATACCTGAATCGATGTCATGGCTTAAAGTTATACTGAATGATTTTTCATCCTCAGAATTATAGTAAAGGTTAAAAGTGTCTCCATATTTTTTAAACAATAGTTGTTTGCCCTCCCACCCCATTAAGCTTTTGGGGCATTTCTTGTTGCCCTTGCATTGCTGTTGAACCTCCCTTGCCGTCTGGGTTAAAAACTTGTCGGCTTCCTTCGATGCGTTTATTTTCAACCCCCATATTCCCAATGCGACCAAGAATATCAGCGAAGGGTAAACTATTCTTTTTATGAGTCGCCCTTTGTCTATTTGATGCAATTCAAAAAAATCAAATGCAATTTTAAAAATGAAAACCGTAGCGATAAAAAAATTTACAATTCCAATAAGTACCGTTACAAGAAACACAATTTGAATTCCAATAGAATTGCTTGGTACAAAAATGCTTGCTGCAATAAGAAAAATCGAGATAATTGTTAAAATTAAATTGGGCTTAATAATGCACCAAAAGGAGACAATTAATAATATTAAGAACCCTGTTAGCCCTATTATAAACTGCATACTATCGAAAACCGTATTTAAATGGTTTATTTACCCCACCTTCCACTTTATATGGAGTATCAATGTCATGATGTACCGTTAAAATAAAGGTTTTGTCGTAGGGCCAGTATTGTAATTGTTTCTTTGAACCCCAACTTGAATATTGATAAATAACACCATTCTTCCAACCTTCTATGGTATCAGGACATTTTTGTTTCAAAATACAAATTTGTTGCACTTTTTGACCCATGGCAATTGCAAATTTATCTGTTTCACCAAGCGCAAGCTCATTTAATTTAAAAACCGAAAGTAAAATTAGTAATAGTAGAGTTGGCTGTACTAATTTGGTTAGATGTGTTTTTGCTAAACCATTTTTCTTTGTAAGAGCGCCAGCCAGCTTTATGAAATGAATTGCAAAGAAAATGCTTCCAACTAAAACACAAATAAGTAAGCTGAAAATAAAAAATGAGCTTGTTATGTCTAATCCTATAGGTACTATTATTAGAAACAATAGTGGAGACACTATAGAAAAAATACGTGCTGTCATAGTTTTTTGGAAATTACTAAAAAAACCTATAAAATTTATTATTAAAAGTAGTAGCGGAAACCCTAAAAGGACAAATGTTGCAACCACATTTATAGCTTACTTTAACAAAATTTTGATAGCAAATTATATTTTCAAAACAGCAAGAAAGGCTTCTTGAGGAATGTCGACGTTGCCAAAACGGCGCATACGCTTTTTACCTTTTTTTTGCTTGTCCAAGAGCTTATTTTTACGAGTTACGTCTCCGCCATAAAGTTTGGCCGTAACATCTTTGCGAAATGCGGCAACAGTTTCGCGGGCGACTATTTTACCCCCAATTGCTGCTTGGATTGGGACAGGAATGTTTTGCCTAGGGATGGCGTCTTTTAATTTGTCGACAAATTTCCTTCCAAATTCTTCTGCGTGTTCTGCTGGAATAATCTGAGCCAAGCCTTCGACTGGTTCGTGGTTAATCAGAATATCTAGCTTAACCAGCTTTGCGTCGCGGTATTCCGTGACTTCAAAATCAAACGACGCATAGCCGCTAGTTGAAGTTTTAAGCTGGTCGTAGAAACCGATTAGGATTTCGATCAGAGGGATTTTGGCTTCAATTTTTTGAGATGGGCCGATGTTTTCGATACTCCCCTGTTCGCCTCGTTTTTCGTAAATTAACTGAGAAATTACTCCATAATATTTGGCTGGAGCGAAAATAGTAACTTTTGCGTAAGGTTCTTTGACGTTTTTGCTGGCTGGGTCGAAGTCTGAGGGTTTGTTGATTATTTCTCCGTTGACTTCGAAGTTTACAGAAGGTGAGGTGACAATAATATCCAAATCGTATTCTCGCTCTAGGCGCTCTTGGGTAATTTGCGAGTGCAATAGACCTAAGAAACCCAGCCGAAACCCTTGACCCAAAGAAAGCGAGGACTCTGGAGCAAAAGTTAGAGAGGCATCGTTGAGCTGAAGTTTTTCCAGACCGGTTTTAAGTTTCGTTATGTCGGCCGGATCTGTCGGGTAAAAAGACAAGAAAACAACTGGTTTAGGATCTTGGTAACCAGCCAGGGGTTCTGAAATAGCGCTTGGTAAAGTAATCGTGTCACCCACTTTAACTTTCGACAAGTCTTTGAGATTAGTTACGACAAAGCCAACTTCGCCATTATTTAATTCATTTACAAACTTTGGAGCGGGGGTCAAATAACCGATCTGCAGAACTTCGGCAATTGAATTAGTTGCGATAAATTTTATTTGATTACCGGCTTTTATCGTGCCACCAAAGAGGCGGACGCTGGCAATCACTCCCTTATATGGATCTAACGAAGAATCGAAAACGAGGGCTTGAGTATTTTTAGATTTGGCATTGGGAGCTGGTATTTTTTTTATGACTTCGGCAATTAATTCCTCTACACCCTCGCCCGTCTTGGCGCTTACTTTTAAAATTTCGTTAAGGTTAAAACCTAAAAGTTCTAATTCTTCAATTGTTTCGGCCACGTTAGCAGCGGGTGCATCTATTTTATTGACAACAGGAATAATTGTTAAGTTTGCTTCTAACGATAGATTAAAGTTAGCAAGTGTTTGCGCCTGGATTCCTTGGGTTGCATCGACAACTAGGATCGCGCCCTCCACAGAAACCAACGAGCGAGATACTTCGTAACTAAAATCGACGTGACCGGGAGTGTCTATGAGATTTAGAATATGGTCTCGGTAATTAAGACGGATAGCTTTAAGCTTGATGGTTATTCCGTGCTCCCGCTCCAATTCCAAGCTATCGAGCATTTGAGCGTTGTGCTCTTTGCCCACTGCGCCGCAAATTTCCATGATCCGATCAGCTAGCGTTGATTTGCCGTGGTCGATGTGGGCAATAATTGCAAAATTTCTTATTTTATCCATGAACTTGTGTATTTTACAGTTTGAGGATCGACAATCGCTAGGATAACTCGTTTTTGGCGTCGCCGATTGCAGTTGGAGATGGGCCTTTGAGACGAGTCGGAAAAGTGATTATCCTTTTGGCAAACGCAGTAAAGATCGCCAACTGCTCAACTTTAAAAATCCAGGAAAGAAAAGCGTAGACCAACAGACCGCTGGCCCCCGCTGTACCGGTCAGCACAATTAATCCCACAACTTTTGTTGTATCGAAGACGAGTTGATCTAATATTTTCATCGGAACATACAGGGCTATTGCAGTTACAAAAGAGATGATTGTCATTTTGAAGACGGGAATAAATAATTTTGCTTTATCAAAACGGACTTTTCTATCTAAAAAGTACATGAGCAGTAAAAAGGCGAGGATGTTTGACACAGAGTAAGCAATGGCAAGCCAGATAATAGATAGCTTAAAAATTAAGATAAAGACAAGAGCTAAAACTAAGTTGAGAATTGTAGTAAAAATGCTGATTTTTACAGGGGTGTAACTATCTCGGGCAGCATGAAATCCACGGATGAGCAAGAGGTTAA
Organism: Candidatus Curtissbacteria bacterium; assembly: GCA_038326365.1. Classification (GTDB taxonomy): domain Bacteria; phylum Patescibacteriota; class Microgenomatia; order Curtissbacterales; family GWA2-41-24; genus JBBQJY01. The sequence goes on along the minus strand of JBBQJY010000001.1, from coordinate 107,883 downwards.
CAGAACCCGCTGCTATTCCAATTGAGAATGCCAAAAGCGTGCGCGCCGCAAGTACAGTTGTCTCCCACGGCAAATCCCGAGCGCCGTAGATTAGCCGGACAACAGGCACCCTTAAAACTGCCAAAATAGCAGCTGTTGGTAAGACTAAAAATAATATTTGATGCATGGACTGGGCAAACAAGTTTTTAAATTGGTCATCTTTGGCGGCGTTATATTCGATCGACAAAAAAACAAAAGCTGCTTGAGCAATAGAGGCTGCAAAAAAAGCGGCCGGCGCAACCTGCAAGATTTGTGCGTAGTTCAATGCTGTTATTGAGCCTACAGCGGCAGATGAGGCTAGAATAACATTTACTACGTCTGATAGCCGCGTCAGACCAATGGTTATAGACCTGGGCCACATAAGAACGAGCACATCTTTTACGTCTGAGTTTCTAAAATTTAAATTGAATTGAAATTTAAACTTAAGAGACAGTATTAAAGGCAGTTGGATAAGAAAGTGTAAAAGCGCACCCAAAATCATTCCTATGGCAGCAGAATAAATACCAAAAATGGGTGAAAGAAAAATAATGGAAAGAATAATTCCAACATTGTAAAAAACCGAAGCCAAAGAAGGAATTAAAAATCGTTTGAAAGAATGCAGAACCCCGGTTAAAAAAATGGAAACCACGAATAAAGACTGGGAAAGTACCATTATTTGCAATAGATGCGAAATTTTGGTTTGAACCTCTGGGAATTTATGTACGAGCCCAGGTGCAATAAGGGCTGCCACCTGATTTGAAAAGAAAAAAAAGATCACGGCAAAGAATAAAAAACATAAAAAGCTCAAAGTCATCAGCGTTGAGGCCAAACTCCAGGCGACATCTAATTTTTTGCCTAAGTGCTTGGAAAATACAGGAATAAAGGCGAGCGCAATGCTTCCGAATATGAATGTTTCAAAAACCGCATCCGTTAATGTGGTTGCTGCAAAATAGCCATCTAATAACTGAATTTGGTTACCAAAGTATGATGTCAGTAGCCTTATTCGTACAATTCCCAGGATTCGTGAAACCGCGACCGAAGCACCTATAACAAATGCAGCAGAAAGAATATCGTTTTGAGTTTTATTGAATAAGCTTTTGGCTCCGTTTTTAAAGAAATCCCACATAATATTTACCCAAATTGTTACAAATTGGGGGGTCTATTTTCTTTTTTTATGGCATTAGTGTAAAATTCTGACAAGTTGAATTCCGCTTCGTGCGGATTTTATATTAATAGATATGCCAGTTACAAAACAAGCAATCAAAAAAGTACGACAAGACAAGCGCAAAACAATAATTAACACAAAGAAAAAAGGCGCTTATAAGCAGGCAGTTCACAAAGCACGAAAGGGCGCGACCAATGAAAGTATAAATGTTGCTTTTCGGGCTCTTGATCGAGCCGCTAAGGTCAATGTAATCCACGCAAATAAGGCAGCAAGATTAAAGTCTAGATTGTCCAAACTTTTGAAGAGCCCCAAAGTTTCAATTCCAGTTACTGTTAGTAAGGTTAAGAAGTCTTCATAGCTTAAAACATCGCCCGAATAAGCCAAGTTTAGATTGGTTATTGTACGGACTTGACAAACAGTGAAAATTGTCTGTAAGCTGAATATAGCACTGATCCGCTGCCATGAAAAAAACTTTTGCTAAATTAATTGGAATAGGCACTTCTCTTACACTTCTTTCTGCATTTGCCCAATCGGCATTTGCTCAGTTAACACAATCTACCGGTTCTTCGGTTACTAAAGGAGGACTTGGTGGAGTGACTGGTTCGACTTTATCTTCCTTACCCAATGCAGGTTCGACCGAGGTTACCTATCTTATCTTTGGACTAGGAATTATTTTCTTTGTATTTGGAATGATGAAATTAGTATCGGGATTTCGAGACTAATTAGTTTTGCTTTTCCTCTTTTTTATAGATTTCACTTTTTACATAGTTAGATAACCCTTGCCAGTCGTTATTTCGAGGGATTATTACAGATTGCCCCAAATATTTTGCGGAATCGCCAAAAACGAGAATGGAATTAGTACCGTCGACTACCTCCAAAACCAATCTGCGAATTTTGGAGGAGTCGACTTTTGTTAATTGCTTCATAAAAAGCGGCGCTTCATCCGCTCCGATATTTGTGTCTATTGATTGGCCAAAAGTAGAAACCAGATCAATTACTGTTTTGGGTTTGGTCAACGTGTCGCTAGAAAGCACTTTCTCACGGAAAGCTAAAATTACTTTTTGCTGACGAGCACTTCTGGCAAAATCTGAACCCTCTCCATTGGTTCCATGCCGCGACCTGACAAATTTTAATGCTGTTTTACCGTCCAATGTGATCGGCCCTTTTTTAAACGTTAATGTTTCGAAACGGCACATAAAAGGTGTGTTTTGGTCGGTTATATCCGAAAGTGGTGTTGCGGAACCTGTTGCATCTTTGACAACCTGCGTTTTTTTACCATCTTTATCTTGCGTTTCAATGGTCAACCCGCACAGATCATCCTCCTTGCCGTTGATTGGATACATTGGGTCAACAAATGAGTTATCTATTGTCACATCTACCCCGTTTACCAGATCTACAGCTTTTATGAAACCATTGAAATCAATCCTAAAAGCGTAATGGATGGGCACACCGAGCAAATTACTTATGGTTTTTTGTGCTTGCTCGAGTCCTTGGTTGTTATTTTCCTCACCCGTTGCATAGATTGAATTGATTTTCGCTTTGGCACTTTCCACCCACAAATCGCGCGGAATAGACACCAAAATTACATCTTTTGAATCTTTGTCCACAGATGCCAAAATTATCGTATCTGTGAGGTCTGGCCCATCATGCCCTTTACCCCCGATGCCCAGAAGAAGAATGTTTGTTCTGCCATCGGTATTTTTTAAGCCGCCATCTGTTATCAGCTGGACAACAGTTTTTGGTCCTTTAAAAACAAAGCTGTCGATTTTTAAAAAATAAACAATTGCCAATAGTACAAAAAGCAAGCCGAAGGCCAGAACTAGAATTTTGGCAATAGGAGATTTTTTGTGTCTTGGCTCATGGTGAGCCTCATGAGATAAATCGCGCATGAATTAGAGCAAAGAATTAACGATCTCCATAAATTTTTGTGGATCTAGACTGTTTGTTGCACCCACAAGAATTCCATCGACTGGATCATTGGCTATAGATTTGGCGTTTTCTTTAGAAACTGATCCTCCGTAGAGGACGATGTAATCCCCTTTCTGTTTAAGATTTTGCGCGACCTTGGTAATATTTTCAATCGAATCGGTTTGACCGGTCCCGATTGCAAAAGTTGGCTCATAAGCAATGACTTTGACGTTTTGAGCGATAGGCGTCTCGTCATTTTGGACACAAAAAATCGGCTCGATGCCGACTGCTTGAGCATTGGCCACCTTTTTTTGAAGAATTGGCCATTCTTCATTAAAATTTTGTCGCCTCTCGGAGTGGCCCACTATTGCAAAGGAGACCAAATCTGCAATCTGAGATGCAGCTACTTCTCCGGTGTAGGCACCTTGTTCAAAACACGAAACGTCTTGTGCACCAAGTTTAATCTTGGAATTTGTAGATTTAATTTTTTGTGCTGAGCTTGTAAGAAAAGGATGTGATGGGCAAAAAATAATTGTGCCTGTGAAAGTGTTGCAAACTGGAGAAACCGTATCGATCCAAGTAGAAACTTCCTGCCAGCTTTTGTTCGCCTTTAGGTTGGCGACAACAAGCGGTAGAGCCTCATTCATATTTTGCAACAACTTTTAGGAAATTATCTTTTTGCGTGGCACCGACTATTCTTTCCATTTCTTTACCATCTTTTTCGATAATGTAGGTTGGAATGGACATGACTCCGTGCTTGACTGTTCGTTCTTGATTTTCGTCAACATTGATTTTTTCAACCTCAACTTTACCTTTTAGTTCTTTCTCAATTTCTTCTAGAATTGGTTCCATGAATTTACAAGGCCCGCACCATTCAGCCCAGAAGTCTAAAATCTTAACCATACTTTTGTTTATTATATATTGTGCTCGTGCCCGAGGAAAGAGGCGATATCTGATATACTCGATTTTAAGTTTTCCTTATGAATCTGCTTTCGGACCTTGATCCCAAACAAAAAGAGGCTGTAGTGGCAACCGAAGGGCCTATTTTAATCTTGGCCGGTGCAGGTAGCGGCAAAACTCGGGTTTTGACTTATAAAGTAGCGCACTTAATTGAAAAAGGCATAAGCCCTGGATCAATACTGGCTGTTACTTTCACCAATAAAGCTGCAAATGAGATGAAGGAGCGAATTGCCAAGCTTCTAAAATCTCGCGGGGAGTTGCCATATGTAGGCACATTTCATGCTTTTTGTGCAAAGCTGTTGCGAGCGGACGGAAAATTTATCGGTATTCCTTCGGTATATGTTATTTTCGATGACGATGATTGCATATCGCTTATCAAACGCATTATGAAAGATCTTAATATTTCGACCAAAAATTTTAGGCCGAGTTCAATTCTGGGTTCAATTTCTTCGGCCAAAGGAGAATTGTTGTCGGCGGAAGAATACAAACAATTTGCACGAGGATATTTTGCAGAAACCGTATCTGCCGTCTATGAAGTTTACGAGCAGGAACTTAAGGAAATGTCTGCTTGTGATTTTGATGACCTTCTTTATAAGACTGTGCTGCTTTTTAACACCTATCCAAATGTTTTGTCCAAGTACACCGGTAGATTTCAATATGTTTTAGTAGATGAGTATCAGGATGTAAATACGAGCCAGTATCAGCTTACAAAACTTCTGTCGTCAGCACACGGAAATTTGACGGTGGTTGGTGATGCATCGCAAGCAATTTATTCTTTTCGGGGCGCAGACTTTAGAAACATTTTAAATTTTGAGCGCGATTACCCCGAGGCCAAAATATTTAATTTGGAACAAAACTACAGATCGACGCAAAACATTTTGTCAGCTGCAAATGCGGTGATATCAAAAAATAAGGCTCATCCAGTTCTCAATTTATGGACAGAAAACACCGACGGGGAAAAGATTACAATTTACAACGCCCAAAACGAAATTGATGAAACGAATTTTGTAGTAGACAGAATTTTGAATTCCACCAAACAATTTTCAGCGTTTGCTGTTTTGTATCGAACTAATGCTCAAAGCAGGACAATAGAAGAAGGATTTTTGCACGCCAACGTTCCTTACAGGCTCTACGGCGGAGTACGTTTTTATGCACGCCGTGAAATCAAAGACGTACTTTCGTATTTGAGGATAATCTGTAACCCGAAAGACCGGGTTGCTACAAGTCGGATTGAAAAACTGGGCAAGAAACGCTTTATAGATTTTTTAACATTTCGAGACAAAATTGCACTTAAAATTGAGGAGGCTAAAATCCCGACGATTGAAATGATAGATGCTTTACTTGAGGCAACAAATTACCTCAAGTTAATTGACGACGGCACAGAACAGGGCTTAATGCGGGTAGAAAACGTGAAGGAGTTAAGGTCAGTTGCAACTGATTTTGAAGATATTAATTTGTTTTTGGAAAACGTGGCTCTGATGGAAGGAAAAACGACACCTAATAAGGACTTTGAAAACCAAGAGAATCCAAATGTTGTAACGATGATGACGATTCACGCGGCCAAGGGCTTGGAATTTGAGGATGTTTTTTTAATTGGAATGGAGGAGGGTTTGTTCCCTCATTCTCGGGCAATGCTGGACATCGCCGAGGTGGAGGAAGAACGAAGACTAGCTTATGTTGGAATGACCCGTGCTAAAGAAAAACTTTATCTAACCTATGCAACTCAACGACTTTATTTCGGGACAACTTCTTCTAATTTAGTCTCTCGATTTGTAATTGATGTACCGGAAGAATTAATTTCATCAATTTAGTAAGTGGCCTCTGTGACAACATAACCTGCTGTTAAGTACTTTTTCCCAGTGTATTTAGGAGCGAATACGTTTTCCAAAAACTGTCTTTGGGCAAAACCTTTGTGCATGATTTTAATCAAACACTTCAATAAAACTCAGCGTAAACGCTCTTAAATTAAAGTTCTAGAATTTGAAGGTGGAGACAATGTCATCAAGGATTTGTTCGTATTTGTCGGAGTCGGCAAGAGAATTTTTGCCCGTAAGAATGCTGATGTTGTAAGAATATGGTGATTTGTATGTAAGATAGCGGATTTCTATTGTACCGTCGGAATTTTGGATTTTATATTTGTAGGCTTTTTGCTGGCCTACAAGAAGATTTTCACGATTAAGCAATTTGGAATCATGGCCAGCAACTCTGGATTCACTTCCCCAAGCCTCCTCAAAACTTTTTTCTTTATCAGATGTGATTGTTTGGGCTATTGCGCCATGTGTAACTACTCCATCTTTAACTTCATAATCTTTAGATGTTGCTTGAAATAAGTCTTCGTTTCCTAGAACTTTTCTAAAATTAGCCGGTCGTCTCAAGGAATAGCCATAAAGTCTCGAATAAAAATATATCCAAGAGTTGGTGTTATTTGGTGTTGTTGTTTTTTTCGTTGGTAATAGATTGCTTTGCTCTTTGGTAGTTGATACTGGTGGCCTCCTTTTAATAACTGTAGGCAATATTAAATCTTGTTTCTTAAAGAGAAAATGTATAAATAAAATTATTAATCCAAGGATAAGCAGAATTAAAAATAATTTAAGCATTAATCCCACCTGCAGTTTTCAGCGTCTTCTATAATTCTGCGCATGTAGTTGACACATTCAACCGGATATTTACCGATTGCTGTTTCTTCAGAAAGCATGACTGCGTCAACTCCATCAAAGACCGCATTGGCGACGTCGGAGACTTCTGCGCGAGTCGGAGTTTCATGGTCTACCATAGAAAGAAGCATTTCGGTGGCTGCAACTGTAAATTTCTCGGCCTTTCGGGAAAGAAGGGTGAATCTTTTTTGCTGACAAGGAACTTTTTCCAGGGAGATTGCCTCGCCTAAATCACCGCGAGCGATCATGATGCCATCTGAAGAAAACATTATTTCTTCAAAATTTTCGACACCTTCTTGTGTTTCTATTTTGGCAATGATAAAAGCGCCGGGAGAAAGTTTTCTGATTTTTTCGACATCGTCTTGCGAATTGGTGAAGGACAGAGCAATGTATCTCAGGTTGTTTGCGTTAAAATAATCTAACACTTCTATTTTTTTTACGTCGAAAACTACTTCGATGTCTGGCCGCTTCAGACTTCTTAGATTATTCAGTATTTGGTCGTACTGCCTGAAGTTTCCGTATGCTGTATTGATGCGAATTAGACTTACACCTTCTTCAACCATGCTTGAAAATATTTTTGGTTCTAAAATAGCCGGACCAATAGTGGCCATTATTTTTGTTCTCACGTTCCCAGTTTATGCTTTGAGTCAGATTGAGACAAGTTTGTATTTGCTCGGGTGATTTTGATAGAATTCACTCCTGTCTTAAATATGCTCGAAACAGAAACAAGGCCAAAAGTAGGGGCATTAGATACGATGCCGGCATCTAGAAAAGGGCGGCATTATGCTTGGGGAAAAACTGCACGGATATTAAACGAGCCGCAGACCTATTTCTTTACGCATACAGGCTCGACCTGATTATAAATACCAATAAATTTTTCCATTTAATCCTGTTTCATTCAAAAATAGGATCAAATTATAACACCAAAGATAATTATTAGAATTTGCTAGAATTCTTTTATGGATCAAATTGTGCCAATTGAAAAAGATTGGCAGACGAAGGTTTTTGAAAGTTTTGCGAGAAAAAGCCCATTTTTGATTAAATTGTTCCCGCTTGTCTATTTTGTTTGGGCAGGAGCGATGCTTGTCGGTTTGTACATCAACTTAACTCACAGCGATTTGTACTATCTAGTCTATTCAATTGGTAAAAATTTCGGCCAGGCAGCACTTATCCTTTTAGGGATTGTTATTTTGCCAGGAATTTTGGGTCGATTCAAAATTGAGATTAAAATTACCCGGCTTATTACGCTTTTTCGACGGCAATTGGGCATAACAGTTTTTTTACTGGGTCTTTCTCACTATGCTCTTATTCGGTTTTTCCCGATGATTTCGGGTGCTTATCCAATATCACTTCCGGTTGGATTTGAAATATTTGGCACAATTGCCCTGTCTATTTTCTTTTTTATGTTTTTAACATCCAATAATTATTCCGTAAAAAGGCTGGGCAAATGGTGGAAACGCTTGCACAGATTCGTGTACGTAGCCGTTTGGTCGCTAGCCATTCATACGGCGCTTCAAATAACCAGCGTGTGGAGTATTTATGCTGGAATTTTTGCAGTTCTTGAGGTAGGCTCTTTGATTTATGATTATGTTAAGAAAAAGAGAGCCGTTACACCAAATTTGCAGCAGAGGAGCACGCAGACGCAACAGCCGCGCCAGTAATTACTAAAGTAATTACAATACTCGGGTAAGTTAGAAGCTTCAGTTGATTTTTCATAGACTTTATTTCCCTCTTGAGTTGTTTTTGATATTTTTTAAACTTCACTACTTATATGATATTGATTTGTCGGTAAAAATGCAAAGAGTTATGTGGGATAATTGATTTTGTGATAGTTCGGGAAATTCGAGAAAGCGAGAAGGATTTATACAACAAAACAGTTGGCCATATCATTCAGTCTTGGCAATGGGGCGAGTTCAGAAAATCCGCGGGCTTGGATTTAGTTCGCCTTGGTCACTTCGAAGGCAATAAGCTCATTAGCGCATATCAGCTGACATTTCATCCAGTACCGTTCTTTAAAAAAAATATTGGCTATTTGCCCAAAGGCCCTTTGCCGGACCGTGATATGGTTCGAGCTCTGGTGGACCTTGGGAAGAAAAAAAATGCGGCATACATTAAAATTGAGCCAAATGTTATTGTTGCAAACGAAAAAAACCACGCAAGTTATAAATTAGTTGAACTTGGCTTGGTTCCTTCAAAAAAATCGCTCTTTACAAAATATAATTTCATTGTTGATCTTTCTAAATCTAATGAGGAGCTACTGGCAGGATTCTCGCAGAAAACACGGTACAACATAGGCTTAGCACAAAGAAAAGGCGTGGAAGTTTACGAAAGTCAAACAGACACGGACTTTGAAATTTACTTAAAACTATATTTTGAAACGACGAAACGGCAAAAATATTTCGGACACACACCGGAATACCACAGAAGAGCTTGGAAAGTTTTAAAAGACGCTGGCCTTGCTCGAGTCTTGATTGCAAAGTACCAGGGTAAGCCACTTGTTGCTTGGATGCTTTTCAACTTTGGCGAGACGCTTTACTACCCATATGGAGGATCCAGCACCGAACATCGCGATGTCATGGCTTCTAATTTAGTCTGTTTCGAAGCAATTGCATTGGGTAAACGGCTGGGTTTGAAGCATTTCGATATGTGGGGGGCCTTGGGACCAGATGCTGATCCTAAAGATCCCTGGTACGGGTTTCACAAATTTAAACTGGGATATGGTTCGAAACTTGTGGAATATGTGGGGACATATGACCTGATTGTAAACGCTGTTGTATATAACAGCTTAAACTTAGCAGATATGGTTCGTTGGAAATTATTGCGCTTGAGTCGAAAATAAATGGACATAAATTCTATTGACCCCGCTGCCGCTAGCAATCTTGATGAATTAGACAAACTCGTTTTGAATAACCAGCAAAAAAAGAAGGCGAGCGTTGGGAGTTATCTATTCTTGAGTTTTTTGCTACCCCCTTTAACTTTGTACCTGGCACTGTACCTTGCCTTCAAAAAGAATTTGTTGTCGGCGGCATTGCCTGTTTTTTGCATTGCCTATTCGCTAGGTAATTTACTAGTTGGTTTGGGACAAATATTCACAATTGCTGTTCCTAGACAATTGGTTGGTATTGCGCAATTTGGTGCCGTTGCACCCAATGCTTTGGTTGTTATTCTTTCAAACATTACTTTGGTTTTGGCAGCTCTGGGAACAATTTTAGGTTTTTATTTTAGATTTAAAAGTAAGAAAGTCGAGAGATTAGAAAAATGGACTTTATGGTTTTTATTCATACTAATTAATCTGGAGATTTTTTTGGCGATCTATTTAGTAACTGTTGAATTCAGCTGGCTTTACAACATAACTGCTCCTTCTGTTGCGCCACCAGAATTGGGTTTTTAGACTTTTCTTACCCTCCACTTACAATTTTTATACTTGATAAACACCTATGGGTTATAAAATAAACCCATGCAAGATACTTCTTTTAGCTTGTGGCCTTATATCGATGACTCGAGCCCTGGTGATCAGATCTCGAACAGTTCGTTTCAAAGCTCTAGAACAGAACCAAACGTCACACCACCCTCTATGGGAGACAGACAAGGGCAAGAAGAGTTTTTTAAACAGAAGAAGTTAATGGAAAAAAAGTTTAGCGATTTGATTGATAAATCGAATCAGGTCCTTTTCCAGGCGACTTCTTTTTACCCTTTCGACTTGTTTCCCGACGAGATTGCTGTAAACGTGAATCAAATTGATATTAAAAAGCGAGAATTATTTTCGGAAAAAGTTCACTCTTTTTTAATAAAGAATTTAGCGCACGTTACAGTGCATGCGGGAATTTTATTTTCTGACATTATAGTGTCAGATGCAGCTATGGTTTCTCAGCCTATTGTTGTTAAATACCTCAAGCACTCTGTCGCTGAGGAGGGTAGGCGAATTATTGAAGGCTTAATGGTTAGCGCAAGATACGACATTGATCTGACTAAGCTGCAAACGCCGGACTTTAAGGAAAAAGTTAAAGTAATTGGTCAAGCTTCCTACGCTTGAACGTTGCTGCACAACTAACTTTTAATCTCAAGAATTTCTCAAATAAAAATAGAGGGAAACCTAGAATAGTAATATAGAGCCCCTTTTGTTGAATATGATGTGGACGATCTTGCCAAAGTTCTTCAAGAGCTCTAATTCTTTCTTCTCTACCTTCCCTTAGTGCGATTGCTTGCTATGGGCTATATTTTATATACAAAGGTGTTATTTTTTGATTTTACAGGTTTTTTATCTGGAAAAGGGTTAGTGTTAACGATTATTCGCGTACCCGCTTGGGCATTTTTATAAACAAAATCTTCGAATTTTTTCATAGTTTTTTTGCGACCATAAACAAAAACAATATCGGCGACTTTAAGATCCGCACGCCAAAGGCTCTTCTTATAAATTTCGACGTGGCCGGCTACACCTTTGAGCTGTGATCTAATTATTGTTAATAAAATGAGAAAAGGATTTATTTCATAACCGATTGCGAACGCCTCTTTTTCGACGGCTTTAAAAAGTAGACGACCATCACCCGAGCCGAGATCAACAATTGTCTCCCCTTTTTTAATTTGGGCCAACTCAATTATTGTCGAAACTTTATCTTTTTTGCTGGCAACGTATGGGAGCTCTAAAAAGACATCGATGGCGTAAAAGACGCCAAGAAGAATGACAAACAAAAGTGCGATAGTTACTGCAGAAAGAATTAGCCCAATTACAATTAACATTATTTATTGTGATAAGTTTTGTAGATTTTATATCCTAAGAAAATTATGGCAATAACGCTTAGAAATAAAAGTGCGGCAAAAACAATTCTCATTTTTTCTTGCGGCTTGCAAAGAAACCAATTAACAAAATAAGTACAAAAGGAGACAAAAGGTAAAGCCATTTTGATTTGTAAAATGGGGGCGCGGCCGTTGAGGTGCTAGTGGTCGATGTCGCTTTTGAACTATCATGACTATTTGTGATTTGAACATAACTGTCTGTAAAAAAACCATCTTGGGAGACTACTCTCAGGATAGGAAACACTTGCTGCTGAGGCAGATCTTTGGAATACGCATGTGTAACTGAAGGACCTTCGGCATATTGGCTGTCTCCGAAATCCCACATATACTTAATAATTTTTGACTGAGACTGCAAGCCTGTAGCATCAAAATTTATTTTTTCAGAAAAAGGAATATAAAAAATATCAATTAGAGGATCTTTGCTTGTTTTTCCATTAATTCTAATTTCTACTTTCGGGACTTGGTAATTTTCATCTGGAATTACATTGATCAAAATAGATTGAATCAATTGCTGGCCGGAGACTTCATCGTACTTTGCATTTATTTTTAAAATAAAAGGCCCGGGCTTTGTGTAAACATGAGGATTTTGAAGTCCGGTCGCTTTTTGGCCGTCTCCGAAATCCCAGGTAAAGGTTGTTTTTTTAACGATGTCAGCGGGCACTGATTGAGAAAGAGCCTGAGAATCTATCTCAAGGTTGATTTTGTTTCCGACCACGTAATTTTGAGGGGCTATGTCTTGAGGAATTTCAAACTTATTAGAAACGAGAGGTGTCGGATAATAGCCTGAGAATATGCTATTTACTCTGAAAAATGGCGGTTGGCCAACAGAATGTGCTTGAACTTTTGCGGGGAGCATGAAAAACATTACAAAAGCCAGAGTTGATAAAACGTGCCATAATTTCATACTTTGATATTTTAAGGGGCAGGTGTATTTTGCACAACTGCCCCTTAAACTTAAGTTCTAAATATAGAAACTTACTTGCCCTTCTTTTTAAATTGCATCCAAAGAGACCCCCCGGCTGCAAGTATTGCTAAGCCACTTAAGACTAAGGCAATCTTTGTTGAACCCGGTGCATCTTCTTTTTCTAGTGTCGACGTAGTTGGTTGCGCGTTTTTTAAATCGTTAACAACCATAGTTTTGGTAAATGGGCCCTGGGAGGAAAAGTCTGAGCTGCCTTTATCGTCTTTTGGTTGAGAGTCATTCGGCCCTAGATTCCAAGAAACAGTAGAACCATCCGAGTAGCCTTGTGTAATTTTCCAGTCTAATTCTGCTGGCTGTGCGGGTACTTGAGCGCTGAAGACAAAGTTGTCCTTTTGCTCTGCTGGTATTGATCCGCCTGTCCAATCTATCTCTGTTGGGATTGTTGTTGCTATATCACCGTCAGTAGCAACTGGCGGAGCCATTCCATCTGGGATAGGCCCACTTTTAACTTCCACTTTCCAGCCCGATTTCACAACCGGAGTCACAAAAGATATGCCCGCAGGGAGCGTCAAATTGACACTTATCGTTGAAGCTGCTTTTTCAGAAGGGACAGAGACAGTGAAGTCCTGAAAAGCGGCCACGCCAACTGTATCTGGTTTAACCATGGAATGAGCAAAAACAGGTGATGATAAGGCTATCATTGCAGCAATTATGCCTGCAGAGGAAATTACTTTTTTAATCATTTTGCACCTCCTTTCTTTTTTTAAATACCATTTGCTGGATTAAATAAACAATTATGATGAAAGCGGCCACAAATGCAGATAATAAAAGCGGGGCATATTTATTAAAGAAGTTGGTTTGGTTAGGATTGTTCGTAAGCTGATTCTGGGCAACTTCTTTAGCTACTCGAATATTGTAGGTTAGTGTGAAGGGCTGAAAAGCGCTGACAGTTTTAGGGTTGCCAACAACTTTGATTTGATATACGTCTTTTTGAGGAAATGTGAAGAAAATGCTGGCACTGGTAAGGGAAGGGTTTGTATTTGATTCAAAGAGGTCCTGACTATTAATCTGCTGCCCATTTTCCCAAATTTCAAAAGTGCAGTTGCAATTCTCTGGTTTAAATTTGTTTTGTTTATCTTTAAATTCAAAAAAGAAACCACTTTGGGAACCAGCTATAGGATCATCTTGGGGGTCGATATGTAAAACAGCTCCAATCGATCCTTGAGAAACCAAAACGTGAGCCGACGCGATCCGGATAGAAATTTGAAAGCCCACAAGAAATACTAAGAGGAAAATCAGGAAATTTTTCATTTAACTTCCACCGTAAAATCCGCAACCATTAAGTTGCCATTAGGATTAAATTGCCCAAAGACTCTATATATGCCAGGTTTAATTGGACCATAGAGACCAAGGGGTAAAAATTCGACATCGGGACCTCCAGTGGCATCTGCTCTTGGTGGTTTTATATTTGTCGGATGAACATGAATGTAATCCAAAGTGTCAGAATTTATCATGACCAGATGGCCGAAAGCAGCCAAGTATGGCTTGAGATTTGTTAACGGTTCTTTGGTTTTGGCATCTCGAAATGTAAATTTAAGAGGTTGCTTGCCAACGGCTAGGTCTGTTGCATTTAAGTTGTCCGGTTTTGTTAAGGTGACTTCATAGTCACCAAACATTTTCGTCAGATTTATATCGGGCGTATGGTTTGATCTTAATTCCTGATTGGAGCTGCCAACTCTTAAAGTGAATCCTATTTGCTGTTCGATTGCCCCTTTTGGTTGGAAATCGGTGTACAAATGGTATACACCATCATGAGGGAACTGGGTGGTTATTGAAAATTCTTTTGAATCTTGAGTGGGGTGGATGTGATTGTAATAGTCGAGGCCCTCGTCGACTATTACAAGATGCATTGTTTTTTCGTAAACTACGTCGAAAATTTGAATTTGGTTACCGCTTGCGGCGTCGAAAATTTGGAACGAAAGATTGGTGTCGAGATTTGCCGCGATTTGATCAGAATGGTTAAAACTTACTGTGAATCTTTTGGTGCGATCACCCGTCAGGCCCGGCACGTTTTGCAAGCTTGTCGACAAAGTAGAGGTGGGATTCTGTGCTTGTTGGGCAAGCAGAATGTGTTGTGAATGAATACCGAAACCTCCTCCCCCGTTTGAATTTGACCCTGAAGATAATTGATAAAAAATCGCCACGACGGAAATAATTAGAAATACGACAAACCCAAAACCAAATTTAGGCAATATCTTATAGCGATTTTTCACATACAAATCTATTGCTAGCGCTTCGAAAAAGAGAAGGACAACAAGCGCAATTAAGCAAATTTGAGGTATTAGTGCTGAAATGTCTGCGAAGTGGGTTCCTAAAAGCAAAGCGTGGGTAACTATTAATATTGCTGCCAAATAAACGAATCTGTGCAGAGCTTTCCAGCGTCCATAGCCGAGTTTCTGAATCATGAAATCGAATGACGTTGCTGCCATGAGCGACAAGATAACAAGCGCAGTGAAGCTTAATGAAATTGCGAACAAATATTTTTCAGATAAAAAGAATAAGCCACTAAGTCCTCCAAGTTGACCAAAAAAGGCAAAAGACGCGTGGAGTATCGCAAAGAAAAAAGCACTTACACCGAGTGGTCTTCTAACATGGATCAGCTGGGACTTTAGTCGAACAGGAATGGCTGCTAAAACCTTAGTAACTGGACCAATAAGAAGTGCAAAATATAAAAAAATAATTGCTGAGAAAGCGTAGTACTGAGTGAGCTTGACTACTTGCTGTTGACCTTGTGGTTCAATATTTCTGACTAAGAGAAAAATTGAGCTTGCTGCAAAAACGCTTAAAATCAAAACATAAAAGCGTGCATTGCCGAAAAGCTTTACCAGCATAGGTTTATTCTATCAAGAATAGCCTTAAATATGCTGAGAAACGCTTACATCTTGGCAAGGCTAAATGGACAGATGGAATTGTACGCGCAATAGACACAGGCAGGTTCGCGGCCGAAATACTTAGGGTTTGCAGGAAAATGATTATTTTTAGTGTCGCGACGGATATTTTGAGCAGTTTCCAGGATAAGCGTTTCGGTTTTATCCAAATCTTTTTGTGTTGGGGAATACTCTCCCGTTATCCCAGTTTCCAAAAAATATAACATGACTTTTTGAGGGATTATTTTGTGTTTTTTGAAATAATATAGTGAGTAAAGTGAAAGTTGAGTGGATTCTTTGGCTTGGGCGTTTGCTCGATCTTGGTTGATATTCTCGCTGGACTTGTAATCGATAATTGTAACTTTAGACCCGGGGGCGATGTCCACTCTATCAAAACGACCAATCAGGGTTACGCCTGCGAGAGAAAACTTAAAAGGCTGTTCCACAAGCGTTGCAACATCCGGCGATTTGGTTTCGCGGTTGTGAAACTCGGAAAGAGTAAGTTTAGCCTGCATTTTCCTTTTTTCCTCATGCTCGACCGTTAAAAAACCTTCGCTATCCCAAGCGTTTTCGAATACTTCTAAAAGCTTTGCCAGAGATATAATTTTTCCCTGTTTTTTTGAATTGTTAAAGGCTGCAACGGCAGCGTGCAGTGCGGCTCCATAAACTATGGCGTGATGACGCAGGATTGGAAGTCTCAAAACGTGAATATAGCGATATTTAAAAGCACAGGTTAAATAGTCGTCTACTGACCCTTGGGTTAGCCTGAGTACGTCAACGTCGAAAAGTGCTGTTTGTGAAATTTGCTGCGTCGGTGGTGCAAACTTTTCGATTTTTTCAATCGGAGAAAGCTTGGAGGACCCTCGCGATGCTTGAGATTTGTCTAGAGCTTCTAAAACGAATGGGGAAATTTTTTTAATTCGTCTGCCCCCGACATCGCGTGATGATGTGAAGTACAACAAATCCTTTGCCCGCGTCACACCGACATAAAAAAGTCTGCGCTCTTCTTGAAGATGCCAATCGCCAGTTGGCAGAGCTTCGCGAATGATTTTTTCCGGCACTTCTATTGCCTCTGGGCGGGCTCTTGTCGGAAATCGATCAGAAACAAGGTTTACCATAAAAACAACAGGAAACTCTAAGCCTTTGGCACCATGGACTGTCATAACGTTGACTGCGTCGGTGTCCGGATCAAAATCAACTGTGGCAGGATCATCGCCGGCGGAACGAATTGCTTCTAGATAATCGATAAACTGCTGCGGCGAGTCTACTTTAGCTATTTGTTCGAACTCTTTTATTTTTTCAAAAAATTTGGCAATATTTTGAATCTTAATTTGACTATCGACCTGGCCCTCGCGATCCAAACGTGTGAGATAACCCGATTTCTTTAAATAGTTGTATAAGATTCTTCCTGCCTTTTCCGATTTAGAAAGTTCTATCGCTTCATTCAGGTCCTCGAGTAATTTTGCCACAATCGCCCTTGACTCTTCAGAAATTTCAAGCTCGCCTTCGGCGATTTTCTCTAGTGACGTTAAAATAGTGTAAAGAGACCGGGTTTTTCTTTTGGCGTATGAAATTATTTTGATGGCATCGACCGGTGGTAAGTTGTAAATATCGCTCGTTACCAAGCTGTAGAGATTCAAGCTGTCTTCGAAATTGGTTATAGCCGTTAGAAACGAAATGAGAACGCTAACTTCTCTTTGAGAATAGAGGCCGGTTGACCCTACGAATTTATGAGGAATTCCTCTCATATTTAAGGCGCGCAGAAAATGGTCAGCTTGAGAATTTGCACGAACAAGAATCGCAAAATCTCGGTACGAATAATTGGATTTTGGATTCTGATTTTTGGATGCTGTCTTTAATTTTTTAAAAATCAGTTTTTCGATTTCGGCAGCAACTGCATCTGCTTCTTCGGAGATTGTATTTGTATAAATTTCTTGAGGTGGCTGTCCGTATAGAATTTTTGCCGATTTTAATTTTTTAATTATGTTGTTTTGAACCTCCAGCCTATCTGGGTCGTTATGTTTAATTAGTTTATAAGCGCTGTCCAAAATGGCTTGAGTGGAGCGATAATTTTCAACAAGAACAACTTGTTTTGCCTTGGGAAAATTTTTTTTAAATTCCATGATGTTGGCAACTGCTGCTCCCCGGAACTTATAAATTGACTGATCATCATCGCCCACCACGCAGATATTTTGATGGCTGGATGCAAGCAGTGTGACTAGTTCGTTTTGAGCAAAGTTCGTGTCCTGATATTCGTCGACTAAAACATATTTAAACTGCTGTTGATATTTTTTAAGAATGTCTGGGCATTTGGTGAATAGAAATATGGCTTTTATAACCTGGTCGCCAAAATCTAAAACGCTGGCTTCGTCTTTGTATTTTTCATACTTTTGATAAGCGTAGGCTAGTTCTAAACACTTGTCTGATTCGATTTTTTCTTCTTCATTTTTTGCTTTTAGGTTGCCATCTTTTGCGAATGTTAAAAATTCTTCGGGATCGATATTCTCATCTTTGAGACGAGAAAAGAATGAAAGAATTGCGGAAATAAATTTGGTTGGATTGGAAAGCGGTCGGTAATGGGCTAGATCGAACCTGAAAAGATTTTGCTGAAAAAATAGAACTTGTTGTGGGCGAGATAGAACCCTGAAGTCTGGAGACAAGCCAATATCAAAAGCATTATCTCGTAGGATTCGGTCGCCAAAGGCATGAAAAGTGGAAATCCAAGTATCAATGAAACCATAGGGCACCAGCTGGTCTACTCGTTCCTCCATCTCCCCTGCTGCTTTATCGGTAAAAGTCAGTGCCAAAATTTCGGATGGCTTGGCCAGTTTTTTCTCGATGATAGCGGCAATCCTTTTAGCAATAACCGTTGTCTTCCCGGTTCCGGCACCAGCAATTATCAAAAGAGGGCCTTCGGTCGTAGTTACGGCTTCTTTTTGCTGTGGATTTAGATCTTGGAGTAGGCCAGCCACGATTTGCATTTTAACATGCTGTAGTATTTATTCTACTTTGAATTAATAATTGAATAAATGAAAAAATTATTGGTTCCGGTGGTGGAGGCGGGGTGCGGGCTAACTTTCTTCTAGACTTTTGACTGTTTTTGCCTCGATTGATTGGACGGTGGATAATTTTGCAGACAAACGGGTGAAGCGTGTATTGACGTCGTCGCTACTTGCGGCTGCATTTTTGATGTGCTTTGTAAGAACAGATAATGACGAGCCAAATTTTTCAGTTTCGCCGGAGATTTCTCGAAGAGCCGCCAGAATTTGGCCTGCTTGAGCTTCGATTTTACTGCCTTCCAACGACATAATGATTGCACGCAAGTAAGCATACATAGTGCTTGGTGAGACCGGACGAACTCTCTTCCTGTAGGCATAATCGTCTAGGTCCGGACAATTGCTGATCATTTCGTAATAAACGGGTTCGCTAGGAATATACATTAAGGCGAAGTCTAGCGTGCCTTCCTGCGGGCGAATGTACTTGTTGGCAATGGCATCAACGTGTTTTTTAACATCTGAAATAAAAACTTTGCGGTGTGTTTCTTTTTCTTTTTCATCCTTAGCACCGGTCATTTTCCTAAAGTTTTCCATCGGGAATTTAGCATCGATTGGAATTATGCCCTGTTCTAACTTGAGAGCGGCGTCGACAATTTCTCCTCCTTTGAAAGCGTATTGCAAGCGAAAATTTTGCTTAGGTAAAATTTGCCCGAGCAGATCTTTTAGAACTGCCTCTCCTATTTGACCGCGCATTTTTGGCGAACGCAGAAAATCTTGCAACTCTTTCATGGAACGGCCTAGTTCGGTCATTTCACCGACAGACTTTGATACACCGGAGATTGCAAGAGCAGCGCGGTCTAACCTTTCATTGATAGCCTTGCTTTGCATGACCATGGAACTAGTGGATTTATCCATTGAGCCACGCATATCAGAAACAAGTTGGGTGAGGAGCTTGGTTGTGTCATTTCCCTCTTTGGATTCGACTAATTTTTTAATTTGAAAGTATATTAGGGCAAAAGCAGCAATTACCAAGGCTCCTATTATTAGTAAGGTAGTCTGGGCATCCATCTCTCGGGATTGTATCATAAGACTATGGCCAAATATTTGCCCCTGTTTTTTTTAATTTCTGCTCTTTCATTTTTTGGCATTGTTTGGATAGTTTTTGATGTTGACCCAAACGTTGCTACATGGCATTTTTTTGCCATTTTTGTCGTTTTGTTCTTCTTGGCCATTTTTGGATTTTTGGGAACTCTTATTTTTTATGCCAGAACGTTTTTTTTAAAAAGATATAGCCGGGATTCTTATTTAAAGAATTCTTTTAAAATAGCCTTTTTTGTGGCTATTTTTGCCACAATCATTTTAATATTGGATATCTTAAAGCTGCTGAGCGGCTTTAACGCGTTTTTAGGATTTTTGGCGGTATCGTTATTTGCGCTTTATAGCCTGCTTGGTAAAAAACTAGAAGAGTAATTATTGGTTCAAAAGTATTACGCCCTCGCGCCAGCCACCAGGGTCTTTGATGTCCTTGGCGTCTTTGGTAATTATGTGAGTTGTAATAGCAATTGCCTTATTCTTGTATTCGGCAGGTATTTTCCAATCTAGTTTGTATGGGGATTGGGTCAGTTCTCCAACCATATTCCATTTGCCATCGGCGTAAGTTTTAACCCAAAACTGAACTTTGTCTATGTTTTGAGGTTCATCTGCTGAGAGCTCAATTGTGAGGCTGTCGCTTTTTATTATTTCTCCGGCTTGGGGCACCACGATATGGCCGCCTTTGCTGACTATCTGTTCGTTGATCGTAGGCGTTCTTCGAGAAAGAAAAGGTCTAACAATGAAGAATACGACAACAATGGCAAAGATTGTCAACGCTACTACTCCAACCGGATTTACCGGCCACCCCTTATCGCCTTTTTCTATTGGTCCGCGTTTTTCGCCATCTGCCATATTTCATAATTATACTCTCAATACCCCTATTATTTGAAATTTTTTTCGGTTAGAATACGAATTAAAACAAACCTACCGAATCAACTCCAAAATTATATAAATGGGAAAGACGATTTTAAAAATACCGCTTAAAATACTTGGATTTTTTATAGGTATTTTGACCTGGTTTATTCGGCTGGTCTCCTTCATCGGTGACGTTACAATTTGGTCTTTCAAACAATTTTTTAAAGCTATTTTTGCAATTTTCAAAAAGGTAAATTTGGATCTTCTGAAAACTGCTCCAGTGCGGGGAATTAGACACGTGATGAGTCACTCTATAATTCGCCAAGAGCGCAGCTTTAAGGTAGGGTTATTAACAATTTTCTTGGGTTTGGTTGCAATTTGGTTCTTTACGAAAGATCTGCCTAGTCCTAAGTTCTTAGACAATAGGTCTTTGGCGCAAACAACTAAGATTTACGACAGGAATAATCAACTTCTTTTTAATGTCTACACAAATGAAAACAGGACTCTAGTTCCCCTTTCTGAGATTGGCGACAACCTAAAACACGCCACAATTGCTATAGAGGATAAAGATTTTTACAAACACAAGGGATTTGATATTTACGGTATCCTAAGAGCTTTCAGTAAGACGGTTTTTGGGCAAGAAGTTCAGGGAGGTTCAACCATTACTCAACAGCTTGTCAAAGGTGTCTTTCTCAGCCCTGAGCGGACAGTTTCAAGAAAAGCGAAAGAACTTTACCTGGCTTTTCGGGTGGAGATGGCATTTCCAAAAGACAAAATACTTGAAATGTACTTAAACCAAGTACCCTATGGCGGGACAGCATTTGGAGTTGAGGCAGCAGCTGAGCAATATTTTGGCAAAAACGTTAAAGATTTAGATCTTGCTGAGTCTGCTCTTCTTGCCGGTTTACCTCAGGCACCCAGTTACTATTCACCTTTTGGAGACCCAACTCGGGCAAAGGCGCGACAAAAGCAGGTTTTGAACAGGATGGTTCAAGACGGATATATAAAACGTGAGGAGGCAGAAAAAGCTTTGGCCGAACAGCTTGTTTATAAGAGCGCGCTTGTGAATATCCGTGCACCACATTTTGTAATGTTTGTGCGCCAATATTTGGCCGATAAATATGGTGAAACTTACGCCGCACAAGGAGGCCTTAAGGTAACAACGACGCTGGATCTTAATCTACAGGAAAAAGTACAGAAAATAGTGACAGATAACATTGATAAGTTAAAATCATTTAATGTTGGCAACGGTGCCGCTGTTGTGACTAAGCCAAAAACCGGCGAGATCCTGGCAATGGTCGGATCTCGAGATTTTTTCGATACAGAACATGATGGCAATGTTAACGTGACTATTTCCCCCAGACAACCGGGGTCTTCTATCAAACCCATCAATTATGCTACGGCTCTTGAGCACAAACTTATTACCCCGGCAACCATTATTCTGGATGTGCCAACAACATTTGGTGGAATACCTCCTTATCACCCAGTAAATTATGACGGGCGTTTCCATGGAGCCGTATCTGTTAGAAATGCTTTGGGTAATTCTTTTAATATTCCTGCAGTTAAGGTACTTGCACTAAACGGCCTAGACGCGATGATTAAGCAATCTACCGACATGGGCATAACGACTTTTGTCGACCCTTCTCGCTATGGACTTTCGCTCACTTTAGGAGGAGCGGAGGTCAAAATGGTAGATATGGCTACAGCTTTCGGGGTTTTTGCAAATAGTGGAGAACGGGTCGATTTGAATCCCGTTTTGAAGGTAGAAGACGGCCATGGCCGTGTACTTGAAGAGCTAAAAGATCACCCTGGCAAAAAGGTTTTATCTCCGCAGGCTTCTTATTTGATTTCTTCGATTTTGTCGGACAATGGCGCCCGCTCAATGGCTTTTGGGCCAGCCAGCCAGCTAGTTGTTAAGGGCAAAACTGTGGCAGTTAAAACGGGAACTACCGACGACAAACGCGACAACTGGACGATTGGTTACACGCCCAATTATCTGGTTGCAACTTGGGTCGGAAATAACGATAACAAGCCGATGAATCCCGCCATAACTTCGGGTGTCACCGGAGCGACACCAATTTGGAATCAAATAATAACAGAAGTTTTGCACGATAAGGTCAATGAAAGCTTTAAAACCCCGACAGGGATTTCGGCAGTCGCTATTTGTTCCACTACTGGCGGCCAAAAAAACGATGCGTGCAGTAACCGGGTGGAATATTTCATTGCCGGAACCGAACCAAAGAAGGATACATTCACCAAGGCTCGTGTTTGGGTTGATAAAACGACAGGGCAGGTGGTTACGCCCGGCTCACCAAATGCCGAGGAGCGTGAAGAGGTTATTGTTAATGACGCTTTTAGTAAGCGGGATTATTGTGTTAGTTGTCCGCAAGTTCAACCTTCTCCTAATCCGTCACCATCACCAAATGCTCAACCGCCCGTCCAAACGACAATTACAAACAACGGTGGACAGAATAATAATCAAATCTATAATGTCCATTTCTAATTTAGACACTAAGCTGTACGTTTAGCGCTTATTGAAAACTTATACTAATTTTAAGAATTTAAACGTCGAGAGGATCTGACTATAAATATTGCTAAAGTCATTTTCTCCGTTGTTTTTTTTGGATAACGTATATTTTGCCCGACTTACGAATATAAACATCTACAACGCTATCAAATAATCTTGTATGCTTTACGGCAGGCAAATTAGAAACAGTAATCATCTCAGTTTTTACATAAGAATTTCCCGATGGATACCTATCTATGCAACAAATATCGTCCTTTGGGTCTTGAGAGTCTAGTGCTTGTTCAATAGACAAATTATTAGGGTTATTAGTTGTATAAATGATAATAGTGTCTGCGCTTGTTTCCTGCGCTTTTCGTGACTTGTCGTTTGCGGCAATCACTTTTGGGTCACTATCGTCGACAACCCAATTATTGGGATATTTAAAAACAAATTCCTTTCCTTGATATATCTTCTAATTTACAGTTTCGTCTCTGGGAGGTTTTTGAGGCGATGACGATGGACTTATTAAAGTAGTTGGGGTTGGAGATGGCTTTGTTTTTTTTATAAAGAACTCTGTATTGAGGAAAAAAAGTGCGGCAAAAGAGAGCATGATCAGGGCAAGTATGATAATTGCGGTGGGGTGATAAAAGCCTTTTCTCATCTAATTTGAAAATTTAAATGTTGCCAGAATTTGATCAATTTCGCCTTGATAATAGCTTGCGGGAGCAGACACCGTCGTTAATCTTATTATTTTTCCATTATTCTGGTTCTTTACGTAAAGTATGTTCTCAGGTATTTGGCAGTCTTGAGAGACTGCGGTGATGTTATTTATAGCGGTTTGAGAAATTTTGCACATAATATTGGGTGATTGATGGCTCCAATTGTCTTTTATCGGCTTCTGATCGACAATTGCCGCACTTTGAATATCGGCTCCTGCAGCTCCTTTGGCATAAATGGACATGCCGCTGATAAAATCTGACCCTTCAATATAGCCGGGGCCTTTGATGCCGAGAATGTTTTGACCGCCAGCATCTGCTGTGAATGATACAAAGTCTGTTACCACATCCGGCGGATAATTTAAGGAAAACCCCAAATTTGTGTTAGTGTAAGTTTTCCAAATTGGGCTTTGATTGGCCTGATAAGTTTTGGTGACATACTTAGACATTAGAAAATACTTTAAAGCGAGTACGACTGACCCAACGACAACGGCTAAAAAAATGACCAACTGTGGGGAAAAACCATATTTCTTGGCAGGCATAACTTAATCATTTCACTTCCAACTTGAAGAGTCAAAAACGATTGTATTTTAGGTTCGTGATGGTGGATGATGGATTTGTACTTGGTGATTCTCTATAATTCGTGACCATGAATAAGAAAATTTATATCATTACAGCTATTCCGTATGTAAACGCAGCGCCACACGTGGGTCATGCTCTCGAGCTTGTAGAAAGTGATGCGCTGGCAAGATTCTGGCGGGCAAGCGAATACGAGACTTTCTGGTCATGGGGAGCTGACGAGAACTCCCTGAAAAACGTTCAGGCTGCGGAGCGGGAAGGGCTGCCAGTTCAAAAATTAGTTGATAAATACTCGAAGGCTTTTCTAGATCTCGAAGCACCTCTTAATTTAACTTTTGACGTTTTTAATAGAACTTCTACCGAAGCTCATTTTCGCGGCGCGCAGAAAGTTTGGGAACTTTGCAAACCTGAGGATATTTACAAGAAAAAATACCGAGGGCTTTATTGCGTGGCATGCGAGCAGTTTTATACAGAAAGTGAATTAATCGATGGAAAAGATCCCGAGCACGGGTTGATTCCCGAAGTTGTTGAAGAAGAGAATTATTTCTTTAAGCTTTCTAATTATCAAAAGTTTTTGGAAGATTTGATAGGTAGTGACAAACTAAAGATCGTTCCACAAAGTAGGAAAAATGAGGTGCTCTCTTTTATAAAAGGCGGGCTTAAGGATTTTTCGATATCCAGATCGCGCGAGCGTGCACGCGGTTGGGGTGTCCCCGTGCCAGGAGACGAATCCCAAGTGATGTATGTTTGGTTCGATGCACTGGTTACATACTTAACTGCTCTGGGATTCCCCAATGGGAATTTGTATAAGAAGTTTTGGGAAGAGAATGCAAACAAAATACATATAATAGGGAAGGGTATTATCCGGTTTCATGCTGTTTATTGGATTGCGATGCTGGCCTCGGCGGGTCTGGCACAGCCGACCGAAGAGTTTATCCATGGATATATAACGGTTGAAGGACAAAAGATTTCAAAGACGCTGGGCAATGTGATTGATCCAATCGATTTGGTGAATAAATATGGGAGTGATGTCATTAGGTACTATCTCCTACGAGAAATTCCGGCTTGGGGAGATGGAGATTTTTCTGAAAGCCGGCTCAAGGAACTTTATAATGGCGAGTTGGCAAATGGTCTTGGGAATTTGGTGGCACGAGTTGCTAGGCTTGCATCTGATATAGAGCTCAAACTACCAGAGAAAAAATATAAATTTAGTACGAAGGTCAGTCAACAAATCAAAAATTATCGATTTGATTTGGCAATATCTGCGATTTGGGATGAGATATCTGTTTTGGATAAAAAAATAAACAAAGATAAGCCATGGGAGCTGGAAGGGTTGGCGCTTAAAAAGTCTATTTCCCCTATGGCTCAGAGAGTTCGAGAAATAGCCTTTAACTTATCTCCTTTTCTACCGGAAATATCTAGCAAAATTATTGAACAATTTACCGGAAAGATTGAAGCGCAAAAACCTCTATTTCCTCGAATATAAATGCTCGTTGACACGCATGCCCATCTGGATATTTTAGAAAATTTGGGAGAGGTGCTTGTTCGTGCTAAACAAGCGGGGGTGGGCAAAATTATTACAATCGGCACGAGCATAGAATCTAGTCAAAAAGCGGTCGAAATTGCCGAAAAATATACTTCTGGTGACATCGCTATTTTTGCAGCTGTCGGTGTTCATCCATTCG
The DNA here is from genome assembly GCA_038326365.1 of Candidatus Curtissbacteria bacterium. GTDB lineage: Bacteria > Patescibacteriota > Microgenomatia > Curtissbacterales > GWA2-41-24 > JBBQJY01. The sequence continues at coordinate 82,106 of JBBQJY010000001.1, read as the reverse complement.
ATGGCAAAAGTGAGGTCGAAGAACTTGGAGTGCAAAAAGTAGTGGGCGCAATCGATAAAATTGCTCAATCTAGCAAAAAAGTTGTCGCAATTGGAGAATGTGGCCTTGATTACTTTGAGGCAGGTGGCCGCCAAAAAGAAACAACTAAGGCGGAGAAGCTTCTACAGCGAAAACTTTTTGGCGCACAAATTACATTATCAGAAAAATTAAAGTTGCCTCTAGTTGTTCACTGCAGGAAAGCATGGGACGAAATTTTTAGTTTACTGGCTAGCGGATGGAAGTTAAGAAATGGTGTCGTTTTTCATTCTTTTACGGGTAACTCCGCTGATGCGCAAGTTGCTGCTGCGCTTGGTTTCTTGGTTTCCTTTTCGGGAATTGTGTCTTTTAAAAATGCGAAGGATATTCAGGCAGCTGCGGCGGAATTATCAATAGATAAAATCTTAGTTGAAACTGATTCACCATATTTGACGCCAGAGCCATTTCGGGGGCAGAAAAATGAACCTGCGAATGTTAAGATTACAGCAGATTTCCTATCGAACCTTCGTAGTGTTTCGTATGAAGACTTTTGTGTGCAAACCTCCAACAATGCGGAAAAATTATTTAAGTTATGGTAGAATTTACTTTTTAAACCTATAGTTATTATGACGATGAAGCATTTTGTTGAAAAATACGACAAGCAGATACATAGATTTCTGGAAATTTTGCCAGGTACTTGCTCATGGACTTTAATTCTTTTTCCATTTTGGGGCTCTTTCTGGGTACCTCACTACGTTGCGTATTACATAATTCTTTTTGACATTTTTTGGTTCTACAAATCGGCAACTCTAGCTGCAACGGCCATCGTGTCCCACTTAAAGCTTAAGGCTTCAGAGAATTATGACTGGCTTACTGACGCCAAACAACAGGATGATTTTAAGCGAGTTCACCACTTAATAATTATCCCCTCGTACAAGGAACCTTTGCACACTCTGGAACGCGGGATCGAGTCTATAGAAAATCAGGATCTTGGCAAAAAGCAAATTTCTGTCTGCCTAGCTTTGGAGGCACGAGAAGGTGCTGAGGCGCAAGAAAAAGCAGATTATCTCACCAAAAAATACAAAGGTGCTTTTGCTAACTTTCTGGTGACATACCATCCTGATATTGCTCGCGAGGTTAAGGGTAAATCTTCCAACCAGGCGTATGCTATCAAAGTTGCCAAGAAAAAATTTGTAGACACAGGTTTAATTGATATGGCATTTACAACTGTTACATCAAAAGATGCCGATGGAATATTAAACAAAAAATATCTATCTTGTCTCACTTACAATTTCCTGATAAGCAAGGCCTCTCGACATCTATTATTTTGGCAACCAGTAGTTTTATTTTACGCAAATATTTGGCGCGTTCCAGCTCCTATTCGGGTTATGAGTTCCCTTTCGAGTGTCTGGCAGACAGCTTTAAATAGTCGATCAGATAGGCTTATTAATTATTCTATTTATTCTACTTCTATGAAATTACTAGATGACGTTGGATATTGGGATGTGGATGTAATACCTGAGGATTGGCGTATATTTTTCAAAACGTTTTTTGCAAAAGATGGACATGTGGAGGTTCAGCCAATTTTCTTACCCGTGTATGCAGATGCGGCAGAATCGACAACTTATTTTAAATCTCTTGTTAATCTCTATGAACAGGAAAAACGATGGGCCTGGGGAGTTTCTGACGATGCTTATTTTATTAAAAAATGGTTAACACACACTCATATACCTTTTTGGACACGAACAGTTAGGGTAGTTAAAGCGCTCGAAGATCATTTTCTTTGGCCTGTCAACTGGTTCGTCATTACCCTTGGCGCAACCATACCGGTATTGTTAAACCCGGTCTTTGCGCAAACAGTAATGGGTCAAAATTTGCCGAGGATTTCCTTCGGAATATTGACCAGCTGTTGGGTATTTCTTGCGATTATTCTATTTATAGATATCAGACAAAGGCCTAAGAGAGAAGAAAAAGTAACCCTGTTAAAAAAAGCTTTAGTGCCTTTTGAATTCATTTTAATGCCGGTTATCACATTCGTTTTTACGGCGTTGCCGGGAATAGACGCCCACACAAGACTCATGTTGGGAAAATACTTGGAGTATAGAGTTACTGAGAAAGTGTAACAAAGTCAGAAGTTCTTCGATTTAGTTGTGAATTTTTTAGACAGAAAATTTTTGAGAGTTCCTTCTAGTTTTTGGCTCGTTGTCTTGCTGTTTTTAATTTTTTCCACTTTGTACTCAACACTTTCCATCTTTAGGCATATTCATTTTCAAAGCCAAGGAAGCGATTTTACTATCTATGATCAATCTTTATGGCTTTATAGTAAAAACTTAACCCCTTTTTCGACTGTTACTTCTAAGCTGGACCTCGCTGATCGATTTCGCCCAATAATGATTTTGATTTCTTATCTTTACAAGTTTACTGGTGATGAAAAAATCTTATTGATTTTTCAGGCGGTTATGTTATCTGCAACTGTTTTTCCGATTTGGCTTTTTTCAAAAAGACATGTGACACCTAGCCTTTCAATTGTCATTAGTTTTTTGTACTTAGACTTCGTGGGAACCCAGAGTCCCAATGTTTATGATTTTCATGAATTATTTCTTTTACCTTTTTTATTGGCTTGGTTATTTTATTTCTTCGAAAAAAAGAGATGGCTAGAATATTTAATTATGTTGCTTTTGTTTTTATCCGTAAGAGAATATGTGGGATTGATGTTTGTGCCATTGCTACCTTTTTTTCTCTATAGAAGGCAACTGCGGGTAGGGTTTGTTTCAGTTGTTATTTCTTTATTGTGGAGTTTGTCGGCAATTTTTTTAATTATGCCCCACCTTGGGCAAAATAATTATGGCGGCTTCGTAAAATCTGGCGACGGGCTTGATAAAGCTGCGCTTTCATATTTTTTTAATCCAGTTTTTATTTTAAAAAATTACTTCTTACCAATTGAAAAGTTAAAAACAATTTTGTTTACCTTTTCTTCTTTTGGTTTTTTGGCCTTAGCAGATGTTATTTTTATTCCGGCCATTATTTGGTTATTCGCGATAAGATTTTTGGATCAACTGCACCCTATTAGATGGACACTCTTTTATCAATATAATTTGGAAACCTCTGTCTTGTTTTCGATTTCCAGTGTTTTTGGAGCAAAATTTTTATTGAGAAAATTTGGACAAAGGTTTGAAAAATTACTAATTATAAGTATTCTAATTTTTAACCTTGGTACTAATTTATATTTGCACGTACCCTTAAAAAACTTAACAAAGGGTGACTTTTATAAAAATAAGCCGTGGATGAACGATACCGAACTTATTTTAAATCAAATTCCTCAAGATGTATCCGTTGCCGCTCAAAACAACCTGCTTCCCCACCTGGGTCACAGAACACAAATTTATCTTTTACCACAAACGGGGCATAGCAAATATATAATGTTTGATTTACACGAGGGGCAAGATAACTGGAACTTTTACAGCGAGAACAGAGAACTAGCAACCAAACAGTTTATCGATTTGGTAAAAAGTGGGGAATATAAAATAGACAGAGCCTCGGGAGACTCATACTTGCTTGTCAAAATTTAATTTTGGCAACAAGATCCTGGCCCTTTTCTATATTTCTCCTATTAGCTTAGCCTAAGTCCTTTTCTTCGAAGCTAATTTTTACCTTGACATTCATTTTTTCACTTGTTACCCTACTCGCTCCCACAGCTTTCACCAAGTTTTTTGTTGGGAAGAAAACCTAATGCAGGGACTGTCTTTATTTCGGCGGAGATTATTCAAATTAGCCACTTTATGGCTTGTGACCACGATCGTTCTGATCGGGGTCTTTTTTTTAGGTCAAAAAATTGTAAAAATAACTCTTCTTTCCAAATTAGCTCCGCCGGTTAGCGCAAGTCAAAGCCGTCGGGAAGTTTTTGGGTTTGCTCCCTACTGGACATTATCAAAGCTGAGCAATATCGATTGGACCACTCTCACAACTTTTGCTTATTTTTCACTTCCAGTTGGCGCTGATGGCACGATTGATAAAACCGGAGACGAGTGGAGGTACTTTAATGGCGAAAAGCTATCGGGTCTATTAAATACTGCTAAAGCTAATGGAGTTCGAAGAGTTGTGACACTAACACAAATGGATAAAAATTCTATTGAACAATTTTTGGATAATCCCGATAGCTGGAAGACCCTGGTGGACGATTCAGCCTCAACAATTAAAGACAGGAAGCTAGATGGGGTGAACATTGATTTTGAATATATGAAATCAAATGATGATTTGAAGACTAAATTTTCTGATTTTGTCGATTATTATAATAAAAATTTAAGCAAGCAACTTGATTTTGATCCCTACGTGACAGTCTCGGTAATTGCATCGAGTGTTAAGGATAACAAAATTTACGATATTGGTAAGCTATCAAAGGCAACCGATGCTATTTTTATGATGGCTTATGACTTTTATTATCCCGGCTCGAATTCTATAGGACCGAGCGCACCTCTGTATGGATATGATAGTGGTAAGGGACCATTTTGGTATGACGTTTCAACGGCAGTTTCCGATTTTTTGAAAAATGCTGACTCTTCAAAAATAATTTTAGGTGTGCCATATTATGGCTGGAATTATCCAGCATACTCCCCTTCTCCAAAAACCGACGTCGTTTCTGGCTCACGAGGGTCCGCTACCACTCAGGCAAAAATGGCCGGAAGTAGCTTAATGTCCATTACGCCCATGGGTGGATGGGACGATGCTGCAAAAGTTTCCTGGAGGGGTTATTGGGACAATGATGGTTGGCATGTTGTTTATATGGAAGACGAGAGATCGCTAGGGTTAAAATTTGATTTTGCAAAAGACAAAAAATTGGCGGGCGTAGGAATATGGGCGTTGGGGTACGACAACGGTAGTAATTCATTTTGGAAAACTTTAAAAGAAAAATTTGGCCCGAGTGATTCAAGTACTAAAAAGAATTAAAAATTTGAGAAAATTTAATATACATCTACAAAGTGGAAAAAGCCTTTTTCTGATTTTTATCCAGAACAAGCGGCTGCTTGTTATTTTGATAATGCTGTTTGCAATTGGCGGTATTTTTGCCAGAAATACCTCCAGCAGCAAGTTGGAGAGACCTACTCCACAAATAGCGGACTCCTCAAACAAAAAAGTAGAGCAATATAAAATGAAAATTAACGGCGAGTCAAGCTGGAAGCCAAAGGGCTGGGGTTCCGGTGAATATTTGCAAACGATTCCAAAAATAAAATCCGGCGCAGTTATCGATCTGGATAGTGGTGACGTTTTGTGGTCTTTAAATTTGAAACAAAAAATAGCTCCTGCTTCTCTTACTAAAGTCGCGACTATCATGACTGCTTTGGATGTTGCTTCAGTAGACAAAGTACTGACTGTGGATGAGCAATCGGCTGAGCAAATCCCGACAAAACTAGGATTAAAAGAAGGGGAAAAACTAAAATTAAGTGAGGCGATTGAAGCTTCGCTGCTAACTTCGGCAAACGATGCTGCAGAGACAATTTCTCAAAGTATCGGCTCCGAGATTGGAGGTGGTACAGACGATTTTATGAAGCTGGTTAATGAGAAGCTTCGGAGAATTGGTGCTACGGATACACACTTTGAAACCTCGACCGGACTGGATAACGATGATCACTTTTCAACGGTTTTTGACTTGGCGATAATTGCTCATGAAGCATTGACTAAATACCCATTTATAAGCCAGGTCGCGAGTGAAAAATTCAAACGCCTAGACGCTGATTCGAATCATAAACTTTATGATTTGCCAAACTGGAACGCTCTGCTGGGCACGTATCCTGGAGTAAACGGCTTAAAAATCGGATATACCGAAAAGGCAGGGCACGCCACAATGGTTAGTGCAAATCGAGATGGGCACAAACTTCTTGCGATTGTAATTGGCGCAAATTCACTTGAAGACAGAGAAATGGCTGCCGCGACTCTACTCAATTATGGCTATGAACATTTCGGCATATCCGCATACGCTTTGGGAGACATTAATTTAGTACAAAGATACGAGGACTGGCGTCGCGAATTAACAATGGGGAACTTTGACTAGTTCTAATTGTCTTCTTCGACCTTCTTGACTATACTTAGCTTAAAGTGTTTTATCTTGCCCATAACTACTTGACACGAGGCTTTTGGGGCGATGAAGCCTGGACTTCCCTAATCTCACAGTTACCCTATCTCCAGATGCTCAAAACAACAGCTGGGGATTTTCATCCCCCTGGATATTACACAATTGTTGGCTTGCTCTATAAATTTTTACCCGCAACGGAAGTCAACACCAGACTAATTTCGATTGCATTTTACCTGCTATCACTTTTAATGATTTATAAGCTTGCTCGCTATGTACTAGGACATCGGATTGCTACGGCCACAGTCCTAGTCGTTGGTCTCAATCCGATTATTTTTAAATACGCTTTTGAAGCAAGAAATTACACGATGTTTGCGTTCGCTGCAACCGGATCTATTTTTTATCTAATTGAGCTTTCCAAAAAATTTACAAAACCCAGGGCCGTATTTTTTGCGGCTTTTTCACTTTTGGGAATTTATACCCATTACTATATGTTTTTTGTTTTAGCAGCTGAATTTTTATACATAGTTTTATTTGATCGCGGTATTTTTATTCGAGTTTTGGGTCTTTATATTGTCGATGCTATTTTTTACCTACCCTGGTTACGTGCTCTAGTTTCTCAGCTTACCTCTGTAAATGGCAGTTACTGGATAAGTCCCAATGACTGGCGGCGAACACATTTCGAAGCGCTACTGAGAATTCTTGGGGGCGAGCAGCAAAGTATATCTAGAGATTTATTATTTGGTTTGGCAATTGTGCTATTAGTTGTCGGCATCATTCAGCACGCCATGCGTCATAAATTTGAAAAACCATACCTTTTGATATGGCTGTGGGCTGTGGTGCCATTTATCCTGGCTACATTGCCAGGACTTAGGGTGGGTATTTTTAAAGTACCATTCAGGCCAATTTTCTTTTGGAGATACCTGATTGGTTCCTCAATACCACTTTCAATGGTTATGGTTTATAGCGCCCAAAAATTGCCGAGACAGCTGGGTGCCTTATGTATCATTCTAATTATTGCTTTATCGGGAATTATTGATCTTGGGACTTTTAAAAGTGAGCCTTACTCTTTTCGCGAAGCTTATCGCCAAGAAATTGTGGGTAAAATAACTGCGAGCGATAAAATAGTTACCAACTTGCCGTCTTTTGCCGAAGTGCTTTATTACAGAAATCAAAATAAGATTTCCAATGATCTAATAGTTTCCAGCGAAGGGCTGGTACAGTCTTCGGGTAAAAGTCTACTTGACACTTATTCTCAGAATAAAGTTGTTACCGTCAGCAATAACGTTGTGGGTGACCATTTCGAAGCAGTCAGAAGTAACTCAGGCGATATTCAAATTAACAGAAAATAATGAAAAGAATATTTGCACAGCTGGAGCGTCATCATTTACTGTTTTTTTTCGTCCTGATTTTAGTTTTTATTTTGAGGTTTCCTTCGCTTTACGAACCTTTTTGGTATGGGGATGAAGGAATATTCGCAGCGGTCGCCAAAGCTATGACCCATGGTGCTGTTCTTTATCAACAAACGTGGGATAACAAACCCCCGATGATTTATTTGACCTATGCAGGAATATTCTCTGTTTTTGGTGTTTCCATGTTTTGGTTGAGGTTGGTAACAGCCGTCGTTGTTTTGGCAACCGCAGCGACAATTTACGAAATTGGGCGAGTAACATTCGGACGTCATCGGGCTATTTTGGCAACTTTAATTTTTGGAGTTCTTACTTCTTTGAGGCTGATAGAAGGAAACTTAGCTTTGACTGAAATTTATATGATACTGCCGATTTCTCTTGCTATGTATATTGCCATAAGGCGGAACTTTGCGTTCTCGGCTCTCCTGGCGTCCGGATTTTTGTTTGCAATAGCCTCACTATATAAACAGGTAGGAGCTTTTGAAGCAGGTGCTTTGGGACTTTATCTTTTTTTAAATGGTGGTAAATTTGTTGAATTCATAAAGCGAGGTTTTGTATTAACTGTCGGATTTATGGTGCCTTACCTTGTAACGATTTTGTACTTTGCTTCAAAAGGGATTGTTCGTGAATACATATTTGGTGCATACCTGTATTACAAAATTTACCTTGGGGACAGTCCACAATATGCACTTCTTATTAACATTGCAAAATATTTACCTGTAACAAGTGCTTTTTTATACGGACTCTTTAAAAAACTGAGGGGTGTTGAGGTCTATTACTTTCACTTGTTTTTGCTCTGGGGAGGGTTTTCTTTTTTAGGTAGTTACTTTAGCGGACGTACTTATGGCCATTATCTAATACAAACGGCTCCGGCAATTTCATTGCTTTTGGCAACCACGAGATTAGATTTAAGGTCCATAAAGTTTAGTGCAGCAAGATTGATTTTCATTGTTGTTTTTGTTGTACCAATAATCTTTTTGACGAATTTTTTGTTCTCCAATTTTCTTTCAGGAGGTCCTATAAATCAAGTTAAATGGTGGCAAAATTTTCTGCAATATGCTCAAGGTAAAAAAACGGTCGATGATTACAATAATTTTTTTGATCGTGATGTGAATACGCTCATGGGACTCGCGGATTCATTGAAACTAAATGGTGGCTATGGGAGTTCGGTTTATATTTGGGGAGACTACGCTTGGCTTTATGCAATCGACGACGCGCATAGTCCTTCTCGATATGTGACATCTTTTCATGTAGGCGAAGTCCCGACCGGCTATACTGAGGTAAGTTCTAACCTTTTTAATAATTCGCCAAAGTTTATCATCAAACCACAAAAATCTGCTGGTTATTTTGCTGACCTTGAGAATCTTTTAGCTCTAAAGTATACTTTGCAAGCTCGTGTTGATACTGCCGAAGTTTATACATTGAGAAGTGAAAAGTAATTCTTATGACCGCTGGCAAGAAAGATGTTAATCCCCTCAAAAATGACGCTTTTGGAACGGTAGCCGGTAAGTTTGCTTTTAGCGAGGAAGTCCGCGATGATTTTTTCCGAGATAAGTTTAATTTTTGGGTACTTATTGCCTGTTTCCTTTTTTTACTGGCACAGATTTTGCTGATTGCTATATTTTGGCATAAATTACCTCCCGACATTCCTATTTTTTGGTCCAAACCTTGGGGCCAAGCCATTTTAGGGAAAACATTTTTTATTCTGCTCATTCCTGCGCTTGCATTGGTTTCATTTTTAATAAATGCTGTTTTTGTAATTGGCCTTAAAAAGGACAAGTTTTTGAGCCGCGTTCTGACAGCCGGAAGCCTAATTGTCGGTTTTTGCACTTTTTACGGTGTGGTCAAAATAATTACCTTACTCACATGAGTTCATTTTTCGCTTTTACTTTTGCTTTTATCTTGGGCTATGTTTTAGTTCAATTAACCATTTTTTTTGCAAAAAAATATGGCTTTGTTGATAATCCAAAAAAAAGAACTCATCCGGCAATTTTGCACACAAGGATAATTCCTCGTGCTGGCGGACTAGCAATTTTTCTTTCATTTTTAATAGCCTCGTTTACCTTTGTTCCGTTTTCTAAAAAGTTGCTAGGTATTTTCTTAGGAGCGATCGTGGTCACAATCGTCGGTCTGATTGACGATAAATATGATCTTAGAGCCTGGCAGAAATTTTTAGCACAAATTGTAGCGGCTGTTTTAGTAGTTCTTTCGGGAATAGGCATTACGTTTATTGCTAATCCCTTTTCAATATTTGGCACTGGCATTGATCCAATTATTCGTCTCGATGTTATAAGAGTAGCTTTTCAATTCTTTGGTACTCATTCCATATTGATTTTGGCAGATCTTTTTGCAATTTTTTGGATAGTTTGGGTTATCAACATGGTTAATTTTTCCTCCGGGGTCGACGGACAATTGGGTGGAATTTCACTAATTACTTTGTTTGTAATATTTGCTGCTTCTTTAAGGTTTGGCGCAGATCCTGGGCAAAGTATCGTAACTAAACTTTCCGTTATAGGCGCGGGCGCCACTCTGGCTTTTTTAATTAATAATGTTAATCCGGCTAGAATTTTTCCTGGAGACTCTGGGTCTTATTTTTTAGGATATCTAATTGCAGTTTTGGCGATACTTTCGGGAGCAAAAGTCGGAACTGCACTCTTGGTAATGGCAGTGCCTTTGGTTGATGGTGTTTTTACTGTCCTGCGCAGGATCGCTCTGGGCCAATCGCCTTTTTTGGGAGATAAAAAACATCTTCACCATAGACTTCTTGAAATGGGTCTCACCCAAACCCAGGTTTCCTTGTTTTATTGGCTTTTGTGTGCTATTTTAGGCGCGATTGCTCTTGCACTACCTGCGGAGGGTAAAGTATTTGCGGCGCTATTTGTCGCTATAATAGTCTTAGGTGTACTCGTATGGTTAAATATCAATTTACAAAACGTGGTCCGGAAATAATTTGGCTACCCTTTTGGATATTTGTATCATCTAGGCCAAGGCAGTGGCTTAAGAATCTAGCCTTATTTGGTCCGCTTGTTTTCGAAGGATCTTTTTTTAATAACGAGAAGTTCTTTTTAACTACCCTCGGATTTTTTATCTTTTGTCTTATTACTTCTGGTATTTACATTATTAATGATGTAATTGACCGAAAACGCGACATATCACATCCATTTAAAAGTAAGAGGCCTATCGCGGCAGGCAGAATTAATCCTTATATCGCTCTTATTTGGGCTACCTTTATTCTTTGCGTGGCACTGATTTTGGCAAGCTCACTTTTGCCATTTTTTATGTGGGCCGCGGTTATATATATCGGATTGCAAATTGTGTATTCGTTGTTTTTGAGATCGTACATGCTTTTGGATATTTTGGCGATCGCGTCTGGTTTTTTGTTGAGAGTTTATGCTGGGGCAGTTTTAATTGATGCACACGTTACAGTCTGGTTCATGCTCACCGTTGCTTCTTTGGCTCTTTTTTTGGCTATTGGTAAAAGAAGAAGTGAACGTACGCTTCTTATTGGCGCTGGCAAAGAGGGTATGAACACTAGAGAAATCTTGGCAAAATACCCAGAAAATCTTCTTGATGCTCTCACCGTTATGTTTGCTACTGCTTGCTGGTTTTCGTACACCATGTTTACTTTTTTGCAGCCCCCTCCTTCTGCTGGGCCTCAAGTTTTAAATTTATTTGGTGATTTTTTGCCTAGAACATTTTTGGCGTCTAAGTGGCTGATGGCTTCCGTACCATTTGTGATTTATGGTGTCATGCGATATTTATACGTAATTTATGAAAAACGCGAAGGCGAATCTCCCGAAAGAGTTTTACTTAGTGATGCTCCGTTACTTAGTGCGGTTGTTGCTTGGGGCCTAATTGTTTTTTTGGTGATCTATGGAAGTCATATTTTGCCTCACCAGGTTCTTCGTTATTTGCAATAGTCAATTTACCCTAATGTTGAAAGCCGCGTTCTGAGAAGAGGAACTAGTATCTTGCGATAAAACACTGATCGGCACTGAAGCCTGGCTTGGTATTGAAATTTTTGTCTCTAAGTTTTTCAGATCCTCGCCGAAAAAAACTGTGATTCCTTCGGACTTATTAACTATCTCGTAAGATTGCGCCATATTTGTCGGGTTGTTCAAAATGAGGGTTGCCAAGTATGCCTGCTTGGTAGCAAATTTGGTAAATGTAATCGAGTAATTTTGTGCCGATTGAGTAAGAGTCATGCCAGGAAATTTCGCAATCTGAGAAACTAATAAGTAAGACTCTTGAGTTTTGACGCCAGCGACTTGAGCGAAGTTTTGAGCAAAGTAAATGGGGGCCGCGATTAAGCCCACGAGCATCAAGACCGCAAGAGAGTTCAAGAAAGGATTCAGTAGGCTTTTCATTTGGCAATTTCCATTTCTCTTTGAATGTCACGAGCAAGTATCCACGAGAAATTAAGAGATACAATAATGGCAATGGCTGTAATTGGAGCGTATGTAACTTTCGCGAGAGTCGACATAGCTAAAAACGCTGTAGTTAACCAGAGAAGAGTAAGCCATACGGAAGCTTTATGGTATAGATGATAGCTAGAAAGAATGAGCTCATCAAGATTAATTTTTGTCAACTTTTGAGCGATATTGGGCTTGATGTGCGAGGCGTGCAGAAGGTGTGCTCGGAGCAAGACTGTTAGCATGCCAACTGCAGCTGCTGTGAACATGGTTAAGTTCGAATAGTTTTCAGCTAGAATATAGTCCTCCAAATTGGTAAAGGACGCGTGGGGCAAGACAGACAGACTGATATTAAAATGCAGGCGAAAAAAATATGTTGCCAGAAGTAAACCAAGGACTTTGGCTATAATTAAAAGAAGAGCGGGTAAAACTGCTTCATCTACTAATTTTATCAACGATTTTGCAACCATGTTTTTAGTATCAAGTATTAGGTATTAAGTATCAAGTACATTTTTGAATGTAGTCTATACCTTTTTCGTGTATTGCTTTGAGATCCAGCCAAACTTGTTACTTATTGAAATTTTTATCCATTCGTCTGTTTCTTGAATTATTTCTAATTGATCGCCTGTATTGACCCTGCCAATTTCTGCTGAGTTTAGGTCTGCCTCTTTTCTCACTCTTAGATATCCCTGTGGAGTCTTAAGAACTTCCACCTTGGCAACTGTTGGTTCTTCTTGGCTTGCTGCAGGTGATTTAGCAATTTGTGCTGCAAGTGTTAAATTAGACATTAACTTATATTTTGTTGATGTTTTAATTGCAAACTCGTGATCAATGTATCCGGCCTTAGTTGACAGAACTTTATGATCCCCAGGCTCGAGATCTCTTATTAAGATTGGTGTTTTCCCTTTGTGTTGGCCGTCTATCGTTATATTAGCCTCCGTAGGAGTCGAAGCTAAAAATAGGTCCCGCGAGCCGGCTTGCAACCACAAAACTTCCCCGCTTTGGCCGAGTTGATTGTCGTTGAGCAGACGGTTAACAACAGTTAACGTATTGGGAGAAAGATCTACCTTGGTGAGAAAATTTGCGCTGCCGGCTACAATCTTAATCTCGTAAGTACCTTCCTTGAGCTGGTCCGAAAAAAATGGCGTTTTACCCAAATGTTTTCCGTCAATAAAAATTGCAGCTTCTGGAGTCGATGTGACTTGAAGAGCGGCCGGCTTCGTGCCTGTCAGGCTGCAAGCGGATAGAAATATGGCCGATGTGTACAAAATTATTATTTTTAAAAAAGACTTTTGTGCACTTGCAAAGATTCCGTTTGTGTTAAAAGGCATTGGGTTTAAGTTAGCATCTGGGGGCTAGCTATGCAACCGCGCCAGTTTGACAAAAAGGCCTATATTTGTTATACTTCAGCCTTGTATTTCAAGACTATAGGGTAATACCCTAGAATTCCTTACATGATTTTACCAGGCATACAAGAATATTCTTGTGATGGAAAGATAAATGGAAATAACTAAATACATAAAACGATTGCTCATTTACTCAATACGCACAAAAAAGGCGAGGGGACGGTCGCTTGTTCACTTAATTTTTAAGACCCCTATTTCAAAACAAGTAAGAAAATACTTGTCGATGGAGGCTCATCTGGCCTTTTTGACTTCTGCACGGCTACTTAAACATCAAATTTCCATTAGACCTAGAATCAAGTTAGTTGTTGCCGTTGTCTTAATACTGGCTTTGACATGTGTATCCACAGCTGAAGTATCCGCATATTTTAAAACTAAAACGCAAGAAATCAAAGTAAATGGTCAGCCTATTCTGGTAGCTGCCACCACTGCCAAGAAACCAAATACCGAGGTTGAAATATCAGGCAATGTGGTTGCAAAAGCTGAACCTTATGCCTACAGTTATCCTGTTGACAACGGACAAATTTCTCAAGGTTATAGTGCTTATCACAATGGATTTGATATTGCGGCACCGTTGAACACATCAATTCACCCGATTGGTTCTGGTATCGTTGAATTTGCGGGCTTTGTGGGGGATGGACACGGTAATGAGGTGAGAGTAGACCATGGCGATGGTTTAAAGACGGTATACGCTCATATGAATAAAATAAATGTTCGTGTTGGCAATATGGTGGGTCCAACATCGACCATAGGAACTATTGGTTTGACCGGTCGCACTACAGGACCTCATGTACATTTGGAAGTTTGGAATCATGGGGCAACAATAAGTCCAGGTTCAATCTTGCCTCAAAAAAATTAAGTCTCAAGAGATTTTAATTTGAAATCTGCTTTGGGAGATTCCTCTTCGGCAGTCCAACCATCTTCTATTTTTTCCGTTAACTCCTCGATTAGAATTTTGAATTCGAGCGGGCTCCCTATGTTTTCAATTACAATTTCTCTTTGGTCGAAACCTGCTGTGATTATGACCAAATCACCAGTATCGTAGAAGAATCTTTGCATAAATGATTGTTCGACAGTAACGTGCGTAATTGCCGTCAAAGGGGCTGTGACAATTTTTCTGGAAAAAATACCTCTAATTATAAGGAATCGCCTATTGGTTAGAGCGTAAGTGAAAGATTGTTTCATCCTAATTAGATGGCTATATTTGGGAGTATTTATAACAAGAAGGATTAATGGAAAAATTCCGAGATACTTAATCCAATCATAATTGGGGATGCTAATGAGTCCGAAAAACATGAAAATACCAACGTAAGTTAAAACTAGAGGAATAAAAAGCATGAAGAGCAAATTAATGTAAAAGTATCGGGTACCAATACTTGTTACATAGATGACTTGTTCACCGCGACTTAATAATTTTGATAGCTTTTTCTTTTGACTTTTTGACGGAGATTTAGTTATCACTAGCTTTAGTTTAGCTTAGGCTTTTATTAAATGGCAATTGATTGCTAGAATTAAGTTGCAATGGACGAAACGTTGAGCGGAAATATTTTCGGCAAATTTGTTTTTGCCGTATTTGTATTGGCAGTATTTGATCTAGTATTTATTAACTGGTGGATTTTAAATAAAGGAGATAAGCAGCTTCCTCAGCTTAACAGTGCGGTTCCAGTCAACATCAAATCCTCACCCACTCCGACTATAAGCACTTCCTCGCCTAGCCCTGAGCCTTCTACCACAACCACTCGAAGTCTCGAGAGTACAAAAATGCCAGTTGCGAGCCCATCGCCTACTCCGCCGATTATCGTGCAAACACCATATAAGGAGATTTTTATCCCTTTGGGGAGCGGCCAAACAAAAAGTACTGACTTCGTCGACTTATCGGGAGTGGAAATTAACTTAGATTTATCCAAGTATCCCGCGATTGACTACGCTGTTTTCGAAGCATCCCTTTGGACTGACGGAGGAAACGGCCGTGCTTGGGCCGAGCTAAAGAATGTTACAGACAATAATCCCCTCATCGAAAGTCGCGTGACAAATCCAACTTCTACTTCTACTCTGGTGACGTCTAATTATGTGCCATTGGCAACTGGCTCAAAACTGTATCGAGTAATAGCCAAGTCAGATGACCCGAATGCGGCGGCTCATGTTGAAAATGCACACATTAAAATTGTTTTAAAATGAGAAGGCGCTACGGCTTATGGACTTGAGAATGTGGTGATTATTTAGGATAATAGCCGAAACTTAGATGGATAAGGTTAAAAACATAGGAACTGATTTCAGAAAAGAGCTGATCCGGCAGATGATAACGTTATCTTCTGCAGGTTTTGGCGTAGTAGCAGCGCTGGCATGGAATGAGGCAATACAAGAATTTGTTAATGAAGTTGTAAACAAATATCTTTCCGTTGGCACGGGAATTCTGTCAAAGTTTATTTACGCAGTCATAATTACAATCATTGCTGTACTCGTTACTTACCAGTTAACAAAGATGTTCAAAATTGAGGATGAAAAACACAAGAAAGAATAATACTTTTCCACCACTCATATTTAGTGGATCTTAACTTCAATTTTTCAGATCGTCGCAACGAATTCCCTATTTTAAATGTAGTAGGTGCAGATCTTGGCGGACTTGTCATTGCAATAGGTTCTGGCTGTGTCTCTGAGTATCCAACTCACTTTCGCCAGTTCTCTACCTTTTACAAAACTCGATGTCTTTTTGAATTTTCCAAATAGTTAAGCGTGGAGTTGGTTTGAGGTGATTCCTCGAGTGCTAGTCCATCCACTTTTTTCTTGTTTATCATCCGTGGACGCAACCGCTCTTTATTTCGGATACAATTCTAGAATACACTCCTAGATTTATAACGTTAAGAAATTAGATTGTTGGAATAGGATCAATAATCTCCCATGCCGCCTGGTGGCATCATTGGAGCTTTGTCTTTTTCGGGAAGGTCAGTAATTAAAGCTTCCGTAGTTAAGATCATCATTGCAACAGATGAGGCATTTTGGAGCGCAGTGCGCGTAACTTTGACAGGGTCGATTACACCTGCAACTGCCAAGTCTTCAAATTTTCCTGTTAGAGCATTTAGACCGACGTTGCCGGAGGCTTTTTCTACTTCTTTAACAACCCAGCCAGCATCCATACCTGCATTTGATGCTAGTTTGGCTAATGGTTTCAAAAGCGCTTCTTTGACAATTTCCACCCCAATCCGCTCGTCAACAATTGTAGTTGAAGCGATTAATTTATCGAGGACTTTGCTGGCACGTACCAGGGCTACTCCCCCACCTACAACATAACCTTCTTCTACCGCTGCTTTAGTTGCGTGTACTGCATCGTCAACTCTTTCTTTTTTCTCTTTAAGCTCAACCTCGGTTGCAGCGCCAACATTGATGACCGCCACTCCTCCGCTAAGTTTGGCAAGTCTCTCTTGTAGCTTTTCGCGATCGAAATCACTGTCTGTTGAGTCAAGCTCTGTTCGAATTTGTTTTATCCTGCCTTCAATTGCACTTTTTGCTCCTTTGCCTCCAACAATGATTGTATTTTCTTTGTCGGAAACCACCTGGTCTGCTCGACCAAGGTCTTCCACTGTTACGGATTCTAACTTGCGTCCAAGGTCCTCGGAGATAACGGTACCCCCGGTTAAGATTGCAATGTCTTCGAGCATTTCTTTGCGGCGATCTCCGAAACCCGGAGCTTTTATTGCAAGAACGTTAAAGGTACCGCGAATTTTGTTAACAACCAGTGTTGCTAAAGCTTCACCTTCTACTTCATCAGCAATAATTACCAAATTTTTGGACATTTTGACAAAGTTTTCTAAAAATTGAAGAAGGTCGTTTAGTGAAGCTATCTTTTGGTCTGTAATTAAAATGTGAGCGTCCTCTACTACTGCTTTCATTTTTTCTGTGTCTGAAACAAAGTAGCTAGAGATAAATCCCCTATCAAACTCCATTCCTTCTTTGGTGTCTACTGAAGTTTCCAACCCTTTGCTCTCCTCAACTGTTACAACACCGTCCGGGCCTACTTTCTCCAATGCTTGGGCAATCATTTGACCGATAGTTATGTCAGCAGCTGAAATTGTGGCTATTTTTTGAATTTCTTCAGGAGCATTAACTTTCTTGGCCATTCTTTTGAGCTCGGCTACTACTGCTTCGGTTGCTTTTTCTACACCTTTTTTAAGAATCATGGGATTTGAACCTGCTGTTACGTTCTTAAGGCCCTGGTCTACGATTGCTTGGGCTAAAACTGTTGCTGTAGTCGTACCGTCTCCGGCGATATCGTTTGTTTTGCTGGCTGCTTCTCGCACAAGGCTCGCACCCATGTTTTCAAAAGGGTCTTCTAGTTCCACTTCTTTGGCAACCGTAACACCGTCATGGATGACGTTTGGGGCTCCCCACTTCTTGTCTAAAGCCACATTCCTACCTTTAGGACCAAGAGTAGTTGCAACGGCAGCTGCTAGCTTATCAACACCGGCTTTCAATTTTGTTCTTGCTTCTTCTGCGTAAATTAATTGTTTTGCCATATTATTTTGTAACGATGGCCATCAGGTCATCAAATTTGATTAAGAGTAAATCTTTGCCTGTATCTTTAATTTCGTTCCCGCCCCATTTTTTGTAAATCACCCTATCCCCTACTTTAACAGGACAACTAACCTCTTTGTCATCGACCATAGCGGCATCTCCGCAGGCTAACACTTTACCTTCTTGAGGTTTTTCTTCCGCGGAATCTGGCAATAGGATTCCAGACGCTGTTTTGGTTTCTTTTGGTGCGGGTTCTATAAGGACATATCCGGCTAATGGTTTAATCATAACTTTCGGGCAATTTTATGGAAAGATCGCTAAGCACTAATTGCTTGCGACTGCTAATATTTTATCAAGTATTTTCGCTTTGTCAAGTAGTTTGTTTTAAAACCGTTCGCACAAAATCCGAATTACTAGAAAGACCATAGCAATAGAGACATCTCTTCAGAACAGAAATAGGTGGCTCAGCGTGGTTTATTTTGCTTTGAAACGGCTTCCATAAACGACACGTAAAGTGGGTGGGGGGCAAGAGGGCGAGATTTAAGCTCTGGGTGAAATTGTACCCCAACAAAGAAGGGGTGATCTTTTAATTCTAACGCTTCTACGAGCTTGTCGTCTTTTGTTGTTGCGGAGATTATCAGACCCTTATCCTCGAGAGGCTTTCTAAATTCATTGTTAAATTCGTAACGGTGGCGATGACGGTCAAAGCCTGTGAGTGACTTATAAGATTCAGCAAATTTTGTGCCCTTTTTTGCTTTCCATTCCCAGGATCCGAGTCTTTGCGTTCCCCCAAGTTTATGGTATTTCACCAAATCTTTTTGCGATTCCATGACATGGATTATGGGGTGTTTTGTGTTTGGGTCAATTTCTGTGGTGTTAGCGTCGCGCATTTGGCAAACGTTCCTTGCAAACTCAATTGCTAATTGTTGCATGCCATAACAAAGACCAAAGTACGGAATCTTTGCCTCCCGAGCGAATTTGATAGCGGTTAAAATGCCGTCCACCGCGCGAGAACCATAGCCGCCAGGAACCACGATACCGTCGTATCCTGCTAAAAGGTTCACACCCTCTTTTTCTACTTGAGCAGAATCGATCCAGGCAATTTTCGCTTTAATGTCAAAGCGACTGGCTGCGTGCCTAATTGATTCGATGACAGAAAGATAAGCGTCGGAGAGTGTAAAATCGCCAGTCGAGAAATATTTCCCGACCATAGCAATTTTGGCTGTTTTTTTGGCTGTAAGAGTGCTATTGACCATCACTTTCCAATCCGAAAGATCACTTTTTCTTGGTTTTGTTCCCAATTTTTGCAGAATTTTTTCGGAAAGATTTTGATTTTCAAAGTTTAGAGGTACCTGATAGATGCTTTCGACATCTGGAGCAGAAATTATGCTGTCTTGCTCGATGCCAACGGCGATTGCGATTTTTTCTTTTCGTTTTTCGTCTACTGCTACCTGAGAGCGTGCAAGAACAAAGTCTGCGTGAATCCCGGCTTGAGCGAGTTGCTGGATAGACATTTGGGCAGGTTTGCTCTTCATCTCCCCTATTGATGAAGGAATAGGCAGATAAGTGAGATGGATATGTAAAATGTCTCGAGGGCTGGTTAACTTCATTAGGCGATTTGCTTCGAGATAAAGCAGGTTCTGATACTCCCCTACCGTCCCGCCAATTTCAAAGACAATTATTTCCGCCTTGTTAAATTTTGCACAATCTTGAATACGTTTGATGATTTCTCTAGGCGGATCTTGAAAAAATTCTACTGTTTTACCTTCATAGCCTAGAGCTCGTTCTTTGTCTATAATCGTTTTGAAAACCTGGCCAGTCGTCATGTAGTTCGTTGAGTTGAGACTTTGATTTAGGAAACGTTCGTAATTGCCAAGGTCTTGATCACACTCCATACCGTCGTCAAGAATGAAAACTTCACCGTGCTCTATCGGGTTCAAGGTACCGGCATCGACGTTTAAGTAGGGATCTGCTTTAATTGCGGTGACTTTGAAACCCCGAGATTTTAAAAGAAGGCCGATACTTGAGGTAGCAACGCCCTTTCCTATTCCAGAAATTACTCCGCCAGATACAAAGATAACTTTTGTATTCATAAAAAAATCCCCTTCCGCTTTGCGCTCAGGGGACTTACTGCACCCACTTGGGGTGCCCGCCAGAATTATCTCAAAATTTGAGAGGGCATGTCAAGAAGTTGTGATTCAGAGATTCCGGCCACGAGGAGCTTCTGGACCTTGTGACATACCACCTAAATGGTCTTTAGGTTTCCCAGGATTTGCCAAATCCTCTGGAATTTCAAGTTCGGCAACGAGTTCTTGTCTAATAACCTTAACATCATCGGGCGCCGTAATGCCAAGTTTTACTCCGTCACGTTCGATAGACAAGACTTTGACCCATATATCGCCTTCTATCCAGATACCTTGCTGGACTTTACGCACAAGAATAAGCATGGGGGCGTATCTTATACTTCTTGACTTTCTTCGTCAACTGAAAGACTTTTGAGCCTGGTTTTGAAGATTTTGAGTATTCTGTCTTCCGTTGCTTTTGGATGAAAAAATAGCTGATAAGTGCCAATTTTTTCAGAAGTTATTTTGGACTTCATATAACCAAGTTGCAAACGCATTAAAAGACTTTCTAAAGAGGATGCCGACAAAACTGCGTTGGAATTATTTTGTTTGCAACTAATAACTTTAGGCTGCCAATTGGGCAAATGTTTGTAAAGCCAATTATTGGCATCTATAAACTTATGGTAAGTTTTTCCTTTGTTGTAAAGTGGAATTATTTGAGAGATTTCGTGCGCGGTATAGATGTTCTGTTCACTGATTGTTAAGTGCGCTTCTTCTATAAATATATTTAGGCATGCTTTGTTTTTTTGTTTTTGTGACTTAGGGCTTCTTTTGTATGGGAACAGCGATAGATTTGTCAAGAACCGTGTCGTCCAAAGGCTATTTTTGGCACTGATAATCAGAAGGTCGATATCATCACTTTCTGAGCTGTTTTCCATGGCAAGTGCACCGGTTAAGCCGACAAATTTTACATAAGGAATAAGGGACAAAATTCTAGCAAAATGTTGGGCCTTTTTAAACTTCCTCTTTGATATAGCTTCTCTGCTTTTACGGAGTTTGATTATTTTGTCTCTGCCTTTAAGACAATAATAGTTTGCACGGCTTTCAACATCCTTTATTGATCCTAGATTTTTCGAAAGTATTCTTGGAGTGGTTTTAGCATCTATTAAATAATTGTATAACTCAGCTTGTGTCAGCGGATAATCGAAAATGTCGTGATAGGCCAAAGTTTTTAAAATGGCTAAGGTAATATTCATGTCCGAGCAATATACAGCAGGCTAGCGAAAATTAGAACGGGTTATTTAACTGGGGGGGCGGACGTGAATTTGGTTAATGTTTTTGCAATAGTATCAGCTGTCACTTTAAGAGCTTCTGTTGAAGGATTCCCCTGCAAGCTTTTGTTAACCGCATCTTCGTAGGCTTTAATTATTTGATCATTTAGGCCGCTGTCAAAAGTTCTTGAAGCCATTGAAAACGACTTCATGTAAGGTGCGTCGGTAATATAAGCACCGACGTATGGGTCGCTGGATAGTGTATTTGCTAGGGAAATTTTTGGGTACGGTTGGCCGAAGATTCGTTGTTGAGTTTTACTAGCTTCGTCATAAACTTTGATAAGGTTTTTGTCCTCCTCCATGAATTTAACAAATTTCCAAGCTTCTTCTTGGCTTGTAGATTTTATAGATACACCTGTTGCCCAATAACTTGCCCATGAAACCTTATTGCTATCTCCCAATTGTGGGACCGGAGCAATTTTGAAGTTTAATGAAGGAGCAATTGCTTTAATATCTGCGACCCGCCAACTTGGAGCAAAATACATAGCGAGATTACCGCCGATAAATGCTGTCGTTGAGGCAGGTTGAGTTTCGTCCCAAACTCTGTTTTCTCCCTTTGCAAACTTGGTATAGTAATCAAGAGTATCGGCCGACCTTTGGTCTGTGGGGTTTTTGATATCGCCTCCGTTTTGAAGAATCATTAACCCAAGTACATCGGAAAAATGATCAACATTAGATGCGGTTCCCAGTGCTGCGCCTGCTGTTCTGATGCTGCCATCGGGCCCTTTTACTGTGAGCTTAGCCGCATCCTGAGCCAGCTCTTGCCATGTTGTGGGTGGAGAGCTGATCCCAGCCGCTTTAAATATGTCTTCATTCCAATAAAGGCCAATACCGTCTATGCCAGTTGGCAATCCAACAAATTTTTTAGCTGAATTTCTCATATCGTTATAGACAATCGGGTAATAATCTTTTTTTATATCGCTTGCGGAAATAAGGCTTGACGGAATTTCAGAGAGGTCTGAGGCTAACATCGGCACCCAAGTATTATGAAAAGTAAATATATCCGGACCCTTGCCAGAATTAATTTGGGAATCTAAAGACTCTCGATATTGTTGTACGCTCTTCTTTTCGTAGACTATATTTACATTTGGATGATCTTTTTTGTAATCGTTGATGACCAGATTAACTACATTGGCCGATTCCCAAAGGCCCCAATATTTAAGGGTCACTTGTTTGCTTCCACCAATAGTTGGAAAGGCTTTGCAAGCAGTTAAGAATATTGATAAAAATAAAACGAGAGCAATCTTTGCAAATGGGCGTGTTTTCATTCTAATTTAGTCTCTACATTTCTATGATATCATAAGCCATAATCCGTGTATCTATGGGTAAAAAAAAGAAAAGCAAAAAGGTATTTTTACGCCAAAAAGCGGCTTTGCCATATGTTTTGGCTGGTTTCCTTTTCCTTCTTCTGCTCGTGGTAGGTACATTTTTTTATTTTTCCAATCATGTTTTGCCCAACGTGGTGTTTGCAGGTAAAAATTACGCGGGTCTTACTCGTAACGAGGTTTTGAGCAATGTAAATCGTAGATATATGGATTCGGGAGATATTAATTTGAAGTTTAACACAGGTCATGAAGAAATCAGTTTGGCTATGGCGGATTTAGGCATTTCTTATGATGCACAAGCAACTGCTGAGTCTATTTTCGAGTCAGGACGAAATAGCAAATTTTTAATTAACCCGATACAGCTGTTTAAAAGCAAAAGTGTTAGAGCCGCATACAGCGTAGACTATGGGCAATTTTTATCGACTATTAATCGGAGTTTCTCTTTTTTGGAGAGCTCACCAACCGATGCGTCAATATTTTTTGATCAGAATGGTGCAAGTATTAAACCGGCAATAGCTGGAAAGTATATTGACAAAGAGAGCTTTTATTCCAGTGTTCGACGATCTATTGAGAACTTAGGTAATTATGAAATAAGTTTGAAAATATTTGATGCACCAGCAAACGTTGGCGATGATGGAGCCAAGCTCGCACTTGAACGAGCAAACAAGCTTTTAAGGACACAGATTAATTTTAGTTTTGGCTTAGATAAATGGACTTTATCCGGTAAATCATTATTTGATTTGTTAACTTTTTCGCCTATCGGATCCACAAGATCAGGTTTAATTACAACTTCATACGGTGACCAAAGCCTAACCATTGTCCGAATGGACGTCGCAGCAGAGGAGGGCAAGATTTTAGACGTTGGTATTGATGAGCTTAAAGCAGATTCATATTTATTAAGTATTGCCAAAGTAATAGATAAGCCAAAAAGAGACGCAACTTTAAAATTTGAAAATGGAAAAGTAAGTGAGTTTAAAAGTGCTCAAGATGGTCAAGAATTGGATAGAACACTTACCAAAAAATTCTTACTCGAAAAATTATCTGTTGCGAATCGCAATCTCGACTCGACTTTAGCTATTGCTTTGCCTGTTTCTGTTACAAAAGCTGACATTGCAAATCGCGAAGTCAATTCCATGGGTATTCGTGAGCTTATCGCCAGTGGCGTATCTTACTTTGCTGGGTCTATACCGAATCGCGCGTTCAATATCGGACTTGGGTCAAGTTTAGTAAACGGTACGCTTATTAAACCAGGAGATATATTTTCTTTTGACAATTTAGTAGGTCCTGTTTCCAAGGATCAAGGTTTTAAGCAAGCTTATGTTATTAATAAAGGTAGGACGGTTTTGGATGACGGTGGCGGTATTTGCCAAGTTTCCACTACTGTTTTTCGCGCTGCATTGAATGCAGGCCTTCCGATTGTAAAAAGAACCGCACATGCATATCGTGTTGGATATTATGAACAGAATGGATTTAAAGCGGGTTTGGACGCGACGATATTTTCTCCCAGCGTCGATTTGCAGTTTAAAAATGACACAGATCATTATCTTTTAGTTCAGTCAAATGTTGATCCTGCTAATTCACGGATACAGGTTGATATTTATGGGACTCGCGATGGAAGGACGGTCTCGCTGACAGAGCCTGTTATTTCCAGTATAGTTCCAGCACCAGAACCAAAATATCAAGACGAACCAACGCTTCCAAAAGGCGTTACAAAACAAGTGGATTTTGCGGCGGCGGGAGCTACGAGTGTTTTTAGTAGAAAAGTTTATAGGGGTAGGAATTTAATTCTAAATGATACATTTCGTTCTAACTATCGCCCATGGCAAGCCGTTTACTTGGTGGGTACCGGGGTTTAAAATAAGATCAGATGAAAAAGGATTTGGCAGTAATTGGTGGTTTGTTTGTGGTCATAATTTTACTGCTAATCTTTGGTAGAGGTTTCACAGCATTCAATTTTGCTTCCGGAAATCAAAGTAGTTCAACCGATTCTGCACATGTTGCCTCCGGTGGACAGATTTTAGTTAATATAAGAGATCTAAAACTCAGCACTATACTTGTGAACAACGACGCGGATCGCAAAAAGGGTCTTTCAAAAAGAGACAGCTTACCACTGAATGCAGCGATGCTTTTTGTGTTTGATTCCAACGCGCAACACGCAATTTGGATGAAGGATATGAAGTTTGCGATTGACATTTTGTGGCTCGACGAAAGCAAAAAGATCATAGAAATTGCCCAGAACGTGCCACCTGAGCCTGGTAAACGAGACCGGGATCTTAAGATATACTCCCCCTCTGGTGAATCTCGATATGTCTTGGAAACAAATGCGGGAATTACTTCTCTTAACAATATTCAAGTTGGGGACACCGCCGAATTTTAATTGCTATTTACCCCTTTAGTTTGATTTACTAAGCAAAAGTCTTATGAATATTTTGGGTATTGAATCAACATGTGATGAGACTGGCGTGGCAATTGTTAAAGACGGGGTTCATGTTGTAAAAAATTTTTTGGCCTCTTCTGCTGATCTGCAAGCAAGGTTTGGTGGAGTCATTCCAGAAGTTGCTGCGAGAGAACAGGTTAAGGTGATTGTTCCTTTAATTAGTAAGGCGGTTGAAAACGATATCGACCACATCGATGCAATTGCAGTGTCTTATGGACCAGGGCTGATTGGTTCATTGCTCGTTGGTGTTGAAAGCGCAAAGGCTTTAGCTTTCGCGTGGAATAAAAAGTTAATAGCTGTTAACCACTTGGTTGGACATGTTTATGCTTCATGGTTAGACGCTGATATATACCCTGAATTTCCATTAATTGGGCTAGTTGTTTCGGGAGGGCACACTGACTTGGTCCTTATGAAAGATCATGGGGATTTTGAACTACTCGGTTCAACACTAGACGATGCTGCCGGAGAAGCATTTGATAAAGTTGCTAAGAAATTAGGTCTCGGTTATCCTGGTGGACCCAAAATTGAACAAGCTGCAAAAAAAGTAGTTGCTAATAATAATTTCGATTTTCCTAAATCCTTAGTAAGAAAACAAAATTTCGATTTTTCATTTTCGGGAGTTAAAACTTCTGTTGCCAATTTCGTCGACAATAATTTGGAGGTGGATCGGGATAAAATTGCTTTTGAATTTCAGCGTGCTGTAGTAGATGTTTTAGTTTTAAAAACGATCGCTGCTGCGAAACATTATGATGCCAGAACGATTGTGGCAGGAGGGGGAGTTGCTGCTAATTCAGTTTTAAAAACTATGATGGAAAAAGATGGTCTACAAATTAATGCTAAGGTATTTTTCCCAAAAAAAATATTTGCTGTGGACAATGGGGCAATGATTGCAGCAGCAGCGTTTTTTACAAAAAGTTACGTGGGACCTTTATCTCTTGTCGCCGACCCTGGACTTCATTTTTAAAATATTTTTTGGCATTCTACCTGATATGTGAGAAAATGCTATTGAGAAAAAAGTTATCAACCCGACTCAAATTTCAGTTTCTTTGCACGTGGGAGGTAATAAAATATTTTTAAAAGTAATTCCCGTCACGTGAAAGGGTGGGAGACAAAAAAATGACAATGAATGTTAAAAAAATACTTAAATACGAAAAGGATATTTACTCTTTTTGGGAAAAAGAAAAATTGCTTTCTTTTGATGAAAAAGGTCTTCGCAAAATTTATTCTTTACTGATGCCTCCGCCGAATTTAACAGGCGAACTGCATCTTGGACATGCACTACAACACGTTATTATGGATTCTGTTAGTAGATATCGACGCCTTCAGGGGTTTGAAGTATTACTGTTGCCGGGAGTCGACCATGCAGGCATTCAGTTTGAAGGAACGTTGGATAAGAAACTTACAAAAGACGGTAAGAGCAAACGTAGTTTGGGCAGAGAGAAATGGCTGGAAGAAGCATGGAAATTTCGCGAAGAAATTTACAAATCGTTTCATGAAACTTGGAAAGTTTTTGGGATAAGCGCGGATTGGTCACGGGAGGTTTTCACTTTGGACGATCGACCAAAACAAGCGGTGTTTTATCAATTTAAAGCTTTTTGGGACAAGGGATTAATTTATAAAGGTCCATATATTGTACAGTGGTGTCCAAAATGTAATACAGCGATTGAAGACGTTGAGATGGAATATCAAGAGAGAAAAGAAAAGCTTTATTACCTTAAGTATGGGCCACTAACATTAGCAACAGCCCGACCTGAAACCAAATTTGGCGATACAGCAATGGCAGTTAATCCCAAAGACAAAAGATATAAAGAATATGTCGGGCAAGAATTTGAGATTAATACTTTAGCTGGCTCAAAAAAAATGCGAGTCATTGCGGACGAAGCGGTTGACCCGAATTTCGGGACAGGAGTTATCAAAGTTACTCCCGGTCACGACTTTACTGATTACGAAATCGGTAAGCGACATAATTTGCCAATTATTCAAGTAATCAATAAAGAGGGGAGACTAACTGAACTTGCAGGAAAATTTGCTGGTATGAAAGTCTTAGAAGCCCGAGAGGCAATTATTCCCGAACTTAAGATGGAAGGCATATTAGTAAAAGAGGAAGACTATATTCATAATGTTTCTGTCTGTGAAAGGTGCAAGACAGTTGTCGAGCCGCTGATATCTGAGGAATGGTTTGTGAAGATGGGGGATATTGCCAAGGAGGCAATTAAGGCTGTCAACAAAGACTTGATTAATTTCCTGCCAAAAAATTATAAGAAGATTTTGATTGAATGGATGAACGAAATTCACGATTGGTGTATTTCGAGATCCCTATGGTGGGGACATAGAATTCCAGTTTGGTACAAAGATAATGAAAAAAAAGTTGCACTTGAATCGCCCGGCGCTGGATGGAAACAAGACGAGCAAGTTTTAGATACTTGGTTTTCTTCGGGATTATGGCCAATGTCTACCTTGGGTTGGCCTAATAAAAACGAATTGTTCGCAAAAGTTTTTCCGTGGGATTTCGAGATATCAGCACCTGAGATTAAGTATTTGTGGATTGCCAGAATGATTATGCTTTCGATCTATTTCACTGGCAAAATTCCATTTAAAACAATGTTCTTTCATGGAATGCTGAGGGATATGGAGGGCAGGAAGTTTTCAAAATCGCTAGGTAACGGAATTGAGCCGCAATACTTAATTAGTAGTTGGGGAGTGGATGCGACGAGAATGGCTCTTTATACATATTCAATTCCCGGACGGGACGGGCGTGTTTCAAAGTCGATCCTTGATGAACGAGGTAAAAACTTTAGAAACTTTGCGACAAAGATACGAAACGTTTCTCGTTTCATATTAGAGCTAAAACCAGATTTTAGTCCTAATGGGGATTTTAAAGCCGGTGAAGACGATTGGATTATGGCAGAACTTGAAAACTTGAGTCGGAAGGTTACAAAGTATTTGGACAATTTAGAACTGCATTTGGCAGTCGATGAGTTATATGAATTTATTTGGCACAAATTTGCAGATAAATATATTGAGGAGTCAAAAGAGAGAAGAGTAGAAGCTCAACCAACGCTTGAGTATGTTTTAAAACAGAGCCTAATATTATTACATCCGTTTATGCCGTTTTTAACTGAGGAAATCTATCAACAATTTGAAGTTAAGAAGAAGAGTATTCTATTGGAAGACTGGCCAATAGCATCCAAATAATTACCGCAATATTGCCGCAATAATTACCGCAAGATTTCGATGGATATATGATTGGAGTCCTACTTGGATTTTTCCTCTTGGGGCTTTTCGTCTGAAGATGCATTATCGTCTTCGGTCGCTTCCTCGCCTTCTGCTGTGCCCTCTGCGGGTGCGGCGCCTTCAACAGTTTCGGCCGCTTCGGCTTCAGCAGCCGCTTCGAGCTCTTCCATTTCCTTGGTTACAAGATCTCCAATTGAGGCGACCGTTTGCTCTTCGTCTGCTAAAAGTTCGATTTTAGTGCGGTCGATTTTAAGATCTTTAACTTTGATTTCATCGCCAATTTCGACAAGCGCGGTGACGTCTACCTCGATACTTTCCGGAAGATCGCCGGGAAGAGCTTCGACTTCGATTTCGGCGATTGGAGTTAGAAGTAGTCCAATTTTCTTTTCTTCGGCGGGAGACTCTCCAATTATTTCGATTGGAACGTTTACCTTAACTTTTTCTTGCAAGTTAACCTGATAGAAATCTATGTGAATAAGTTCGTCCGTAACCGGATTAATCTGAGTTTCGCGTACCAAAACCGGCTTCTGTTGACCTTCGATAGTTAAAGCGATGATGCCGGTTTCGCCGACCTTTTCAAAAACTTTATGAAATTCTTTTCCGTTGACCTGTACGTGAACCGATTCAATTTTATTGCCAAAAACGTGCGCAGGAATAATTCCTTCGCTTCTTAAATTTTTGACTTTTCTGCCTAAAACTGTTCTAGGCGCAGCGGCTAGTGGTATTTGCTCCATATAAAGTTTTGTAATATTACCAAATTCAGTTGATATGCGCAAACAAATCGGTGTATGGTTGAAAGAGATGCAACAAACGGAAGTATCACTAAAAGCAAGAGTAGAAAAAGAGGTTTTGGGCCAAGTAATTTCAGGGTTAAATAGTGGTGGATTGACAGTTGAGGCTGCTCAGCAGATTGCACGAGAAACGCTTGTGGCTGTGAGCGAAATTGAAAAACACGAGAAAACAGTAGTTGGTTTTTACGAAATATTGGCAAGAGAACACCCATCTTTTGAAATTTTGTATAATAGAGTAAAGGCTGAAATCTTGCGAGCTCATGAGGTGAATGCTTACAAAAATGCATTGGCCGCAATAGACGCAGGAGACATGGAGTCAGCTAAGAATATTGCCAATAGTGCGATTGCTGAAACTGCCGATGAAATCAATATCAATTAATGAAGTAATCGATGCTTTTGGGGACCAGCCAGCTTCTGTGGGTGATCGTCTAAAAGCCCTAGGTGCAGGTGAGGAAGAAATGTCTAAATTTTCTCCGGACCTCTTGAGTGCAAAAGTATATGCTTCTAGCTTTGTGAAGTTTCTCCAGGATAACAAAGACCGCTTTGAACAAGAAGTGTTGATTCCGGCCAAAGAACTGCCAGAAGGGTGGAAAGACCCTTTCGAAGAAGGTGAGAAAACTGTATTTGAGCGCTTCGTGGCTGTTGGTTTTTCGCCAGAGGAAGTTCAGGCAATTTTCAACCAAGATGTTTTAAATTTACAAGTAACTCCAGACGAATTTCAAAGTTTACTACAAAATAATCAAGACAGGCTTTTTGTCTATATGGACAAACTTGCAAGCAATGAAAGTTAAATATGCCAGGATCTAACGAAGACTATAGTAATTTTTTAGATTCACAACAAAAAACTGCCGCTGAACAAGCTGCTAAAAAGGGCACACCCATTGATACCCGGGAGCTGGCGATGGCCAAAGTTGTCGGACAGTTTCAATCATCTAACGAAGCGCTCGAATATATCGCTAGGGCAGGTTCCGAAGATGTATATAAAAAAAGCACGCTTGAAGCAAAAAGGGCTACCACCTCTTTGAGCCCCAGCGAAGAAACGGTTTTGGCTGAAGCAGACGCAAGAATCAGAGCTGGTGAAAACCTTGCCAGCGCAGCTGTAAGGCATATTGACGATGAAAGTCGGGAAAGAGTAAAGGTTTATTCAGGTAAACCTTTCAGTGAGCTTGCCCAAGACGTACAAAACCTAAACGAGGAGCTCGCCGCCAAGAAAAAGGCTTTAGGTGATGCAATAACTGCTGGGAGAAGCCCTGGCGATCAACGTGTTTTAAACGATCAAGTTAAAGGCGCAGAGTTTAGGTTTAGTGAAGCTAAGTCCGTATACGACAGAAAACTTCCCGAAGAAAAAAGGCTTGATGAGGAACAACGACAACAAGATGCGGTTCAAGAAACCGAACGACGGCTTCAAGAGCTAGAAGCTCTCCCTATCGATATGTTGCACGAAAGAACGAATGCTATTTATGACGAATGGAATAAATTAAATAGAACACCCCCAGCAGTTAGAGCAACAAGACAAGAAAAAGCTATATATGAAGCGCAGAAAACTGCTTTATCTCAAATGTGGGGCGAAGCTTCTGATGCTTTAAAGGCTAAAGAGGAGGTTGAGAGGAATAGGCTTGACAAAGAGGCTGACGACGAACAAAGGGCAACCCTGTCTGTCGCGAGCCTAGACAGGAGGCGCCTTGCGGCAGATCGCAGCACAATAGATCTAACTTCTAAATTGAGGGATAAAGACACTGATATTGCGGCTGCAAGGGCCTCTGGAGCAGACCCGAAATCTTTGGCGGATCTTTCACGAGAAAGAAACCAACTGGCCAATGCGTTAGCCGAATCAAAGAAAACATTAAAGGCGGAAGAAGATGCAATTAAATTGGCAAGGGATAGGGAAGGAAAAGCAGCTGGTTCGACGGCAAGCATCGAAACTTTGGATCGAAAATCTTGGAACGAATATGGTGCTATGAATCCTGAGGAACAAGCAAGATATTTAGAGCAAATATCGGAACGGTCTGATTTGACGAGTTTAGACTTTGACGATGTGAAGCAGAAAATCATGGATCCAGGACAAAAAACATCTTTTGAAGAAAGAGCATTTTTCGCTTCGGGATTTGCGGACAAAATGATAAATGGTGGTGTGAGCTCGAAAGAATTGCCCCGTATTGCTGCCAGACACCCAGACGTTTATAGGATGATCGCTGATCGCGTTGTAAATTCCAACGAGGCTAAAATCTTAGCAGAAAAACATGGAAGTAAATTAGAAAAGTTAGTCAACTGGGCCAAGAAAGATTATAAATGGCTAATGATTTTGATGTTGCTATTAGGCGGTGCTGCAGCGGCCATTGGTCCAGTTACGAGTCTCACCGGAGCAGGCGCTCTCTTAACTAGATAGTTTTACTTTTTGGTAACTTTAATTTCCCAAATTTTATCGGTTTCCAAATTAGTTAGGTTTGAGTAGTTTTGTTTGCCGGTATCGGCCTTAGAGCCGTTTATTGAATCTATTTTTAAATAGGCGGGCAGATTGAACGAGAACTTAAGCGCATCGTTATTTGTGCCGGGCTGTTTGGCCACATAGAGATTATAAGCTGGTGCGGATTCCAGCTTGATATTTTTAGGTATTCTATATTTGAAAGTTATATTCTTAGTTTGCTTTACAGGCACCTCGACAATAGTGTCAAAGACGGTTAGATTGCCTTGGGTGGAAGATTGAGCGGTCGTGCTTGGTTTTTTTTGCTTAGCTGTTAAGGTAGGATTTAAATCAATATTTTGGCCATCGACCTGGTAACTTTCTAGCGATGAGTTTAGGGGCACATAAACTCGCAAATAGTTGACATATGTTCCAGCAGGCCAAGTATCGGCAGGACTGTTATTTTTATAGGTTATATTGATAGTCGCTACTAAGCCGGCATCTCGGTCGACTGTCATATCATAGTTAACTGCTCTCTCTATATAGCGATTAACTTTGTTGGCACCGACGTTGGCTTCTGAGAGAGCTAAAAAGTCGTTGGCTGATTGTGCGTTATCTGCCGGATTATAAGTAAATGGGGGCAGTTCGTTATCCCAACCTTTTAACCGGACAAAAGATCCCACTTCCGCATCGTCGAAAGCCATCATAATGTGTTTTTGGGCAAGACTATCGGATGCAGCCGAAACTAAAGCTAAATATGGAGAGTTTTTACCTACAGTTTTTTGCTTAAGACTCTCTTCTATTTTACCAATGACAGCTTTGGCCAATGAACCGAAAAAGTCTCTCTTTTGAGTAGAACCTGGAAAGAAGCCTACTTCGGAATAATATTCTCCTTTGTCAAAAAGATTGCCCGCATTTATTTCTTCGCTGTAATTTTCCAACTTTATGGGGCCCATTTTCTCAAGAAGTTTTTCAAAAAAACTTAGGTCTATGGCAATTACGCCGTCTATGGTCTGCCCAGTCTCTTTTTTGTAGAAATCCCGAGCAGTTTGGGCGTTAATGCGAAAATCTGTTGTCCAGTTGGAATCTCGCAAATAAAGTTTGTCTACACCAAGTTTGTCGATCAGCTGCTGAGGTGGACTAATTTTCTCTTTAAGCTGGCCGTCTATGTTGTAAATGTCATCAACTTTAATGTCTTTGAGTTTGCCTCCTTCAAAAGCGATTTGAGCATAATTGCCGATGAAACCTCCGCCCGGTCTCAGTTCGGTATTGTTCTGAACTAGCAGTAGGTAATTTTTGGTGGAATCTGCTCCCACAAGATTGGGAATAATCGTAGATATTTCCTGAGCCGAGAGGCTTACATTGGCAAGCGTAGTTAAACTATCCTCCAGAGATTTAAAGTTTGTGGCAAATATATGACCATTTTGAGCATCTTTGGCTAGGCTAGCTGCTGAGGCGCTTTCGAAGTATGATCTGTTGAGCGATGCTTGCGCCGAAGCCAGGTCAAGTGGGCTTTTGGAATTTCCAGATACAATAGTTGACAGGTTTTGCGAGAGCGATTGGGCTCCGTCTATAAAGTCGACCACTGCTGAAGCCCCGGCGGCTGTTGCGCTTAAAGCATTGTTAATCGAATCGAGTTTCTTTGCAAACAATACCCTGAGAGGGTAAGTGATGAATTTAAACTCTGAGGAGCTAGCGGTAAAACTGCCTTGGGCACTTTGCGCGCTTTGCCTGGCGCGGGCAAGATCGCCCGCTTCGAGTTGAGATTTTGCCGACTTGATTGACTTAGTGCCCAAAAAGATATCTCCACCAGTTTTTAAAACGAATACGAGAAATAAAATGGCTATTACCAGAACGGCTGTACTTGCACGGGCATTCAAAGGTCCTGAGGAGAATTTAGGTAAATTCAAGCGCTTTTTTTTGGCTATTTTGGTTTCTTGGAATTTGTTCTCGACTTCTATTGTTGGTTTATCTTCTGGGGCAAAGACTTGATTATTTCTATAAATTTGATTCTCTTGACTTAGATACTTGATAGTTTTTTCGAGACCTTCGGTGAGCGTAAAGTTTGGCTTAAATGCAAGTTCGTGAATTTTTACGACCGGTTCGGGTTTTGGTTTGGGGCTGTTTTCTTCCCCAGCGAAAAAAAGATTAAGCTCTTTGCCTGAGGCTAGCCTAATTGCATTTTGGATTTTGTATGCAGTTGAAAGAGCGGTTAGAGGGTGGTCAGAGATTATAAAACGGATAGGTTTTGGGTTTTTGGTGAATATGAACTTATTAAAGGCATCTACCGCATCGTCGATATATGTTGGGTAAATTACGGTAAGCCCCTCGTTTTCTAAAATTATTCTGTCGGAAATTGCTGACTGAGAAATGAGATCAACAAGATCGTTGCTTTCGAAAAAGCTTGTTTCTTTTTTGCTGTGAAACTTACTTTCTAGCTTCATTTGGGGACCGTAAACGTGGCCGACCAGAAAAAAATTCAGAAATTGCTGACTTGTTTCCTGGGGGCTTAGATAATCTAAGTAATCACTGCTTGCTGAGATTGGCAAGGCGTAAACAACTTTGCAGATTCCTTGTTTGGCAAAATTGATAATATTTTTGGAAGCAGCAGAGACTTTCACATTTGCCAGTTCTTCTTGCTTTTCCGGTGCCAAGTGAATTATTAAATCAAAAACCGGTAAATGTCCGGGGAATGGCTGTGCAAGATCAATGTCCAAAAGAGTAAAGTGGGAATTAGACAGAATTTCTTCTGATGGATTTTTATGCCCGGCTCCGTAAACGCTAAAGTTGTGCTTGAGAAAATTTTTGGCTAACGCCTCTCCTAAGTATGAGGAGACATCAGTAATTAAGATGACAGCGTTGTCATCTACTTGGGCAGGATTTTCCATCAAAGAATCTTAAAATAGTTGCCTATCAATATCAGCATTAAAGCCGTCAGAAAACCTACTGCGGCTCCAAAAACTGCTAATACATTGGTGTTCAAAAGCCGGCGCGAAGGGGCTGTTGTTTGATTTATTTGAATTAGTTTCAGGTTATAGTTCGGTACGTAAGTTTTAATTTCATCATTGAATTTTTCGGTGGCCATTTGACCGACAAGTTCTGAGTTTTGGCCATTTTTGCTTTCAGTCGTTAGCCTTATAACCTGAGAGGCAACTTTTTTGGCGTCGGTTGAAGAACCACTTGTTTGAGGGCTGTTATTCATGAGGGCAACAGCGGTATCAGTGGTCGTTGAAGGATCAAGTCCTCGCAGTTGGTCCTGGGGATTTTTGGATTCTATTGTGAGGAAAAGTAGTTGCTGGTTGAGGTAGCCGGATTTGATAAAACCAGTGGCAAAATAGGCAACTAAAGCGCCAACGACGGCAAGAACGATAATAAAAATTAGGTTCTTTCTTAAAATTTCAAAAAACTCATTTAAAGTCATGGATTGCCTGATCTAAAGCCAGATTTACTAGTAAGTCTGCCTCCTTATTTTTTTCTCTGGGAATATGATAATACATTACACTTTCAAAGTCCGTTTCGAATTGATGCACGCGAATAACTAATTCTCTAATTTTTGCGTCCTTGACCTTGTATACGCCTGTCAATTGCGAAACAACGAGTTGGGAGTCCAGGTAAAAGCTGAGTTGGTGTCTGTACTTTTTTTCGCTCAGCAGTTTTAGAGCTTCAATAACAGCTGTGTACTCGGCGACATTATTAGTGGCCGTGCCTATGTATCCGCCACCTTTTTCTATAATTTTTCCTTTTTCTTTTACAACAAAGCCGAAAGCCGCAGGGCCTGGGTTGCCACGGGATCCTCCATCGCAGTTAATAACTAACATTGAGCTATTTTAAATTACTTATGGCAAGTTTGCTATTGGCGACTGTGAATTTGTAGCAAATGAATAAAATCAAAACAATAACAAGCTCCGAGACCACTGTGGTTGCCGCGGCTGCCAGGGCACCATACTTTGGAATGAGAAAAAGGTTTGCTAGCAAATTGAAAATTGCCCCCGCCAAGTAGGTTCCGCCTAAATATTTTTGTTTGTTTTCAATAATTAGAATATGCCAAAGTAAGGCTGAGATGAAGAAAAAGGGCAAACCAGCCGAGAGGAGTACTAATAAGCTTTGAGATGCTATAAATTGTCCTTTGAAAATAAGTGGGATTGAAAATGATAAGAAAACTAGGGCTGCCATTAGCAGGGCCGATATCCCCAAAAGCAGCCCGGCCCATCGTTTAACTTCTTTTTGATATGCAGGCTTGTCCTTTTTATGAAGATTGGTAAGCAAAGGGAAAAGGGCATTTGCAAAAAAAATCGGTATCGATAGTGAAGCCTCGAAGAATTGGTAGGCAAGGCCATAAACACCAACTTCGGCAGAGCTCCTGGCGTATGACAATATTAAAATGTCCAGCCTGAAGTAGATTAAGTTAAAAATCAGAGCTGTACCGACTGGCCAAGCGTCTTTGATAAACTCCTTGAATTTGCCTGAGGAGAAGGCAGGCAGGATTGAAGTTCTCAAGAATACTTTAATTAAAAAATAGGCGGTAAAAACAAAAGTTATTCCTCCAAAAGTGTAAACCCCTACATAGAAATCGAATGGAAAATGGAGCAATGATCCCACAGCTGTGAGAATTAATGTGACAAAAGTTCCACTTATTGCTGCGACTGTTGAGAGATCATATCTTAGGTTTTTTTGGAAATATGCGTTTGCAGTTGTAAAAAGAGCTTGAGTCAGAATAGTCAAGGAAGCAATGGCAATTCCTAGCTTAACTTGAGGGCTAAAACCGATGGCCAGCTGGTGGTTGTAGGGAAGAAAAAGGCTAATTAAAATGGCGGTTAATACTAGGCAAAATCCAATAATCAGCCTGAGTCCGGCTAAGTATTTGATAAAAACTTTATCCTGGTTTTCATTTTTGATGAAGACAGTATTTAATCCAAAATCGGCAACTGTATAAAAATATCCAACGAAAACAAAGACCTTTGTAAAATCACCGTAGCCTTCATTGCCAAGGCTGCGAGCGATAATAATTGTTATGAAGAGAGTAGAAGAAGCGGTGATAACTTTGCCAATTATTTGTGCACCTGCGTTATAAAAGACTTTTTTGATCATAGATCTTTTTAAATATATCAGGCTGAAGCCTTATTGTGCGAACTGAGAATAAAGCCTAGCGCGAAAAAGAAAAGTAGTCTTCCTTGTTGAAGCGTCCAAAAAAAGTGGTCTGTCGACATATAAATAAGGAGGGCAAAAAAAATATAAGTCTTTTGCCATGTGTTGCAGTATTTAAAGACTCTGAACAAAAGGAGGGCAAAAAACAAAAGGCCTAGAAGACCATTTTCGGCCAAAATAAGTAAAAAGACATTGTGTACTGGTTGAAGTAATCGTACTCCAGCAACAGAAATTATATTGAGCTTTGATAGCGCCGGTATAAAATTATTGCTGCCGGTGCCTACAAACAAATTGTGTCTGATTATTTCTAGTGAAGCTTGAATTAATTGTAGTCTTTCTGCAATTGAGTTGAGGTAGTTTTGGGCAAAAAGCGAAATATAAAAATAGGCCAGAGAGAGAAGAGCAAGAGAGAGAATTATTTTTGTTTTTTTGGAACTATTTACCAGCGGCAATAGTGCAACAATAAAAAGCGCTGTTTTGGAAAAAGTCACCAGGCTTGCACAAAGGGCGAGCAATAGGGCAGTTTTGATTAAATCCAATCTTTTTTGTATTTTGGACCATGTCGTTTCTTGGGACATCAAAACTAGGGCAAAGATAATTAAAAATGCGGCCAAAACGTTAGGATGGGGGAAAGTACCATATGGCCTTAGAAGCTGGTTGCCAAAAAGGCTGAAATGAGCAATAGCGGTAGTCGTGGTATCAAAGGAGCGTTCACCTAGAAAATAAAAATTGGCGGATTTTTGGAATAAAAATTGCCAAATAGCCAAAAAGGACTGCCAAAGAAGCGAGAAGGCGACTACTAAATACGATTTATCAATTAGTTCCTTTTTTGAAAAATAAAAAGCACAGATAATACAAAAGACTGAGAAAAGCAAAGTTTTTGCATTAAAAACAATAGATATTTGAGGATCCCGGGAAAAAAAGATGGAACTAGCAATAAGATAGAAATTCAAGATTAAAAGTGGAATTGCAATGTTTTTGTATTTATTAAAAATGCTGAGTAAACTTTTCCTGTTCTCAAAAATAAACGTCAAGACTAAGGCAATAGTCAAAAAATCACTGGCATAAATTGAAATTGCCCGATAGTCAACCGGAATCCCCAAAACAAGAGAACTCTTGACAAAAATATACTTATTTAATTGAAGGGGTATTGAGGCAAGAGTTGATAAAAAAAGGGCTTGGCTGAGAGTTAAAGTGCTTTTGTGTAGAAATGAGAACTTTCTACTAGCCACTTCAGCTTTAAGCTTTGCGGGGTTTGATTATTAAATAACGGCCGTCACCTTCGCCGGTTGACTCTGTGGTCACTCTGGGATGTGCGGTAAAGAGCGCGTGAATTACACGCCTTTCGGAGGGTTTCAAGTTATAAAGAGCCTCTTCTGCTTGAGTCTCTTCGACCTTAGCTGCGGTTTCTAGGGCCATTTTTTCCAATTTTTGTTCCTTTTGTTTTCGCCAATTGTCGATATCTAAAAAGATTTCGAAGTCGTCTTGTTGAGTTTGCAACTTGAGGCGAACTGCCAAAACGAACTGGAGACTTTCAAGATTTGCCCCGTATTTGCCGATAAGCAAGGAAGAGTCTTCGCTTTTGATGTCTATAAAATAGCTATTGTCGATTTTACTGATTTCTGCAGTTGCCGATACACCTAGTTTCTCGATTAACTCTTTGACATTTTGAGCAACTAAATTTTCATCCAGTTCTGATTTTTTAACTGCCTTGGTCATTTTTATTTTTGTAAATTTTTGGGCAAATATTTGTTCAGTGAGCCTGCACCCATGATTTTATACTGCTGAACTATACCAAGAACGGTAAAAGTATTCCAGTAAAGCGACAGGCCGACTGGAAACCCGTATGAAAAAAAAGCAATCATAGCGGGCATAATCATAGCCATTTGTCCCTGCATTTGGGCCATCGAATCCTCCATATTACCTTTGGATTCTTTTTTGGATTTAACTTTCTCTAAGGCTTTTTCTTCTGGGATGAGCATTTTGGATTGGATAAATTGTAAAACTCCGGTTAGTAGAGGGATTGCCAAAATTAGAAAGCCGATGTGAGACCACTCATTGGGTTTGGTCGACAGGCTTAGTCCAAAAAAAGATGTGTTGGGTAATTCGTTTAACCTGAGCGATGGTATGAGTATGAATTGATTAATATCGGCTAGCGGTTTAGCAGAATTTACAAAAGCACCTAGGACTTGATAAAGAGCGATAAAGACGGGGATTTGTAAAAGCAGGGGGAGGCATCCAGCTACAGGATTTACCCCATGCTCTTTGTAGAGCTTATTGACCTCTTGTTGGTGGCGCATTTTGTCGCTGCCGTGTTTTTCTTTAATTTTGTCTAAGTGCGGCTTGAGCTCAGCCATTTTTTTACTACTTTTTAGCTGGGAAGCTGTGAGTGGCCACAGGATAAGTCTTATCAAGATGGTAAGTAGGATAATTGAAAGCCCTAGTGCGCTTGGCACACTGAGTAGAGAAAGCAGGTGATATATTACGATGAGTATCGTAAAGATTGGCTTGTAAAGTACAAACTGGAAAAGGGTGCCGACAAGTGCTAGTGGGTTCATTAAATTAGGGGGTCAATTATTGCTCTTTTTGAAAATGGTTGACAGCTCAGGAGCCTGACAATTGATTTGGTCGCGCCGGTTACAAGGCCATATTTTATTAGGGCTTGTTGGGCGTAATCGCTACATGTAGGTTCGTATCTACAAGTGCGAACGTTTGACTTAAACAGACCACTATAAATAAAAAATGCAGAGCGAGTTATTTTAATTGTCAATTTTTGATAGAATTTTTTCCAGATTTTTTTGAATTTCATTCTGTTTTAAATCGCTTAAGTTTTTCTTTACTTTAACAAGTAGCTCTAACTTGTAGCTTTTATTTTTGAGAGACACCTGAACCAGACGTCTCATCCTGTTTCTATCGACTGCTTTTTTGGCGACAGTTTTTGGAATAACTACAGCCAGCTTAAAACTTGATGCTTGGTGCCATATTAGTACAAAGCATTCATCTTCAATTCTTTCCCCCACAAATTTGGTTTTCGCCAGATTTAGACGTTCTTTTTTGGGGAGCATCAAACAGTAAGCTTTGCACGCTTCTTGCTCCTGCGTCTTTTCAAAACATTTTGACCGTCTGTTGTCCTCATTCGCACTCGAAAACCGTGGGTTTTTTGGCGCTTTCTTTTTTTAGGCTGATAAGTTCTTTTAGTCATTTGTTGTAAATGGGATATTAGCAGAAAATGGATAAATTGAGCAAGTTGGAGGCTGGTGTTTGTTAGTTTTCAACAATTCTTTTGGGATGTTGACAAGTGTTAATAAACTTTGCAATTATGAGTATCGGACTTAATTTTTAGTCTTCGTTTTAGAGAATAGATCTCTGGTCAAAACAGCTGCCGCTCAATTTGA
Organism: Candidatus Curtissbacteria bacterium; assembly: GCA_038326365.1. Taxonomy (GTDB): domain Bacteria; phylum Patescibacteriota; class Microgenomatia; order Curtissbacterales; family GWA2-41-24; genus JBBQJY01. Next base: position 42,172 of record JBBQJY010000001.1, on the reverse strand, counting down.
CAGAAGACTGGTATAGATCCTTCGCTTACAGCCTGCAATAAAGAGTTAATCTCTTAAATCATTGGATGAATAAATGTATAAAGATGGACAAAAGGTCTGGGGAGACATTCTCAGTGGCCTGAAACTTTCTATTTCGTCGTCAACTTTTCGGACCTGGTTTGCAGGATCTTACCTTATGGATTACAAAAAAGGTGAGAATCAGAACCTTTTGGTTGTTGGAGTGAAAAATTCTTTTTTGAAAGAACAAATTGAAAAAAGATATCTTTCAAAAATTGAACAGGTTCTTTTGGAAAAAAATCTGGCAAGGGACAGGGTGTTGTTTGTGGTTTCGCAGAAGATTGAACAAACTGCTGAAAGAACCCCTTTATTTTCGGGAATTGCGCCTCAATATTTTGCTCCTTTGAAAAATGCGGACTCAATTAACCCCAATCACACTTTTGATAACTTTGTAGTGGGCCCTTCTAATAACCTAGCTTATCTGGCAGCCTCTCAAGTTTCCAGTGAACTTGCCAGAGTTTACAACCCTTTGGTGATTTACGGCCCCTCCGGTGTTGGCAAAACTCATCTTCTTCAGGCAGTTGCTAACGAGGTTCTGGCCAAATACGAGGATGCTAAAATTTTGTACGTTACTGCCGAAAAATTTACTAATGATTATTTAGAGTCTCTAAGGAATAAAACCCAAAGTGCGTTTCGCTCAAAATATAGAAGCGTTCATTTGCTAATTGTTGATGATATCCAATTTTTGGCAGGCAAAGAAAGCACGCAGGATGAATTTTTTCATACCTTCAACGAGCTTTATCTTTCGGGTAAGCAGTTAGTGGTTGCCTCGGACAAGCACCCTAAAGAGTTGGGGCGCCTAAATGAAAGGCTTGTTAGTCGGTTAATGGGCGGTATGAGTGCTGACGTTGGTTTTCCAGATTATGAACTCAGGGTGGGAATAATCAGGATTAAATGTGCAGAGCGCAAAGTAAAACTTACTTCGGAAACAGTTGAGTTTATTGCTTCAAATTGTCAAGGAGGCGCAAGAGAGCTTGAAGGAATGTTAACAAATGTGCTTGCCCAGATAAAAATGACCGGTTCGTTTGAAAATACCCAATTTAAAGCAGTCAGTAACAAAAAGACTACTACCAAAGATCAGATTATTGACGTTGTTTGCGGCCACTTTAAGACAAATATTGGAGAGTTAAAAAGTTCTTCTCGAATGGCTTCTTTGGTTTGTGCCAGACAAATTCTAATGTATTTTTTGAGGCTCGAACTTTCTTTGTCTTTGGATGAGGTGGGTTCTTGCTTCGGGCGTGATCATTCAACTGTTATCCACTCTTTAAATAAAGTTCGCATTAAAATTTCTCAAAACCAAAAGTTTGCTGATGAAGTATCAAGGCTTAGAGAAACTATCAACATTTAATTAAGAGTTGCTAACAAGTTTTCCCCAAATTATTCCAACTATTTTACGTTTTATTAACAAAACTATTGAGATTTTATATAGGAATTTTGAGTTTTTGGGGTTTTGAACATTACTAATACTAATAATACTATTCTATTAAAGGTAATTAATTGTAGATATTTCTCAAAGTGTTATAATCCGAAATAACTTCTGCCTAGTAAACGTCTACCCATAAATGAAGGTTTTTTTAGAACAATCTGACTTTTTACGAGCACTCAATGTAGCCACGCGCTCGCTAATGCTAAAGGCAAATTTGCCCATTCTTTCTAATGTACTTTTGAGGTCTAGTGGTAAAAAACTAGAGATAATTACAACAAACCTGGAAACAGCGTGTAGGGTTGAGGTTGAAGCGAAAGTGGAGAGAGAAGGGGGGATTACAGTTGTAGGTCGAGCTCTGGTTGAATTTATCTCGCAGTTAGTTGGAGGAACTATCTCTGTTGAAAAACTTGGTGAGGAACTATTAATCTCCTCAGGTGACTTCAATGCAAGGCTTTCCACAATGGGACCCGAAGAGTTCCCAGCCATCCCCAAAATAGTCGGAGGTAAACGGATTGAGCTTAAACCAGTTGATTTAATAAATTGTGTGGGCAAGGTTGCTTTTTGTGCGGCAGTTGATGAAAGTAGACCGATTTTGACGGGGGTTCTTTGTCAACTTAGCAAAAAGGGTTTAACTCTTGTTGCAACTGATGGCTTTAGGTTGGGGCATGCCCATATTGAGGTAACAGCTGGAGCGGATATAGGAGGGGTGTCGTTTATTATTCCCTCCAAGGCTTTTTCTGAGGTTGCCAAAATTGTTGAGGAGCAGAAGAGTGTTGAAGGAAAAGAGGCAAATGTAATATTGCTTTTATCTGATGATCTTAACCAGGCAGTTTTTGAGGTTGGTCGGGTTGAGTTTACAACGAGACTTATTGAGGGCACTTATCCTGCATGGGACAAGTTAATCCCCAGCAACTTTTCAACAAGTGCCAAGATAAATAAGGAAGAGCTTGTGCGGGTCATTAAAATCGCATCGATTTTTGCAAGGGATTCGGGAAATATAATAAGGATGAAGCTCGGTGTAGAAGGGAAGGCACAGTTCCTAACTGTCAGTGCAAACACGGCGCAGGTGGGCTCTAGTGACTCGAAAATCCCATTTAATTTGAAGGGTCGTGGAGGGGAAATAGCCTTTAATTTTAGATATTTACTTGAAGTACTTAGTGTCATTGATGGAGAGGAAGTTGGTTTTGAAATGAATGAGAGTTTAAACCCTGGGAAAATTACTGCAGCTTCTGGCTCTGCATCTTTCTTTCATATCATAATGCCTGTTCGGCTCCAGAACTGACAATTGACAATCTTCCTTTGAAAATTGAATATTAATTCGTGTTTAAATCGATAGGATCGGTACTGGGCAATGGTGGAGTAAGGAAGGCGGATGGTGCTATTTTGGCTATTCAAATTCGACAAATTACGAAAAAAATAATTTCTGAAACTTTGCGTGATTTTGGCTTGGAGGTATTATCTCAGATCAACGTGAAGACTTATAGGAACGGGAAAGTGGTAATAACCGCTCCAAATGTTATTCTCGCGGAAATGCATATGCGCGAAAATGAATTAATAGATGGTATAAATAAAAGCCTCGGACATAAGGTAATTTACGGGCTGCGCTTTAGAGTGTCTACTTAACTGCCGGAACATATAATGTGACCTCGCCTTGTTTGTTTGAAGGGGTTGTAAATGAGCCAACAAAGACATAGACGGGTTGAAGCATCTCATTTTCTTTTTCTGATAAAAAGTAAGCAAGGTATATTTTTTTGATAGAAACCTTGTTGATGTCTACTGGACTGAAGCTGAATAATTCAATGGATTGTCCTTGTTCGTCCAAAGTTTCTGCTGAAATCAATTTACCTCCTCCAGCCATAAGTTCATTTAGGGCTTGTGTCGGTTTTTTAAGGGGATAAGTTTGATTATCAAGAATTGAAACAGGGTTGTGTATGTGTGCTTCGAGAATGTTGCCCTGTTTTGAAATGATCATTCGGGCTAAATACGGCTCATTATTACCAGTCAAAATAGGCAGATCATTGATAAATGAATTGAAAAACAATTCATAATATTTGGCATTATCCCGCGTGGTACTTTTATAACGTTGTGTTTCGATCGTGAGGTAGAAAATTCGTGTGTTATCTAATTTAAGATTGAGGTTAGCGAATTTTAGACTATCAATAAAATTACGAGCGATATCCAGGACTTCGCCTTCTGTTTTTGGGGTTGTTTGGGGCTTAGCTTTGTAATTTTTAAATCTTATTTCTATTTTATTAACAGCGAGATCTAAATTATCTTGGTTGAAGAAAAATTGCGGCCCAATGCTTGTGTTTTCGACTCTTGGATTTGTTGTAAGCCCAAAGCTATTGGCCACATCTCTAGCATACTTTTCTCCAACGTTTTGGTTCTTAAAATGGTAAACAGGTAAATCTGCGGGAACTTTTGGCAATTGCAGTGCTGTATCGTCAAAATTCTGAGGTTGTTTCTGAATTAAGCTTTGGCTAATTGTTGGCGGTTGCAATTTTGGAGGGAGAGGCACACTCTTTTTACCATAACGGACGTAGATTAGTACGAGAGAAATAAAAAAAACTAACAACAATACAACCGGAAAGATACTCTTTTTTACTACTAAAGCAGCGGTGCTGAGTGTCATTACCAGCTCACCCCACAATCACCATCACAAATTGCTATGGGGTCTTGAGGAATATATGGCGTTTTCATATCAAGACCAAAAAAGCTATAGTGCAAATGGGAAGGGTCGCAAGGTTGGGGGTCGCAAAGAACATGGCCTGTGGCATCTATTTTCCCAATTTCTGTTCCTGTATTGATAGTTTCACCTACATCGGGAACGCCTGCGCTGATGCTTTCCAAGTGTGCCCACCTCGCTGTGAATGTCTGCCCATTGCAGTTACCCGTCACATCAACAAAGTATCCATACCCAGGGTTCTCAGTTTGGTCATTTTTTGTAGCTACAACGCCTGAGAAGGTGGTGAATGTTGGGGTCCCACGGCTTGCGGCTCCAGCAATGTCAATTGCCTGCTCCGCTGGGAATAGGCGGTAGTGCGAGGTAGTTCCTTGGATACCCTGAGTGACAGTACCAGCTGGTGTTGGCCAACCCGATGGACAGTTTGTGGGCGGAGAACCAATTTTGACAATGGCTGTTGCGGACTCGTCTTGGACTGAATTGGCGCTGTTGTCGATCGTGACATGAGCCAGAACGGTGTTAATAAGCAAGACATTGTCTGGTAGGGGTGAAGTAGAAAATGTGAAATTAACAGTGCAGGTGTCTCCTTTTAAAATGGGTAACGTACAAGTTAATGTTTTAGGCACCACTAAGGGTTGGTTTGTTGCGCCCTGTAGGTAATGGAAGTTTTCAACGAAGCCGATATCTTTTATGTTCTGCTTCGCGTTAACACTGATCGTAAATGTAACGTCGGGCCCTTTTGAGCTAAGAGTTTGCGGTGAAGCAGTTTTTGTTATAGAAAAAAAGTCGTTTTCACCTGGTTTTTGGAGCAATTCAGAACTAAGATCAAGTTTCGGGGTAAAAGCCGTGGCGCTGGTAATAAGGCTGGCTGCAGCAGTAACTGTAACTACTGTGCCGAATGCAGTGCCCACTGCGGGTAGCGTGAGGCTTGAAACACTACTTCCAAGCGAGGAAAGTGCCCCAAGCGCTTTGTCCGCAATACTAGCCAGAGCACCAGTAGCATTACCCAAGATTCCAATTGCCCCATTCCAAAGTGAGGCTGCTGCACCAATGGTTGCTCCTCCCACAATACCCGCGCCGCCGACAAGCCCGGAGAAAAAGCCGCCGACAAGGTTAAAAGTCCAGGAGATAAATGTTGTAAAGCTGTAGACAAGCCCTCCTGAGGCTGTTCCGACTGAACCCGTGACCGTTTCCAGGTTGTCCTGGATAGGTTGTAAGACATATTTTCCAATATAGTATCCTGCGACGGCACCGATTGCCGCACCCACTGCTGCACCGATGGTTGCTCCAATAACTGCACCAAAAGGAGCTAGAAAGGGCCCGATAAAAGGAATCCAGGCTACTGCGGCTGCTCCGAGAGTTGCTCCGGCGACTGCACCAATAACTCCTCCGATGCCTGCCCCTACTCCTGTGGAGATAATTGTTGCGGAGCCGCTAGCTACTCCTAAGCCAATGAGCCCGCCCGCCAAAGCACCAACGGTAGCCCCGACGCCTGCGCCCAAGGCTGCTCCCACTGCAGTTGCTATTGGAATCGATAGTCCGAAGGTGAAAGGAGCAAGTGCGACGCCGACTTGGAAACCTAAAAATCCGCCGTAGGTTGCTCCTGCCACTCCTCCTACTGTTGCTCCAATTGCGGCACCGTGAGCGGCTGCGGCGCCCAATTTTGCAAAATAGGCGATGACAGCTGCTGCTGCCAGCCCAGCCCCAAGAGAGGCAACTACTCCCCCTTTTAGAGCAATAAGGCCGATTTTTCTTTGAGGGCTAAAACCCGATCCCTTGGAAAGGATACTTGTGATGCTACTTCCTTGGCCAATGACGCCGTCAATGGTGGCTTTACCCTCCCCGATTACCGCTTTGGCTAATTCCAATGGACTCCCGGCTGAGACCACATTTGAGAGGTTTGTGGAGGATGAGACGGCATTTTGAGGGCTCACGTTTTGGCTGGCTGCGGCCGTATTAGTTTGAATGGTGTAGCTTACTTGGCCTGATGATGGACCGACCGTGGCGGTTTGAGGAGTTTGTGCCAGTGCACCTGTGCCTTGAATTGTTCTACCCCTGAAACCAATCAATTTTCTCTTTTTAATCTTCACGCCTTGGGTTGTAGTTACTAAACCTGAAGCTTTCGTTTGTGCAGATTCTTTGATATGACCCCCCCTTTTTTTGTCAGATCCGAATGAAAAATCGGACGATTCATGCTCGTTTTCAACCTTGGCTATTTCTGAATGAAGATTTTCAATCTCTTTTGATTTTTCATAAACTGCTTCTTCGATTTTTTGTTTACTTTCACTAAGGGATTTTAAGTTTTCTTCAAGCGTGTTGATGTTTTCTGAAAGCTGGCCAGTACTTTCGCTTGCCCCGGCTGAGGCTGCTTGAGTGTATTCTTCTTTAAGATCTCTGAGGCGTGAAGAGGTGGTTGCGATACTTTCTTCTGTTATTCTTTTATTGCGATGAAGATCCTGGAGAGAATTCTCTGTCCGAGTTCTTATTTGTTTAAGCTGACTAGTTTTGGCAGACATTTTATTACTTCTACTATATCAAATGAGCAAAACGAAATTTTTATGATGTTTCGATTGTCGACCTAACCATATCTTTGGGAGACATGAGTTTGTTGTGAAAACTTAAATTTGGAAGCTAAATTAATGGTCTTTGACGAACGAGTTTCATATGTTATGGTGAGTTCGATTAGCGGCGGAGGTAGAATTTGCATTCATATCAGCAGTCCTATTTGTAAGTCTCATGGAATTCGTCCTTACAATGTAGTTCCTCTGATGTAACTTCTTGCTGGTACTCAAACCTATGGAACAACATCCTGTCCCGCAGCACATAGCTTCATTTCAGTTTAAACTTTTTGGCAACTTAACAGTCAGGCAATTTATGTTTTTAGTAGGACCGATGGTTGTAGCGGGTTTTATTTTCTTCTCCCAAACCGCTGCTATAGTTAGGATTCCTCTTTCTGTATTGATTGGCGGAATTGGGTTGTTCGTTGCTTTGGTTCCGGTGCAAGGAAGGCCATTTGACAAGTGGATCGTTGCTTTTATTCACGCAATTTTTGCGCCCACGCAACGAATTTGGGTAAAGGAGAGAAATTTACCAGAATTTCTGAGTGTAGTTATACGTCCCCAGACACAAGAGCAAAAAATTCCGGAAGAAATAACCGAAAGAGGGCGCGAAAGGCTGATTGCTTATTTGAGATCTCTTCCTAAGGATAACGAGTCACCGCTCGACATGCGTGAGGACAAAGCAATTTTTCAGTTGGACTTGGGAGGAGACGATGTGGGGGCAGGAAGCGTCCCGCCTCCGATTATTTGGCCAAGCGCAAAAAATACGAATAGCGGAGTAAGCAGAAAAGTTGGTCAACCTGTGCCGCGCGAGGTTGGGCCGGACAGCATCAAAATTGAAACACCAGTTGCAATTCGAGCATTTGACGAGAAGTCGAAAGTTGTTGTTGGGAATCGCAAACAATTGCCGATAGTTGGCGCAACCGAACCAAGAATTGCAAAACATGCCCAACCATTTGTTATCAAAGGACTGGAAGATAGACTGAGACGTCGAAGGATGGAGTCGGTTCCAAAAAAGTCGCCACCACTTTCCCATTTGGCATCTGACACAAACTTTTCTGTGGACAATATTATCTCCTTAAAAGAGCCTGACAACAAAATAAGATTGGTTCGGGGAGTTGGTCAGACTAGGGTAAGAAAATTGCACTTTGCTCCGCCTGAGAATTTTGATCTCTCTAAGCTGCCAATACGAGGTGAGCGTCGGTTTGAAATTTCTGACGAGTTGGCAAGGAGGTTTAATTTTGAGGACGATACACCACAGGTGGTTTTACCCAACGAAACCAACTCTACTGTGGGCAGTGTGCAGTTTGCAAACAAATTGACAGAAGCCGATCTTAGTCAGGTTTTACCCAAAGCCCAAGTCAGAGCACCGGAGGCTGTGGGTGGGATGGTTGCTGCAGTTGCCCAGGGGACCCAAAAGGCGCCTAAGCGAAAAGATGATGATCAAACAAAATTCTCGATAACAGATAAAAAGCAGATTAAAAGTGTGGCCAACAATATTGGTGCCCAAATAATTCCTCTAACCAGTAATCCTAATGTGCTTTCAGGGATGGTAACAGATTCCATTGGAACGCCTCTTGAAGGAGCAGTACTGGTTGTTCGGGATGCTGGTGGAATTCCGATTCGCGCCTTAAAAACAAACAAGTTGGGCCAATTTTTGTCGGCCACACCGCTTTCTGACGGTAATTACACGATAGAAATTGAGAGTGAGAAGGCATCGTTTGTGCCGACATCAATAAGTTTGAAAGGAGAGATCTTGGCCCCCTTAGGGCTTCAGGGACAAGTGAAAAATTAATGGCTTCTGCAGGCGATAAGATTAAGGCTTCCACCCAGGATCACTTGGATATTGAGGACATTACTGATGACTTGGTGATTATAAAAACAGGTTGGGTTTCAATGGTGATGTCTACAACTGCCGTAAATTTTGATATTCTTTCGGAAGCCGAACAGGATGCGACGATTTATGCTTATGGCGCGCTACTTAATTCACTAACCTTCCCTTTGCAGGTTTTGATTCGTTCAAAAAAAGCCGATATTACAGCTTACTATCAGCATTTAGTTGAGGCTGAGAGAAATCAGCCCAATCCGGATCTCAGATTGCAGATAAAGAGTTATAGGGAATTTATTCAATCAACAGTTCAACAAAAGACAATTCTAGATAAGCGTTTTTATTTGATATTGCACTTTTCGCCTTTGGAGCTAGGTGTCAAGAGTTTTAAGAAATCAGATTCTCACAATGCCAAGGGTAAGGCGGAGCTCATTGCTGACGCCAAATCAGCGCTTGCGCCAAAGAGAGATCATATTATTAAGCAAACTGCACGACTTGGACTTTTCTCGAGACAGTTGACGACTCAAGAGCTAATCGAATTATATTACGATATTTATAATCCTGCTCCGACAGGAACTCAGAGAGTAATACTTGATGCTGCAAGCTACACGACTCCTCTGGTGGAGCCGGCGGTGGAGGTTCCAACACCTGCGCCCGAGCCTGTGCCGATTCAAGCGCCTGATGTGCGGGTTGCTGTTGTTGCTGAGCCTACAATTGAATCAGGTGCGGGTCAGTATGCTCAACCTCCGGTTATTGCCAATACCGGAGTTGCAGGGGAGCCAATATTGGCCCAAAGCGCCGCAAGCCCGCTTGTCGGCGAAGTGCCTTCGCCAATTGCGACGCCCCAACCAATTATCTTGCCTACGTCCGTAACTAGTGCTGCAGGAGAAGGAGATGTGCCGCCTATTGTGCCAGCTGTCACTTCGGTCCCAGGCCAATCGTCGCAAGCGCTAAATGACTTACAGGAAGCAATTGCCCGAGCCAGCCAGATGCGAGGTGCGGTAAACGCCGGAATTGCGACTGTTCCAGTGCAAAACGTTGTTGGGGGGCAGAAAATAGGATAAATCTTCGATATGAATATAATTAATATCTTTGGGAAAAAGGAAAAAAATGCCGATTTGGGTTTGACTGCAAAAGAGCAACAATGGGCTAGTACTTTGGCTCGAGGAGTGGTCTCAGTCAAAGACATTATTGCGCCGCCGGCCATTGAGATTGATTTCGACTACATCAAAATCGGATCGACTTATTGGCGGACACTATTCGTAGTTGGTTATCCTCGATATGTGCAGGCTAATTGGCTCTCGCCGCTTATTAACTTCGAACACACATTGGAAATATCCATGTATCAGTATCCGGTTGAGGCCAAAGGTGTGCTTGATGACTTGAAGCGCAAAATTACGGAAATGGAGGCGACGATTGCTTCTGATATTCAGCATGGCCACGTAATTGATCCGACCGTTTCGGCGGCTTTGGAGGATGCGCAAGTTTTACAGGAAGAGTTGGTAAAAGGTTCTGAGCGTTTTTTCCAATTCGGGCTTTATGTTTCAGTTCCGGCCGAAACATTGGAAGAGTTAAATACAATTTGTAAGCAAGTGGAGTCGACAATGGGAGCACTGCTTTTGGTTCCCAAACACGCTTCGTTGCAAATGGAAGAAGCGTTTAAAACTACGTTGCCACAGGCGACAGACCACCTATATATCACCAGAAATATGGATACGACTAGCTTGGCGACAACATTCCCATTTATTTCTTCGTCCTTAACTTCCAGCACAGGCATTATGTATGGGATTAACGAACACAACGGGTCGCTGGTAATTTTTGATCGGTTTACTCAAGAAAATGCTAATTCGGTAATTTTTGCGAAGTCCGGTGCCGGAAAATCTTACATGGTTAAGCTGGAAGCCTTGAGGTCTTTGATGTTCGGAACAGAAATAATTGTCATTGACCCGGAGGAAGAATACAAAAATCTTTGTGAGGCAATTGGCGGGGAATACATTTCTTTTGATTTTGATAGCCAGGTGAAGATTAATCCATTTGACCTTTCGGGAGTATACGAAGAGGGTGAAAACGAATTGGGGCTCAAAATACTTTCACTGCACGGATTTTTTAAAGTGATAATGGGTGCGATGACGCCGACTGAGGACGCAATTTTAGACAGGGCTCTGGTTGCAACTTATAAAGCTAAAGGAATAACGCCGGAGCCGGCTAGTCAGAAAAATGAGCCACCGCTGATGGAAGACCTTTATAAAGCTTTTTTGGGGATGGAGGAAGAAGCAGCCAAGGGACTTGCGGACCGGCTCGAGAAGTTCGTTAAGGGGTCCTTAATCGGTATTTTTAACCAGCATTCAAACTTAGACATTAGGAATACTTTTACTGTTTTTTCAATTAAAAACATGGAAGAATCTTTGCGACCTATTGCCATATATCTAATTTTAGACTTTATCTGGACGCGCATTAAAAATGACATCAGGAAGAGAATATTAATTGTGGACGAGGCTTGGTATATGATGCAGCATCCGGACAGCGCAACGTTTATGTACTCCATTGCCAAGCGGGCAAGAAAATATTACCTAGGCCTGACAACAATTTCTCAGGACGTCGAAGACTTTTTGGAAACCGACTACGGGAAGGCTATTGTTACTAACTCGTCAATTCAGATACTGATGAAGCAATCGCCGGCTGCTATTGATAAACTGACTGACGTTTTTTATCTGACTGAAGGAGAGCGGCATTTGCTTTTGGCGGCAGACGTTGGAGAAGGAATATTTTTTGCCGGGCCAAATCACGTGGCGATTCGAGTAATTGCTTCACCTGAGGAGCACTCATTAGTCACAACAAACCCGGAAGAGCTTCTGGAGATGCGCAAAAAAGCGCAAGAAGCAGAGGCTAAGTTTTCTGCATAAAGTATTAAGCTTTGAAGCGAAAACCTTGACCTTTTACGGTTGACAGTCGTTCTGGTTGGTTGGGATCATCTTCAATTTTTTTTCTGAGCCTAAAAATCATTTGATCAATTGCCTCGTCGGAGATGCCTTGGGCATTTTGAGAGTCTAGCCAAACGGCTTTGATGATTTCGTCTCTTTGAATAACCTTGTTTTGATTTTCGATTAAAAACTTGAGCAAGCGGTTTTCTTGAGGCGAAAGCAAATCAGAGATTATTTTTGCACCTTTGGTTATCTCTCTGGTTTGCTCGTTATATGTAATCTTTTCTGGGGTGAGCTGAGGGATAGTGTTCTTTATGTATTCTTTAAATAAAGGGATGGTTAATTCAAAACCCTTAGCTGGTGTTTGGTTTCGTTTGACAAGACCAAAGGCTTCTAGTTTATTTGTTTCGTCTGGCTGATTTTTGTATTCGTCATTGGCAATTTGATAGAGGGTCTGCTGTTCTTGGGCTGTTAAGAAAAGCCACAGCTCTTGGAGGGTAGAAGAAATTGTTGGTTTCGTAAGCAGCTGATTATCTAGAGACAGATTTTGGCGTATAAGCATTTCTGTCACTATCTTCGTTAGTTTAGTATGGCCTCCCGTTTGGTGAATAATGCTTGCTTTGTCCGCTATGGGGATCTTCTTTTTAAATATAGCCTCAATTTGCGAGACCATAAATTCTATGGCGGATGGGTCATAGATCTTCATATAAATAGCGTTGTCAGTAAAAAAATCATAAAAATCTTTGATCGTTGTTGGGTCAACTAACTCTGCTAGATCTCTTCTGGTTGCAAAGACGGTGGAAAATTTGTATCTTGCTTGTCTATTCGCACTCCTTAGAAGCTGAAAAAACGACGGAGGTAACTGATTCTGATACTCGTCAAAATGGTCAAAGAGAAAAACTGTAGTTTGGCCAAGGCTTGCTTGCTGGTGAACAATTTCCATTAATTGTTTGTTTAGTGCCAGAAGGTCATCGCTTTGCGCTTTTTGGTTCAGAGCAAGCAGGATGTATTTGAGAATTTCAATCTCTTGGTAGTTTTCAAGGTCTAAAAGATTTAGATAAATGAAATTAATAGAAGCTCCCTTTTCTTTCAAATGAAATTTTAAAACATTGGGATTGTAGGCCAACAGCCTCAGAAGAGTCGCTTTTCCGCTTCCAGGGGTAGAAATTAATTGGCAAAATTTGCCGGTTTGTACAAAGGTCAAAATCTTGTCGATTTCTGCCTGGCGAAAATTTCCTGGAAATTGTAATTCAAATGTTCCCATTGCGTAATTCCAATTATAAGGTCTTTTTCTTCTTGTTAGCTAATTGTTAGGCAAGAGTCAAGGCAAATGGAGCTTTCTCTATTAAACTTGTCGACATGAAAGAAGATTTTATTGCATTTGACCCCTCCAGCTTGTACGCTGAGTATAAAGGGGGAAATACTATGCCTGATGGAAGCTTGCGGACTCCAGACGAAAACAAAGGAGCTGAACCTGGTGACGGAGGTGCTAAAAAGAAACCAAACAAACAATTTAATGCCCGAGAACACACTGAGAAATTGAGTGAGGCTTTTGACACTTCAAACCAAGTAGCTGTTTCCAGTGAAAGCTTAAGTAGTTTGAGAACTGCGCTTATTGAGAGCGGAGCAGATCAATCTAAGATTGTGGGCATGAACTCTGAAGAGGTAATAGCAGAATCCTTGCGCAAACACCGTGGCGAGTCTGCTCTGAAGGCAGATGAAATCAGAAAGAAGCTAAAGGTAGTAACAGAAGAAAAAATGGAAGCACTGGCAAAAGAAGAGGGGGCTATTTTGGTTTACGCCGATGCTCTACCTAGGATCATAATCGAAACCACGAAGCGCGGAGAATATATAGACGATCCTGCGGCAGCTGAGGCTTTTTTTCGCGGTCGGGGATTCGAAATTACTGTACCTAAAGATAAGTGGAAAAATTGGGCTGTCGTTAGGCGCTGGAAATGGGCTGCCGAGCATGGAGCAGTTGAGCTGACTGGCTGGACGGGCAAGCCTAAAAGCACCGAGATAGGGAAAAACCTACCAGCCATTCGTGGGGGAAACGGTGAAATTTACTGGGACGAACCTTTAGAAATGTATGTAGTCAAGAGGGTACCAAATAACGAAGGTAGGATTGAAAAGAGACGTGTTCCAGTTCATGTAAATCTTGAAGAGGTCGTTAAGCGACTGTTGTATCTGAAAGAAAAGGGAGTGGATACAGAAAATGGAGAAACCAGCATGCGCGATCAATACGGAATACTATTGACAGAATATCGAGGCCAAATCGAAGAAGCTCGTATGATTCTTGCAGACCCCGAAAATCCTAAGAATTATGACATATTGTCACAAATGTCGCTAGCTATTAACGAACTTAAATCAAAATACACATTACTCGGGTCTGAAAAACTGAATCTTTTTCAGTCTATTGTGTCCGACGACGATGAGAAAATTGTTGAAGAGGCAAGGGCTCATGTAGATAGTAAATTCCGAGAACTCGAGAAGAGGAGCAAGCCAGAGCAATTGGCTGCACTTTTTAGGAGAATAAAAGATTCAGCTTCTCAAGTCAACTCCATACAAGAGGGGGGTATCTATGGTAGAGCCGATGACTACCGGGAAATATTTGACGAAACTGTTGAGACGGAAGTCGATGCAAATCCCGATTTTGCGGAGTTATTGAAATGGAAGGCGCAAGTTTATCGTCAGGGATTTGACTTGAGATTTTCGGATATTTCTTCGGAATTGCCGCCAAATGATTGGAAAGAAAGCGAAAAAACAGTAGACGGGATTTTGAGGCTTCTTGAAAGCTCTGATTTTGGTGAACAGCAATTATCACAAAAAATTCAAAGAGCAGTACAGGTGGTTTTGAGAATACCTGTTGATTCGCTTGAGGGTGAGGAAAAAGAAAGGGCTATTGAGCTCAGGAAGCAACTGACGGAAAAGTACGAGTCAGTTATTGCAATTAACCAGTTCTATAGCACGATGGAGCATGCAAGCATGAATCCTGAGACTGTTTCCAAAGTAGTTCAGGGCCTTAAGGACAATACTTTCGAGGTTTATTTTGAAAGATTTAATAAAGATGTTCAAGGGAAGCATCTTTCTGTAAATTTGCTGGACGCCGGAATGAATATTTACATGGGTAGATTCCATAAAGAGCGTCTACTTATGAACTTTGTGGAGAGCTGGACGAAAGACAGGAAAATTAAAGGCAAAACCGACGAAGAAAGAGCTGCGCTCGAGTCCATACAAGGTGAACTTGGTGATGATTATAGTGTTGATAATATGAAAAAAGCTATAGGTAAATGGTATAGGGAGAACACTATGCTTGGGTTAATTAAAGAGCAAGCGGAGGCTGTTGGGCTAAGGAAGAGTGAGATGGTAGGGAATAAGCGGGAATATAAAGTCGAGCAAGCAAATGGAAACGTCGAGCTTGTAGCAACGGGGGGTGGACTGATTGAGGAGCTGGTTAAGAACAAAGAAAAATGGAATCTTAGCGATAAACAAATAATCGAAATGGTGGACACGGGTTTGGTCGACCAGGTTGTAAACAATGCTCATAGGCTTGCTTGGGTTATGGCTTGGAGTGATTATGACGGCATCAGGGTTTGGGATCCAAATATAGATAATCCGGCTGGTGGCAAGGGGAGAGTATCTGGATATGTGTACAACCAATCTACAGACTTTTTCTATGGAAGAATGGTTGACCACGCCTGGGAATTTTTTATAGACGAATCTCGCGGTAAGGTAGAAAAGGCAAACTATGTCATGCAAGACGAGATGCTTGGGGAAAATGGAAACTTGTTGCCGCAAAACCGAACTCTGGTTCGATTTGCCAGCGACCTTTTGGACGAGGAACAAGGTATTAATTCTGACGGGCTATTGAATGAAACGGCAAAAGAAGTTATCAAAAGAAAAACAAATAGTTTTAAGAACATCAAAAAATTCGATAAAGGTAATAAGGAAGAAATGGGTTGGGCAAAGTCGGCAATCCTCGCAGAAGCCCTGGATCAGGGTGAAGTTAAGTTTGATAACTGTAAGTGGAGTCATTTTTTTAGAGTTGATAATAGCTGGAAATATAGATGGATTGATCTTTATGGTGACAGGGCTGCCATGATGAATTTCATGAGTCCTGAAAAGCCAAAGCTGCAACACTATTTGCAGCAGCCAAACAATGCGGAGTTTTTACAGTTATTCTCTTTGGAGAATTTTTATTCTAAGCGAGAAGTTAGACTGCAGCCGATGATGAAGCTGGTGATACCGATGCATCAGAGGCTGGGTACTTATTGGAAATCTTGGTGGGGGGAAGTAGACAATATGCCTCATGCGGATACGGAGACAATTATCGACCTTGCCGTTCGAAGTAATCGATTAAATGTGAAGTATAAAGACTGGATGAAGCGCGAATATCTGGGCTGGGGAGGCTTGCCCGGTATTTTGCCTGTTAGAAATGCTAGGTTTTTGGCTGAGTATGCCGATATTTATGCGCGAATGGGTGTTTCTGAAAGTGCAAAGAGAATTTGGTGGCAAGGGCCATTATTTGGGGGTTCTGAGTTTTTCCGACAAGGATTGAAATATGTATTTGCCAGGTAAATTAGGTATCACCTCCGGGACCTCTTCCTAATACCCCTTTGACTTTATTAAACCCTGCCCTGCCTGTTGTTGAGAGTCCTTTTGAAGCATAGTCCGACGTAGCCTTGCCAAAGCCACCTTGAATTGGCCTAAATGGAGCTCCCGCAACTGCTGCGCCTGCGCCTAGAGCCCCAGCTGCTGCTGCGCCTGCTGCGCCGCCCCCTACAGCCTTGACACCGAGTGCGTCCTTAACGAGTTGAGCCGCGGCTGGCGTCATGAGTAGAATGCCAATACCTGCCAGATGCCCCAAAACTTTAGGGTCCAGATCGCCTGCAAGCAAAGGGAATTTTGCAATGTTACCGCTCGACTGGCCGATTGCTGGGTTACTGTCGTTACCACCAAGTGCCGTAATGCCACCGAGATAGCCAGCCAGAATGAACATGATGGCAACCGTTGGGAAAACGGCCACATTTGCTAGCATTTGTTTAAACCAAGTCATGCCATTGTTGTTACCGGGTAAAGCTTGCAAGAGGAAGAAGAATGGAGCTGCGATTGTTAAGAGGATAATGGAAACGTAAGCAGTTAATAGCATTAGGAAAACCTTAAACATTATGAAAAACATGGCAATACCGACGACGAGGGCTGCAATACCGCCCCCGAAGAAGGCAAGAATTTTATCCACAAAGAATTTAGTCTTGATGATCTCACTGAGAAGATCTTGAACATTATGAAAAACAGTTCCAAAAGTGTCTTTCCAAGAGCTAGTTATGACGCCGAAAACACTTTTTTTGAAGACAATGTTTGATGCGTCAGTTACTGGCAGAAGACCCAGAATGACGTTCAGAAACAAGAACATGAGATCGATCATTAAGCCGGCGATGGCGTAACTGAATGTAACGAGAACAAGTGCGATAACGATCCTGGGTAATGAATCTTGAACCGTAGCTACTGCTTGGGGGGATATGTGTGCTCGGAACATAATCATAAAACCAATGACAACAAAAACGATAACGAAGCCGAGGTAGGAAATGTTTCTGAAAAGTTCCCAAATGGTTTGAACAGGTTGAAGTGTGTCGTAGCCGATTCCTGTTTGGGCATAAGCGTCTTTTGTTGGGTTAAACTTTTGGAATTCACCGGCTAAATATTCAACCCCAGACGCCGGAGGGTGGCTATAGAGTGATGCAACAAGTGTTGCGGCTCCTGCAAGAGCACCAGTGTTTTGGGTGACTTTGTTTGATTCTTCGTGAAGTTGAGAACTGCCCATGACCAGGACTTGAAGACTGTCCAGAATGCCGGCTGTTTCACTGAAGGTGAAATAAAGGTTATCCATGCTGCCGTTGGCTATACCGCATTTAAGGACGAGGTCATGTGCTTGGCGGGATGTTGTGTCGGGATTCGGAGCAGCACAGCTAGCGAGTCCACCTCCACCTCCACCTCCTCCTCCTCCACCACCACCACTTCCTCCAGTTGTTACTGAGATGTTTGCTGATTGTTTAGTGCCAAGATATGTAACTTCGACCGAATGAGTCCCCGCGGGGTGAGTGCAGGTGAATGAGGATACGTTTGGTGGAATAGTACATTCTCTGTTGGGATCGCCCAATGGAAGGTCTGTTAATACAAGTACCGATCCGCTACCGGAGTTTGGCGTAATATTATAGGTAATTGAAGTACCAGAAACATTAGCAACCGATATTGTCCAACCGTAACTTTGAGCAGATGCAATTTTGGGTTGAAAAAAGAGGCCAAGAAGTAGAAATGGTAAAACAACCAACAGTTTTATTTTTGTGGCAGAAAGCATGGACAAACTCTAAATCAATATTAGGGACAATTTAGGCGATAGTCAAGGCAGGTTTAGCAAACGATTCCCTTGGTGCCGCCGCAGTATCGACAATTTTCTTCGAGTTTACCGAAATTTCGCGGATAACTAGTGTTGCATTCCTGGCAATGGATTTGGAGTGATCCATACCTATCCTGGATGAGGTTAGGGTTGGTTATGAAATCAGCAACCGAATAGGGAGAACCGGATATGCCGCAAGCTGTTGTTATTCTAGGTAAGAAAATTTGGCGAATATCTTTGGCAGAAATAGTTTGGCCGTTTTTGGCCGCTTGGGCAAATCTCAGGATATCTAAATAATTTTCTTGAGTTATTGTGTTTGGATTTTTTAGTAAATCTACTATGTAGCCTCCGATTGCTGGAGCCCAAGCTATTTTTATTTTTTCAAGTTCTTCCTGGCTCATTGTTTTTTCATCTGGATCCATGAGGGTTTGAATTTGTTCAGGCGGCAAATAAGTTATGAGTGGACGAGCCAAGAAATCAGCATCGGATGGATTATCGGGAAGTTCACAAAATGGGTCTATTTGCCGAGCGGCTGCTAGAAATTTTTGATAGGAATTCTTTGAGCTGTAACGAGACATATTAATTTTGCCATCTTCGGTTCTTTGGTAAAGATCGTAGAAATTGTGCCCGTAAATGCCGCCGACGGGTGAGATGACAATTACTTTTGCGTCATTTGATAGCTTTTCACTGGCGAGTGTCTCCTGGACTTTTTTAAATCCGGCAAGTTCGGCTCTTTCGCGATCGATCTCTTGGGAACCAGACTTTTCTCTAAATTCTTGACCGCGTCTGATTATTTCCAAAAAGGGTTGCTCGTAGGATTCATGGATTAGCTGGCCGTCTTTGAGTTTGTATGAAGCTCGATGTATTTCGGCGTTGAATCTTTCGGCAATTGAAGTTTCGATATTTGTTCTGGTTAAAGCGTTGAGGGAATTAAACTTAGCTATGAATTCTTCGTGTGTGTGAGTTGATTTTTGGTCTAGCAAATTGCAGTAAGCTTTAATATCGAATCGAACATTGTAGGCAAGCATTGCTTCGGGGATTGGATCAATTAGTTCTTCAGCAATTTGTTTACTCGCCAGAGGGGGATGAGATGGATCAAAGCGAAACTGGCCCTCAGAGATGTTTGGCGGTGGATTTGCAACTAGCTTGTCAAGCATAAAAAAACCTCCTTGATAGTCCTCAAGAAGGCTTGCAATCATTGTGCGCAATGGGCATGTGTCCTATCTCGGGACCTAGTTAGCCATCGTGGTATTCGGACTTCTCTTTTTTGAGTTACCGTTGCGGTACAGTGGTAGATTTTCGCTACGCTTCCCCGCGATGGAGTAAATATTTAATTTAGGTTAACACTCTAAAATTTTTGAATCAAGGGCGAATCTTGATTTCTTAATGCTTCCAACTGTAAAAGGTGTAATTGTTACCTAAATAGTTCGGATCTATCGCATAAACATACGACCTTAGGATGGTCATAAAATTACCCGTAATAGGCTCCTGGTTATAGTGGACGATGCAGACTGCCTCGTTCACTAGATTAATAACTCTTTTATCGTTTGGATTGTTTTCTTTAAACTTTTTAATCTCTTTAATTTTTTTAAAGAAGACACTGCTTGTTGGTTCTCCAACTCTTTGCTTCCATAAATCTATCACGTATTGTCCGGCTTCGTCAGGGTTTATGAGATTATCAATGCTTGTATTGACGTTTATCGGGGAGCCATCGGTAAGTTTAATGATGCCAGTTGCATCGGGTTCAGCAAAAGAGACAGGATTTGAATCGAATGTGGGTGAATTTGGGTTAACGCAGTTTAATTGTGACGAAGTCGCAGTAGTATTTGGGTTTGGATCAAATGATTCACGTGTTGAGCTTGATAACGTTGGGCGAGGAGTCTGTGATTTATATAGAAGTGCACCTTCAGTTGGATTTAATAGTGCGCCTTGGACATCACCAGAAATTGGGGTGGGGTGTGTGATTTGAGGTTTTGGATTATCTACTCCGCAGGCAGCGCTGAAAGCGATAAAGGGAGCTGAAAGCGCTCCGTAAATGGCGATTCTCCTGTCTGGAGAGCTCATAGACGATCGTGAATGCAACTGCCCTTGTTAAATTGTGTCAATTTAGCTATTTAGTGGGTTTTGAAATCGGTTGTCCTGTGCAGCCATCCGGCAGGCTTGTAAATTTTGGGTCTTCTTGGCGGGCTTCCAGAGTAGATAGAATGAATCGAACAGGCAGATTGCACATATCTTGGCCGGTTGCGCCTTGTGCGATGAACCATTCTGTCGCCTGCTTTTTGGAGTTGTTGACGTCCTTTGCAATTTTGACGAAAAAGACTTGGGGAGAAGTGATGTATTCAACATAAAAATTGGTTGATTCATAAAGCAGTAAATCGCCTTTGTTATTTTTAAGAGGCTTTGAAATCAGTTTGCTTTTGAGGTCTTTTGTTTCTTTTGGCAAAGATGCGGGTGAAACTTGAGGGGGCACAATTTTATTGGTGGCTGCGGGTTTTGTGCTCTTGCCGGTCTGGGTTAGGAAAATGCCGAAAATCATGGCCAGTAGGAAAAAGACAACGGCGATTATTATTACTTGAAATGTTTTTTGATTTTGCGGCAGGTTCATGTTGCGCAACCCCAGTAGTCAAAGGTATTACCCAGGCCATTATTATAGTTTACGGCATTGCTGGTTTGCAGACGCCAATCGACATCACCGCGATCGAAAGGGGAGTTCATTTGTCGTGGGATTCCAAGCGTCGGATAGGCTTCGTGACCCATTTGATATAGACCCCATGCTGAGCCACTAGTAGAAGCCCCGTTGTAATTGTTTGAGTTATAAACACTTTCGCAAGGGACTATGGTAAAGAACCAATAGTCTGCACGGCTTGGATCAAGAGATCTGAGAAGATCATAAAGTTGGCTTTCGGAAAAATCACAAGAAGGGTCGCCGAAATTGTCGTTAAGCGGGTTTGTGCTTAGGTTATATTTCCCTGAACAATCATTTGTAGTTGGCGGCGTACCGCCTCCTGGTGGAGGAGGTGGTGGCGTCGGCGTCGGCGTACCGCCTCCTGGTGGAGGAGGGGGTGCTCCATTGGGAGGTGTTTCGCTTGATGTTGACAGGTCGCAATCAAATTTAACTCCTAATTCTTTTTGCAGGACTAGGGGCTTGAGAGAAATATCGCGGGTGAGATGTTTACCACAGTCCACAGCACCAATAAAACGCTCTTTTTGGTCTGTAGCCGTGCCTAGGACAGATCCACTTGGTCCGGTGCTTGCACCCAGCGTTGATGAATCGACTTGACCTGGCAGGTTTTTGGGGATAAGGCTGGCGACACCTTTAATGCAGGTAACTAATTGGGGTAATTGCATAAGGTAACTGGTTACACAATCGCTAAGACCTGGATATTTGGTTGGGTAATCACCACTGGTGACTTTATTGACCAAGTCCTTGCAGGCTTGGGAACCGGGAATTGCCGGGTCACAGTTGTTGACCAGCTCTTGCAGCGGATCATATTCGGCCACAGCTTTTGGTTGACCAAATGTGTAATAGCCGGGACGGCCTGTTTCTTGAAGGGTGGGCAAGACCTCATCTTTATTTGAAAATTGAGTGTTGTTCCAAGATTGTGCTAAGAATGGAACCCTAAAATCGGGCCAGATTCCGACAGTTAAATAGCAAGTGACGAAATCACCCGCATAATCGCATTTGTCCCAATTGCCGGGGCCGGAAGCGGGAAGACGCAGTTCTTTGTCCGGAATACCGTCGAATTTTGAAGAGTCCCAGTCGAAAGTGAATGTGCAAACGACATTGGATTGGTCGTTTAGTTTATAGCGGCTAGGGTTAGGGTCGGCACATTCGCCCGGGAAAACGTTTGTTTGGCCTTTGACGGAGGGTTCAAATTTAGTTGGGTAGATGGCGCAGAATGGAGCGTTGCCTGCTTTGCCGGAGCCGGAAACCTTTATGCAAGATTTGTCTTTGTCCAGAGTAATAATTTTCCAGGGGTAATTGGTGGAAACGCTGATGGGCTTGCAAACTAAATTGTGGGCGCTGAGCTCGGTCTTGCCATCGTAAAGAAGACAAGCTTCCATGTCTCCGGGTTGGGCGTTATCGGTCCAGTGGACAGAGGTTGAATCAAGAGCTAGGGGTCCGCTGTCCCAGACGACTTTGTCGATATATTTTCTTTTGACAATAATGGCCATGGCATTTGCCGAAGGAGGGCCAATATGGAGTGGGGGTCCGTAATGGAATGTTACGGAGCCCGAGTTGTTTTCTACTTCTAAAACGTAGGGAACTTCGTAAGTAACTTCATTGGAAACTGCACTTAAGCCTTTAATGAGGACCGCCACCCATTTTCCCCAGCGAACTTTGTTAAGAGGCAATGCATGGGAGGTTTGACCATTTAGATTTACGCCAGAGACGGCGCTGTCATAAAAGGCAGTGCCTCGGGGAGTTGTATTGACATAAGTTAAAAGAGAGAGATTGGCGCCGTCGTTGTTGCCCTGGGGGGCAAAAGTGAAGTTGACGTTGTTTATTCCGGCCAGCGGTCTAATGTCGACAGTGGGGTTATTTAAGAGCCATTGGACTTCAAAATTGACAACATTGGAAACAGGTGCGATACCGTAAGCGAATAATTGGGCGTGGTAAACACCTGGTCTGGCATTTGTCCAAGTCCAAGTTGTGCTGCGGTCTATTGAGCCTGAATCGGTAACGGTGTTGTTGTTTTGGTCATAGACGATGAGCGCCATGACGCTATTGGCTTCAGGATTGTAGTCAAACCGGACGTTTGAACCCCTAATGGGAGAGGCTTGAACGCTAAGTGTCCAGCTTGATGTTGGCTGAGGAGAAGGATCGGCCGAGTTGATATCGAAAGTGACTGCATTGCTTATTTCGGAGGTAGCAAATATAAGCACAGCGCGATAATTGCCGGGGGTGAGGCCATTAAAGGTGACACTCGACGTACCATTTGAGATTGCACCACTGTCCCATGTTTGACCTGTACTATTGTTTTTGGCAACAAGTCCAAAATTGCCGTTGCCTGGTGGGTCGAAAGTGAAGCGGGCTGAATTTGAACCAACGCTGGCCAAATTGAGGTTCCAAGCCGCATAAGCAATATAAGAACTTTTGATAGATTGGGTTCCTAAGCTAATAACTTTTTTGATGGCCTGGGAGACAGGGTTTTTTTGGGCAAATTTGATGCAATACTGTAAAAAATCCAAGGTAGAAGTTTTAACACCGAGAACTGCACCTTTGATGTCCAAGAGATCATTCTGGTCGCTTTGGGCGGTTTTGGGGACAAGAACTTGGTTTAGTGCGCCTGAAGTTGCGGCTGTCCGAAAAAAGTTGGGTACGGGAAATTCGACAGTTCTTAGTGGATTAAATTTGCTGCAGGAATTGTCGACTCCTTTCTTGACGTTTTCGATTAATTGGAGGCCATGTAGCTCTCGAAACTCCAATTTACCAATTGTAAATTCGTTGTACGTAGTGGGTAGTTTTTCCCAATACTTTGCCCAAGTATCCAGCCAATGCTGGTCTGTGGTGCCGGCTGGAGGTGGGCTGGGTAGGGAAAATGCACCCACTAATTCGTGAATGTTTTTAGGATCTTGGCCGTTGTAATCTGTAAACTTTGTGCCAGATTCTCCAAGTTCGGGTTTGTCATAAACGTATTTAACGTATTTTATGCGTTGAGCATCGGTCAGCACTTTGAATACTGCTTTTTGTGCCGGGCCCTGGTATATGAGAGGATTTTTAAGACCCATTAAGTTTGTTTGGGCATGGTCGATGCTTTGAGCGCCGCCATCTGCAAAGTTAGAGTTGGGGGCGCCAAAAATTGCCTGAAGCTTGGAAAAATCGACTTTAACTTGATTTCTTTTTGTTAAGTGAACAAGATCTCCTTTATGACCTGTATAGACAATTGTGAACTTGAGTGCTTCAGGATTAGTAAGTTTATTGTCTGTTTCTTCCGGTCCGAGAGGGTCACCATTGGTGTCCGTTAAATAGTTGTCCGTAAGGTTTTCTACTTTTTGGCCGTTGGCGTCGAGAACAAAATTACCGCCTGCGTCTTTAACGTAGACGGGTTCAGGGTTAAAACAGGGTTGGGGAGCAGGGGCGCCTCCAGGAGCGGCTTGTACTGCTGAGGTAAAAATTGAGAGGTTGATGGATATGAGCAAAGCGATGAATATGATACCTAGCCATGGCTTTGACTTGGGCCTTTTTGCTTTGGACAGTACGTCCTTGTGGACAGGCATGAAATTAGTATAACAGAGAGAAGTTTGTACTTGGCAATACCGGCTTTAGAAAGGCAATTTGAACGTGGTGACGTCGTAGCCTGTGATTTCTTTTACAAGAACTAGGATTAACCAAGAGGCAACAACCAGGATAACTCCGAGAATAGCGTAAGTCATTGTACTGCGGGCACTGCCTACTGCTTTTGGGTCACCGCCGGAGGTTAAAAATTTAAAGCCGCCAACTATTAGCATTATTAAAAAGGCAACCGCTGTTGCAGGGGCGAGCAGCCCAATGATGTTTTGAAAAATCGTCTGGATGTCGTGGATAGTTGGTGGCGCCGCATAAGCAGGACTGACCATAGCTTGAGCAGTTAGCATAACTGCTAACTGAGCCGTGATGAGCCCTGCTTTATTTATCAGTAACCTGCGGAATAGTGATTGGGCCAGAGATAATATGGACACCAAAGAATGTTTCGACAAGTACGATGAGTGCATATGAAACTAGAACTACGACTAATCCGATAAGTGCTGCTGTTATCATACCGCGAGCGCTTGAGACTGCTTTTTCGTCTCCTCCAGCTGTTATCCAGCGAATACCGCCGATAATTAAGAATATAAATGCCAAGACAAAAGCGATCAGCAAAATGAATCTGATAGCATTTCTAATTACTTGGACAATGTCATTAATTGGGGCAATTTCGGTAGGAACTAGTGCTCCGCCTCCGCCAATTGCTTGCGCAAAGATGGATCCGGGTGCTGATAGTAGCAAACCTAGACCCACTGATGGTATGGCTAATTTTTTGATTTTCGCAAACATATTTTGTTTCACCCCCTTTGTTTTTGCACTTTATGGTGTGGGCAGTTGAAAACCGCTTGATATTATACTAACACCAAAAAAGGTCTCAATTAATCTTATAATAGCGTATGACCCGATTACAATAAGCATCCCAATAAAGCCGTAATAAATTGAAGACCAGGCACTAGAAACAGCCTTTTCGTCACCTCCGGAGGTTACAAACTTGATGCCGGCGATAATTGTAAATAGAAAAGAAAGGATGAAAGCAACAATTAAAAGTAGGCTGATGCCGTTCCTGACAAAACCGGCAACATATGCTTGCGGGTCCACAGGATTAGCTTTTGCAAGTTCGGGCGGGGCAGTGATTGTGCCTATACCAGCTGCGAGTCTCATGAGGTTATGGCGACAGTCGAGCCTAGGAATTTCTGCACAATATTGACGATTACAAACGCAAGAATTGCCACAACTAGTCCAATAATAGCATAGGTAAGAGTTGCGCGAGCACCGTCTAATTTTTTGGAGTCTCCGCCGGAGCTGACTATTTTTATGCCGGCGATAATTATAAAAATAATAGCTAGAATTCCGACTATGGAAATTAAGAATTTAACGATGATTGTTGCCAGTGCGCCTAAACTTGTAAGGCCGGGTATTCCGGCAGGAGAGAATTGGCTGGCAAGGTCGAAATCGGCATAAGCGTCAAGATGGGGAATGTACATGTTCTTTCTTAAATGGCTCCACTTTTGAGAAATATTTGGTCTATGACTTTGGTTATGGCAAAGGCCAAGATCAAGAGTGCAAAGCCGACAATTGCAAAAATGAGGCGGCCGCGGGCGCTTGCTGCCGCTTCTGGATTGCCGCTTGAGGTTATAAATTGTGTTGCCGAAATAAGTATCATAATGATTGCCAGGAATCCACCAACGCCGATGACGATTGGAAGAATTTTGGTGATGAGTTGAGTAATAAAGCTTTGGGTTGAAAAACCTGATGGGGCCAAACCGCCTGATGTACATGCATCGAACGAGCCGCATTGGGTTGCCTTGCCGCCTCCACCACCGGGTAGGCCAGCACCACCGGGAGGCATGGTAAAGCTAGTAGTATTCGAAATATTGCAGCCTGCAAAGACCATAGTTGCTGCGTAAATGTCATCTATCCCATGGAAATGAATATCGAGAGCGCCATCGGGTATTGGTAGGTCATAATTACCCTTAAATCCACTGATATGCACAACGCTTAAGTGGCCAGCTGGCTTGCCGCTAAAGTCTACATCTACATCATTTCCTGAAGCGTTGAGAATTCTGATAGTCCAGCCTGGGGCAGGGCAGCCTGTTTGGGCATGAGCGATGTTCGCATTAGAAAATTGAAGGAAAGCTACAAAAGCCAATAAAAAAATAAAGAGTTTTTTCATTTTATACCGATAATATTAATGCCGATAAACCTGAGAATGAGAGTCGAAAAGATTAGGAAAAGCAAACCCGCCAGAGCAGCAACAAACATTTCTCGACCGCCGTTTAACTTTTGTTGGTCGCCTTGGGACATAAGCATCCTGATTGAGCCAATGACCATAAGAATTAGGGCAATACCGCCGGCCATGCCGATAGCCGCTGGTAAGATTTTGGTATTGACGAGTTCTTGAAAATTGAGAGGCAGGTCGCCTAGGGCTGTGGGGCAAGTGGTGCCACAGGGATTGGAACCAACGCCTGCGTTGCTGCCAGAGGTTGGGCCACTGCCGCTGGTTATCCCACCGCCAGCAGTATCTATTTTGAAGCCTATCTTCCCAAAATCAAAGCCGTCTTCCGAACCATGATTTTGGCCGGTTAAAGATATTGTGTAGTCTCCGCTAGCTATGGAAAGGGTGCTAAAAGTGTAATCTCCTTCTGAGTTATTCAGCTCAAAAATCTTAAGTGAATTATTGCTAGGGTTTGGACTGCCAGTAATTTCTAACAAGTAAGCGTTTCTGTCAGGGCTATCAATCGGCCTTCTGCTACCTTTTACTTTTGCAGTTATAGCTGAGCCCGGTTTGAAGCCGTTATCTGAAGTAATATCGAAACTAGGTATAACCCGTTTTACTTTGAATGACGCATTGCCGATTTCATTTGGCCAAGATGTGTATAGTTTAATTGCGTAAGTTCTGTCTCCCCAAAAGAAGTCGCCCGAGTCGCAACCTCCACTTTTTGGCTCAAGCAGGTGTTCTCCGGCCGCGCACAGATTGTCTATGATTACTGTTCCTGAGCTATCGGATTTGATGGTTTTTTTCCTAGCATTGCAGGTTGAAGGCGAGTCGGCGCCACAGTATTCGTAATCAGTGTTGGGGCTAAGGCCGCTAAATTGGACAGTCGCGTGGTCGGTATTTTCATCGATCGTTGTCGGTGTCACAACCGAAGGCACTGTTGCAAATGTGAGCTTTGTGCTCAGTAGAAAAAGAGCTGAAACAAGAAATGAGAATTTAAGCAGATTTTGGGTAGTCAAATGCACTCTAACTTAGTCTAACATCTCTTCGCCAATGCAGTAAAACTTGAAAGTGCGGAAGGCGAATATCATTGGTAAACAGCTTTACTGGATAAATAAATACTTAAAAGTTAGAATAGATAAGTCTTTCGATGAGGAAATTACTGCTTCTTCTTTTCTTGGCTATTTTGCCACTGTTTGTTTTTTTTACAACTATTCGGGCCGATGACATTGGTGACCTGCAAAAGCAAATTGACGATTTGTCTCATCAACTTGACGAATCTAAAAAAGCTACAACGCCACTTGAGGGTAAAGTAAAAGATTTGGAGGGACAATTGAGTTCAATTTCAACGAAAATTAAATCGATTGGGCAAGATTTGGACAAAAGTGAACGTGAATTGCAATCTCAAAAACTGATTTTGTCTTCAACGGTGCGCAACTTTTACATAAGAAGCTTTGTAGATATTCCGCTTCTGACGTTGTTCTCGGCAGATGACGCACGTGACACTCTAAAGCTGATTGCTTTTCAGCAGAGTACAAGTAGATCTGATAAGGATCTAATCGAATCGATTACGGCAAAGATTAACAAACTGGCTGATGATCGAAAAAGATTGGCTTCTGCGCAGGGGCAAATAGATAAGCAAAGGCAAGGTTTGAAGGGTGAAATTGCTTCGGCGAAATCCTTGCAAAGTGAGCTTGCCGGCAAAATAGCGGCGCTCACAGTTCGCCAACAGGAAATAGTTAGTGCAAAAAGTGGTGGAACCTTTACAACATCGGTGGGCGATGTGCCACTTGCGGATGACTCAAATGCTTCGCCAGCTTTTAACCCGGGTTTTTCGCCAGCTTTTGCGGCGTTTTCTTTTGGTGCGTATTCGCATAGAAATGGAATGAGTCAATATGGGGCAAAAGCCAGAGCAGATTCTGGGCAAAATTATCACGATATTTTGAATAAATATTATCCGGGTAAGCAAGTCCAAAGCGGTTCTAGCGAACCGGGAAATATTTCGGTTGATGGATATGGATCTGTTGATTTCCAACAATATTTATATGGTATTGCTGAAATGCCAGGTAGTTGGAACAGCGAAGCGTTAAAAGCGCAAGCTGTAGCTGCAAGATCTTATGCACTTTCTTACACAAACAACGGTACAAAATCAATTTGTGCGACTGAATCCTGCCAGGTTTATATTGGTCACAGTAAGGGTGGTGCTTGGGAGCAGGCAGTTCGGGATACTAAGGGAGTTGTTTTGACAGACGGAGGGCACGCATTTTCGGCCCAATATGCTTCAACGAGTGGTGGATATTTAAATACGAGTGGTTGGGATACAAATTGCGGAGGCAGAAGTTGCTGGACAGCCGGTGCTTGGGAAAAAATTGCCGGATCTCCATGGTTTTATAAATCTTGGTACACCCAAAGCTATTCTAATTCTTCGGGAAAATGCGGCAGATCTCATCCTTGGCTGACGGGAGCTGAGATGGCTGATATTTTAAACGCCTGGCTTGTTCAGGGCAAAGACGGTGTGGACGGATCCCGAGTTACTCCGACTACGACATCGTGCTGGGGAGGTAATCCATATTCGGTTGAGGAACTGCGCGGACTAGCCGATTCAAAAGCGGGAGGGGCTGTTACGTCTGTTTCTGGAGTATCTGTTAGTTATTCGGACAACGGTAGTACAGCCAACGTTTCATTTGAAACGAATCGGGGGAGTATTGGTGTTGCGGGTGGGGACTTCAAAACTATTTTCAACTTGAGGGCGCCGGGCTACATTTCTATTAGATCACCACTTTTTAATGTTGAGAAAAAATAAGGTACTTCGGCCAATTTGGGCTTTTAAATTCCATATAATTATATGTTTGTTTGGGCTTTTTATACTTTCCCATTTTGCCATTGACCCTGATTTTGGTTGGCACCAGGCTATCGGGAGCCATTTTTTAGAGGGTCAGGGGATATTGCGAGCAGACATATTTTCTTGGACGATTCCGGGTTACATTTGGGGCAATTCTTATTTTTTTTATCAGATTTTTATTGCTGTTGTTTTGAAATATTTTGGCTTTTTCGCCTTAGTAGTTCTTTTTGGAATCTTAGGAACTCTGGCGTTTTTGGTTTTAACCAAAGAGCTAAATTTGCTAAAAGCCTTTTTTGTTGTTGTCGCGATTGTTCTGTCTCGTGCCAATTTGTCTGTTCGCCCACACATGGTGTCATTCGTTTTTTTTGCAGTGCTTTTACTGCTGTTGGAGATTAATTTTTTTAACAAGAAATTTCAGCCTTTTTTCTATTTTTGTTTTTTTGCTCTTTGGGCTAATTTTCATCGCGGTTTTTTGGTGGGGCTTGGTGTTTTTGGCCTATATATTTTACTCAATTGGTTAGGCCAAAAATCGCGAGACAAAAATGATTTAATCCTTCCAATTTTCTGTTTGACTGGAGGTTTTTTAGGATGTTTTCTGACGCCTTTCCCGTTTGCCCTATGGCATTCCGGGGTAGCTCGTGATTTCACAACATTTGCTAACTTGGACTATATTCAGGAATGGCAACCGGTGGGGTTATTCTTTCCAGTTAACATTTTGTTTGCGATAACTGGAGTTGGGCTTGCTCTTTTGTTTGTTAGAGCCAAAATACAACCCCCTGTTTGGCTCTTAATTTCGGCTTTTCTTTTTATGCTGGGTTTTGTTTCCGTGAACTTCGTCTTTTTTTGGTGCGCAATCTTTGTTTTTATAATTTGCAGATATTTGGATTTTGAACTTAATTTTGGCAATTTATGCACTAAGACATTGGCGAGTGGTGCTGTGATCTTGCTATTGGGATTTGTGGGTTACTACTACGGATCAAATCCGCTTGATGCCGCTTCAATGGACAAACTACTTATAAAGGACAAATATCCGCTGGAGGCCGTTCGATTTATGCATAGCCAGGGACTAACACAGAATGTTTTTAATGAATTCGCTTGGGGGGGGTTTTTGGATTGGCAAGCGCCGGAGGTCAAAGTCTTTATTGATGGGCGTATGGCAGCTTGGGAAACGACTGCGGGCCGAAGTATCTTGAGTGATTACGTGGCAATAACCAGAGGCAAGTGTGATGCATTTGAACATTACCAGGTGAAGACGGCACTTCTTTCTAAGAAGAATAGCAGGGCTTGTTTTGGTGAATTTAATAAGGTTTGGGAAGACGGGATGGCTGAAGTATTAGTGAGAAGGTGAAGAAACTGTCGCTCGTTGAGTTATATCACCAGGTTTACTTGCGATACTTGCATGTCTGGTTCTCGCAATATAGTACCTCGGCCTATCCCTAAAAGAGATATAATTAATTTGGTGAACGAAGAGATATTTCATAATATACATTCTAAAAATCCGCTGGCTATGTTTGCACCTCAGCCGGTTGGAATTTCATTTGAAATTCAGGAAGACGGAGAAAAAATAATACTTCTATTGCGAGCTCACTTAATAACTCTTATACCACCTTTAATTCTAGTCATCTTTCTGTTTGTGCTGCCTTTTGTTGTTGTTCCTTTTTCTGGGTCAATATTCACAGCCTTGGCGTTAACTGTTTTGCCTGGGCAGTTTTTGCTCATTATTGTTTCGTGGTATTTGTTTGTTTTTGGCATTGCCTTTTTTCGTTTTTTGCTTTGGTATTTTAATGTTTATCTATTAACTAATGAGCGAATAGTGGACTTTGATTTCAAGGGCCTGCTTTTTAAAAGCACTTCTTATGCGATTTTGCGACAAATTGAAGATGTGGACCCAAAAATTTTAGGATTTTTCCCCACGTTTTTTCATTATGGGGATATTATTGTGCAAACTGCATCGGAGATTCCTGAGTTCGTGTTTGAAAAAGTGGCTAGACCAGATGATGTTTCGAGAGAAATTTTAGGACAAGTGAGGCACGAAGAGGGTGAAGCACCGGGGGAGATTAGTTAATGTTGGTAGACGGAAATTCTTTAGGATTTTTAACAAATATCAGCTCAAGCTTTGGCTTGAAGGCTTTTCTAGTTCTGTTTTTAATTTTTTATTCTGTGTTTGCAATAATACTTTTGAGACAAGTTCAAGTTATGGCAAAAACTTTGCCGACCACCCTTTCGCCGCTTTTGAAATTTATTGCGATTATTCATTTGGGCGTCTCGTTGGCAATATTGATTTTTGTTATTGGTAATTTCTAATGAATAGTGATTTTAAAATTAAAGTTGAAAAAATAACTGGCCTCGTTGACGAAAAGTATGCTACGGGGATTTTTTCAAAGCGGGTATCTCCAGGAAACGACATAGTCGCAACGCTTGTGGGCTGTTTTATTGTCGCTGCTGAAGGCGGCGATGCAGGCATTGTTTTGCATGAGCTTTTTGATTTGTTTGCCAATAAGTTTGAACAAGGACAAGAAAGTATTTTGGCCAGAATGGAAGTAGCTTGCGAAACTGTTAAAAGCCGAGTTGAAGAATTGGGATATGAGGGAAGTTTCGTAGTGTGTCTTTACTTTAAGGTTGCTTGTTATGTTGCCAGATATAAAAATAAGGTAAAGATTTTTGTATACCGAGCACCGAATTCCAGTGAAATAAAATTCGCAAGTGGTTCGGGAAAATTAATCGGCGGGGAAATCTTCGTCTTGGGAACGGAAAAATTCTTTTCTACTTTTAATGTTGATATTTTTACCCAGGAAGGTGAGGTTGATCTTGAGGGAATAATTGATGGATTGGCAACAGATATTAGCGCAGACGCTCAGCAGAGCCAAATCGCAGCTGCTTTTGTGAAAGTTGGCAAAGATGTAGTCGTAGAGGAAGAAATGAAAACGGAGGAGTTGCTCGAGTCTATCCATAAAGATAAAAACCAAGAAGACGAGGCATTAGTTGAGCAGGCAGCCGAGAAGGAAGAACCTGAGCGTACAGAGCCGATTGAAATTATCTCAGCCCATGGAGGAAAAACAGAGACAGATGCTGAGGCGCCGGGGCAATTTAACATCGGCCACTCTCCGGCTAATGGGTCCAACCCCTTGGCGGCCGTGAGTGGCTTAGTTTTGCGTGAAGTAAAAAGATTGAAAAAGGGTGATATTGGAGCCATTTTTAGACTGAGACGCAATATTGTTATTTTGGCGGTGTTTGTTTTGGGAATTTTGGCAATAAGCGGTTTTTTGACTATTAGTTCGCAAATAAATAACAAGAAGACTGCAGAGTTTAAAGTTCATATGGATCTTGCTGGTGGAAAGTATACGGAGGCGGTTTCGATTTTAGATTTAAATCGCACAAGGGCTAGGAGTATTTTGGTTGAGGCGCAAAAAGAAGTGGGATCGGCTTTGGTTCTGCGGCCAAAAGACGTTAACGCCCAAAATCTTAAATCACAAATAGAAGCAAAATTAAAAGAGAGTGAAAGTCATGCAGGAGTGGACTTCAAAACTTTTTATGAAGCGGGAGGTAATGTAGTAACTTTGGCAAAAAGTGCTGACAGCATGCTGGTTTTTTCTTCAAGTCAGGTGGTTGAGGTTGATAAAAGCGCAAAAGTGCTAAAAACATTCGGGGATTTTACAAACATATCCGCAGGAAGTGTCTACGATAAAAACTTGTTCATTTTTTCTTCGGGTAAAGTTTCTAAACTGAAGGACACGCGGGGCAGTTTAACTGACGTAGGGCAAGCGCCTGACGGACAAGATTTGGGTTTGTTTGCAGGGAATGCTTACGTACTTGGCAAGAATCAAATTCATAAGTTTGTACCGGTTGAGAGTGGCTATTCAAAAAGTGCTGATTACTTGGAACAAAGCGAAGAATTTGGTGCTAACAGTCGGATGGCTATTGATGGGTCGGTTTGGGTAACCAAGGGAGGGGCGATTTTAAAATACACTCGAGGAAAAAAGGACGATTTTAATATCAGTGGGTTGGTAGGGGCTAGTAGTGATTTTGGAGAAATTTATACAGACAGCGATCTTGACAACGTTTACGTTGTCGATCGAGCTAATTCGGCGATATTGGTCATCGGGAAAGACGGAAACTACCTGAGGTCTTATCAGTCTGACAAGTTGGCTCAAGCGATGGGAGTTTTGGTTGATGAGAAACTTGGGAAAATATATATTGCTTCTGGAAACCGGGTTTTAGTTGCCGATTTGGTCAAGTGAAGATTTATAACAGGCGAGCGAGATTCAAATATCAAATTCTAGAAAAAGTGGAAGCGGGAGTGGTTCTTTCTGGCGCGGAAATTAAGTCGATCCGAGCAGGAAGAGTCGACCTTTCGGAAGCATTTGCCAGATTTCGGGATCGTGAAAGCTATTTGGTGAATGCTTTTATTAATCCATGGATGGGTTCGGAAAAGTATGCAAGCAGTCGGCGAGAGAGAAAGCTGCTTTTGCACAAAAATCAGATTCTTGCATGGCAGGGGAAAATTGCTGGAGGCAAACTGACAATGGTGCCAGTCTCCATATATATAAGGGGCAATCTGGCTAAGGTTGAGTTGGGATTGGCAAAATCTAAAAGTAAATTTGATAAACGGGCAACTTTGAAAAAAAGAGCGGTCGAGCGTGATATTGACCGCGATATTCGCGGAGAAAAAAATTAGTGGAGATGCCGGGTATTGGGCCCGGGTCCAGAAAAACAAATCAAAAACTTCTACAAGCTTAGATAATCTATAAATTCTCGCTTGAGGCTGTAACCGATTATCAGGAAAGCCCAAAGCAAAGATCTGAATTCGGTTGTTTGTTCGATCAACAACAAGAACCTACTCTTGGCTTTGTTTATGCCCTAAATATCTCACCAAGAAAAGATAAATAAGACAGCCTATGGCTTAAGCTGCAAAATTAGGCAGCAAAAGCGAATTGGCGTGCGTGACTTTCGTCTGCACTTAATTTTAATTCAAAAGCCTAACGCGCCTTTAGAATCATACTTCGGCTTGCAATTTTTAAAGGGCTATCCTGTCGAAACGATACATCCCCACGATGACTCTAAGGAGAAAACTGGATTATCCTTAGTACCTCCCTTGCTTAAGAGGAGTGCTTTGAATTGGCGGTGCCAGATCCAAATTAAATCAGGAAGGAAATTGTATCAAAAATTAGCCATGGTTGCAAAAGCATTTCACATTCTTTTCGATGGATTTACTGGAGCTAATATTTCCAAAAAAATGTGGTTACTCTGCGGTCTCCAATTGGTGATGAATGGCTTGTCGAGTTTCAAAGAAGTTCGAATCGGAAGAAGCTTGAGCAATGGAACTTGCGTTGGGCTAAAGGTCTTTGCCGCCCAAATAAAGATAAGTGAAGTACATCGAAAAAAAGACTCCGAACAAAATAGTTGGATAAAGAATTTTATTATTGATTTTTTTGGCTGTATCTATGACGATAAGAGTTAAAAAAGGCAAGAAATCTAGCGCATACCTATATCCTACCTGTTTTTGACCAATTCCATAGTAAGTAATCACCGGTATTGAAATGATGAGTACAGTGAAGGCGCTGACCTTTACTAGTTCTTTCTTGTAGTTGGCAACAAAGATTAGAAAAAGTATTGGAGACAGAAAGAAAATGCTAAGTCCATATGAATCAAAAGAAATGTATGGTGGCACAAGAATGTGTGAATCATTGCTTAAGATTGGTTCTGGGCCCTTTAAAAGCATATAGAAAAGATTGCCAGGAATGTGTTTTGGTGAAAAAAGACCAGCCGCTCGTCTTATTTGGGCGTCTTTGGGAATCAGCTGTAGATTATAGCCGCTTTCTAAGGGATTGCTGAATCTGGCTTGATTATAAATACCAAGTATGAGGACGATGATTGCAATAGGTAGAGTAAATTTTATAATTCTTGTGAAATCAATTGGTTTTTTGACTAAATAGTAGAGAAAAAAGACAGAGGAAAATATTGTTGTCATGCGAGTTGCGACGGCTAGGGCGATACAGATTCCGATTAATAAAAATCTTCTTGTGCCTAGAAACTCATAAATTGCTAGCAGAATCAGCGAACATGCTACAACTTGCGAGAAGTACCAGGAGCCAGGTATGGCTCCGAGGGGTGCGTAAATTGAGCCGAAAATAAAAAAGACTGCAAGAAATAGTGATTTTTGGTGCTCGACTTTAAATTTGCGGGCAATTTTGTAAACAAGGTAAAAATTCAATATATTTAGTGGAAATTCTATGTAACCCTGTAAAAAAGATTTAAAAACCACCACGAATGGAAGTAGGATTACAGCTGGGAATGGTCCGAGCGGCCAGAAATAATGATTTGCAAAAAAAACAGTGTCGGAAATTTTGGCAACCTTTACAAAGCTCAAGCTGCCCTTTAAAAAAGACTCAGCTAGCTGTACGAACTGTTGTTCTGAGTTAACATTGACGTTTCCGAACAGGAATAATATGAACAAAAATGGGATAAGGTAAGTAAGAGGGGATTTGTAGTACATTTGGCCAATTATATCAACATGTGTTTTAAGTTTGAGGTTGACAGATATTTAGGATAAAATAGCGAAAATTGGTGGGTTGCCCGAGTGGCTTAAGGGGGCGGTTTGCTAAACCGTTGGCGAGCAATCGTCACACAGGTTCGAATCCTGTACCCACCGCAGTGATGGAGGGGTCGCATAGCGGACTAGTGCGGTCGTCTTGAAAACGACTGTATCGCAAGATACCGTGGGTTCGAATCCCACCCCCTCCGCATAAAACTCTTGGCTGCTGTGAGATCCACGGATTTTATTTGAAGTTAAAAATAAAATGGCAAATTAGTTCGCACGCGTGCGAACTAAAATCAGTCGTTTTTGAAGCTAATTTATCAAAAGTTTTGCTCTCCTTCTCTTTAATAAAAATGGAGGACAAAAATTACCACTTGAGTTCCAAACCCAGGCGTTTCGCACTTTGAGTCATACATTTCTTCAGTTTGAGCTTAAGAAACAATAGCTGAACTACTAATTTATCTTTTTTTATCTGATAATAAAATTTGCTATCAGATGCTTTTTGTCAAAAAATTTTGGTTTCTGCTAATCTTGTTTACACTTGCGGCTGGCTATTTTTTTCTTTCCTTTAGACAACCTGTGAATGTTTACGACGAAGGCCTCATTATTTATGGTGCTAAGAAAATATTGTTTGGTGCGCTACCTTATCGTGATTTTTGGACTATTTATTCTCCGGGACAGTTTTATGTTCTTGCGGCTCTTTTCAAATTATTTGGCACAACTTTATTTATCGAGAGAACATATGACATTTTTGTACGGTCATTGTTAGCCCTTACTATTTACAGTATCGTAGCCAGGCTTACAATAAAAAAAGTCGGTCTATCTGTCTGGCTTATCGTAGTATTAATTTTAGGTGTACCTAGTAATTTTGGTACTGCTCTTTTCTTATCGACCCTTCTAAGTCTATTTGCGACAATTCTACTTTTGGATTTTTATAAAAAGGACAGGAAACACTTGATGTTTTTTTGTGGGTTAATTTTAGGAGCAAGTGTACTTTTTCGTACAGACTTAGGTTTTTATGGGGCAATTAGTTTTGCGACTTTCTTTGTTTTTGAAAAATTTATCAGAAAGCGACAAAGTTATCCGATTTTGCTTATTGCAATTGGGTTTATATTTCCCATCTTAATGGCTGTTCTATATTTTTCAACAAATGTACCATTCGGTATTCTGATTCAGGACCTGTTCATTTTTCCCGAGAGCACATATCTTAGCGTGCGGCACTTGCCAATTTTGGGTCCCTACCTAAATGCACTTATACCACTAATATTTTATTTTGTTCTGATAATTTTAACATTGAGCTTTTTAGCTATCTTTCTCAATGCTTTGGATTTCAAAAAAAGTAAGAATTCTAAAAAAGTTTTATTACTTTTGACTTTATTATGTCTTAGTTTCTTGATAAAGGGCTTAAGCAGAATGGATGAAATTCATCTTGCTCCCGCGTTGTTGCTTGCAATTATTTGCCTGTCTATTGTTTTTCATCTTAATTTAAATTGGGGAAAATATAAGTATTTGTTTAGTTGGTTTTTGTCTACTTTGATATTCTCAATTATCGGTTTTGCTTTTCTGTATACAGAATATTTTATTAGTAATTATCCCTTGTTTGATTGCTACTTTCTTTTTAAGCAATCTGGTTGTGTTGCGGTAGATAAGGATCAAGCAGGAGCTATCTCTTATATTAAAAACAGAACTTCATTATCAGATAGGATTTTCGTAGGTAATTCATTCCATGATCGAATGATTCTTAACGATATCGCATTTTATTTTTTGTCAGATAGGGATAGCGCCACAAAATACTATGAATTGCATCCGGGTTTGGCAAACACATATGACATCCAAGGGCAGATTGTTCATGAGCTTGTAAATAACCATGTGAACTATATTGTTCTGTATTCAGGTTTTAGTGGACGGACAGAGCCTAACAAGAGTTCAGTAAGCAGCGGAGTTTTCTTGCTGGATAAGTATATCGTAGGTAATTATGAGCCTAGTGCTTTTTTTGGGAAATATGAAATTTTGCAAAGAAAATCACAAGACGCAAGGTCTTTTGAAGCACTGTAGTTTATTTATTGTTGTGATAAACTCTATCTACTGCCATGCCAAGATTTAGAAGACAAGAAGGTACAGTTGATTCAGGTGATGGACGACTTCTGACTCGCGAAGAAGCGGATGCAAAGCACGTCGCCGCGATGAGTGCCAAAGCCGTAATTTCTTGGAAATCTCCTGTTAGAATTTTTAAAGCAAGATCTCGCAAATATTTTGTCAAAATTGCACTTTATGCTTTGGTTTTTGTCCTTGCGGCCATTGCATTTTCCGAGTTTTTCTTGGTGGGGGTTATTTTGGCGTTGGTTTTTGTCGTTTATGTTTTGGCGCTGGCGGCACCAGAAGTAATTGAGCACAAGATTACAAATATGGGCATAATTTCCGGCGGTAGAGCATTTTTGTGGGACGAATTGGATTCCTTTTGGTTTGATAAGCGAGGAGAGGAGCGGTTGTTAATTGTGCAAACGAGGCTGAATTTTCCCGGAAGATTAATTATTCTTCTGACAAATGTTTCTGACCGGACTCTTTTGGAGCTTTTGGAAAAGCATATGCACTTTCATCACGGGCCTGTACACACTTTCTTAGATAGGTGGGCAAATTGGCTTCAGGAAAGAATAAACCTCGAATAATATTTTAATTTACAGCAGTTTTTCTTTAATCTTTTGCAAATAAGGGATTTTTAGCGCATCTTTGTCGGAAATTGGGGCGCCGTAATAATCCTGAGCAATTTTATATTGCTTTTTCGTTTCATCTATATTGCCAGTTAGATAGGCAATAACTGATCGCGAAGCCGGGATTTGCCAATCCGTAGGTTTTATTTTCTCCGCTTTCTCCAGATAGTCGCGGGCACATTGGAAATTAAAAAACGGGTTTTTGATGCAGTAGAGGGCGGTAATTTCTGCTATTTGAAATTGATCGTCTTGGGTTACATCCATTTGTTTGAGCAGCTCGTCTTCCGGCAAGGGAGCATTGGTTTTGTCCCACCAATCTTTTTCAACAATGCGATCCTGTCTCAGGAGCTCTACAATTGAGTTTGCCAAAAGGTTATGGCCATCGATGTTTGGGTGGACATTATCCAGAAAAAGCGAATAACCGGGTATGTTATGCGGTGAATTTTCCTTGAAGATTTTGTCTGCGTCTAAAACCCAAACTGTTTTTTTATCTTCCAGGGAGCGAACAAAGTTATTTATCTCATCGTTTGCCCGCCACTGTAGGGGGTCAGAATTTTTTGACTGCTCGAAATATTTTTTTGCCAGATCCCAGTTTTGGCGTTTGGCTTCGATTTGGGCTTGAAAGTAGAGAAATGAGGAATCGTTTGGATTTTTTTTAAGATAGATTTTGGTAGTTTTCTCGGCTTCGTCTGTGTTGTCTTCTTCAATTAGTGTGCGAACTTTTTTTAAATCCTGCTGATAGCGCTCACCCGGTGGGAAAATAGTCACAGGCATCTCTGGAGGTGACCATTGGCCAATATTTGAAGTAGCAGTGATAAATATTATGGGCACACTGCTTTTTTGGGCAATTTTAACCATAGATCTATAATTCTGTTTGAGAATCGCCAGTTTTAGAAAATAATAAGGTTTAACAAGAAAGTAGGGAACTCTTTTTCTTTCGACGGGTTCTTCGTTGTCTGCTTTTGTTTGACCGTGAAGGCTGTTGCTGGTTGCCAAAAGCAGGCGAAAAAGAACGCTATTGTCCCGAAGATGTGACATAGATCTATAAAGTAGCAAATTGTCTATTTCGGGGTGAACAAACTCGTTGTGGCTAGTGTAGACGATCATAGCGTCCGGTTTATGCCAAAAAGAGGA
This sequence comes from Candidatus Curtissbacteria bacterium, assembly GCA_038326365.1. Lineage (GTDB taxonomy): Bacteria > Patescibacteriota > Microgenomatia > Curtissbacterales > GWA2-41-24 > JBBQJY01. Next base: position 2,642 of record JBBQJY010000001.1, on the reverse strand, counting down.
TGTGACCGAGTAGCGATCCATCGTTGAGGTGAAGCCTGACCAGCCAAGGTTTTTTACATCTATGTTTTTATTTTCAAAAATATGGTGCAGCTGGTAAGACAGTTGAGGTACAAATCCGACTTTTGGGTTGGGGAAACCTTGGGTGGTTGACCCTCCATAAACGTATAAGCGCATAACATTGTCGTTTGAGGGTTCTGGGGGAGGTATATAGATTTTTTCAAGTTTAGTTCTTAAATCTATGCGACTTAAATAATTTTTTAGAACGGTGACTGAAAGTCCCCTGGCTATTAGCTCGAAGAGAATTAGTATAACAAGTGGAATTAAAACTTTGAAGGCAAGGGGAATGGGTTTTTCCGGTTGGGCTTTGACTGAATCTGTTTGTGGCTCTTCTTTTTGGGTGAGGTGTTTTCTATCTGAATCGCGCTTTTGTTCTTTTTTCATGTAAATAGTTGCGGTTAGTATACCTCAATTTTTTTAAAATTAGCGATTTTTAATAGAAGAGTTCATTTGCTGAGACAGGCGTAAGGCTCGATCAGTTAATGCGGAGGAGAGAGGATTCGAACCCCTGATACGGTTACCCGCATAATCGTTTTCGAAACGATCCCATTCGGCCACTCTGGCACTCCTCCCGGTGTGCGCTCGGGGAGGCTCGAACTCCCAACCGTCAGCTCCGCAAGCTGATGTTCTATCCAAATTGAACTACGAGCGCTTGAGCGTATTATATATCAGCTAAAGAGACCATTCATCTGATAAAATCTGGTGGATGCCTATTAAGAGAGTTTTTAGTGCTGGGGGAATAGTTTTGAAAAAGGTTGACGGAGAAGCCAAAGCTCTTCTGACTCAACACTCCGGCCATCGTGGTTGGGAATTTCCAAAAGGCCACATAGAGGCGGGAGAATCTTCAAAGGAGGCGGCTTTGCGCGAAGTTTTAGAGGAATCGGGAGTGAGGGCGGAAATTTTGGAAAAGGCAGGAGATTGCGATTATTTTTATTTTGAAGATGGGCAGCGGGTTTTTAAGAAAATCACCTATTTTTTTATGAAGTATGTTGAGGATGGGGTGGCCACGACAGCTGACGAGGTTTCCGGTAAGGTTTGGTTAGCGAGCGTGCAAGTATTGCAAAAGTTAACCTACAATAGCACTAAAGAGCTATGGGTGAATGTATTGGATAAAGTTGAAGAATTGGCTGCGAAAATCTAAAATATACTTTCTTTGGAGGAGTCGCATAGAGGCTTAGTGCGCAGTCTTGGAAAGACTGTATATCCGCAAGGGTATCGTGGGTTCAAATCCCACCTCCTCCGCATAAGGTCTTCGGTTGCTCCAAGACCCGTCTACTATGCTCGATTAGCTTGATGTGGCTTGCTAAAAATAGACAAGAAAATACAAGAGTCCCAAAGATAGCCTGGAGAGTTAAAAATCGTCGAAAATAGCTCGAAGGGAAATGCGCTCGGTTCTAAGCTTTTGCTAAAATAGCCAATTTTGAGCCTAAATGTTGACAATATTCCTTCGTTCGAATCCCTATCCTTCTTTTTATAGTTGATTGTATGGAAAATTAGGCGAGGAGAAGCTGTCTATCGCGGAGGGTAAATTTAGAAGTCACTCCTTTGAGAATCTTAATTCGTTCTTCAGGTGTGCCAAATTGCAAGACATGAAGGAGATAGTCCCTTAGCATCTCAAGCTGCAATTCACTATAGCTTTTATCAGAATCAGTTTGTGTATTATGCGGTGTTATTTCAATTTGAGGATTACGATCATTGAGTACCGTATATTTAAGATGTTGTAATCGTTTTACCTCTACTTCAAATTCTTGCATGAGATAGGATGTATTTAATTTTATCTGTGGCAAGTGACCTAGTAATTGTCTAATCAGCTCCTGCTCTGTAATGTATGGTTCTGGACAATCATATTTTTTAATCCGGTTACAGTGATAGTAAATATGGGAATTAACAATATTTGCTTTTGTTCGTCGATACTTCAGCTCTGCGGTTACGCTTCCACCACAGCTTGCACACTTACAGATCTTCTTAAAGGGAAATAACTGTTTATTCCATTGCCGTGGTGCTACTTGCAGTTGTATCTGTACTTTTTCAAATAATGCTTTGGTGATAAGCGGTTCATAGGTTCCTTTATACCAATGTTCTCCATATTTAAACTCTCCATAATAGAATGGATTTTGCAATGCTACATAAATTTTGCTAAGAGGCATCTTACACCCGCTTTTTGTCGTAAAGTCGATGTCATCCAACCACTTTTTAACCATCCTGCCAGAAAACCCAAGATTTGCAACTTTAAGAAATATCTGTTTAATAATTGGAGATCGTTCAGGATCAAGTTCAACTGTTGAGATACGATTTTCTTTCAATACATTTCTATAGCCAATCGGCGCAACTCCTGGTCGGATACCGATCTGACATTTATTTCTTAAACCTCGCTTTACATTAATACCCCTATTATCATTCTCTAGTTTTGCCTGCGAGCAGAGGATCATGAGGAGAAACTTTTCATTCGGATTATTGGTAAATGATTGTGAGTAGGTTTTAATATACGCCAGCTTTCCTTGATCCATCAAATCAACGATTCGCCCTAGATCTCCTGCGTTTCGTGATAATCTGTCAGGTGCCCAGGTGAGGATGCTGTTATATCT